>NZ_JAGQCT010000001.1:0-372092 GCF_024346335.1 Cyanobium sp. ATX 6E8 | reverse complement strand
CTGGGATCAACCCAAAGATGTGTGGATCAACAAGCCACCGGAAGAGCACGAACTGACCCTGGCGCTACCCTTAATTCAGGCCGTCTGAATGGCAGCCCAGGAGTGACAACTTTCCTGAAAGTCACCGGGAGCCAGCCTGTAGCCAAGCCGGTGCAGCAGTGGGCAGCGACACTGGCCTCAGAGGTGGATGGCGCAACCACCGACTTCCTGATGCATCTGGCCGACACGATCCACCGTGGCTTTCAACACGTGGGACGGCCCGACGGTGAGCCGATGCCCCCTGTCGACACGCTCGCAACGCGGACCGGCGCCTGCCGTGACACCGCCATGCTGTTTGTGGCGGCCTGTCGCAGTCTCGGTCTTGCCGCTCGATTCGTCAGCGGCTACTCGATGCACCACCCCGCGGAAGTGAGCGAGCACGAACTACATGCCTGGGCGGAGGTTTACCTGCCCGGCGCAGGTTGGCGGGGCTATGACCCCAGCCTTGGCTTGGCCGTGGCAGACGGGCATGTGGCGCTCACCGCTGCCCCCGATCACCACCTGGCCGCTGCTGTCAGCGGCAGCTACCGCGGCACCGGCATTGGCTCGTTGATGCGCTACGCCGTGGAGGTGCGCACAGCCAGAAACCTGGACGAGCTGCAGGGCCTCGATCGCAACCAGCAACTCCAGCTGCCTCCGTTGGAGCAGTGGCTCAGCGGTGAGCAGCCTTCAGCTGTGTCTTGCTGAACAGATGCAGGCTCACGCCAAGTGGTAGTGCTCAGCACAGCCCATGCCGATCCAGGGAGCCCACGATTGTCAAACCGACCTTGATCGCCATGCCCACTTTCACGATCACGCTTGAGAGCGGCAAATCCTTTCCCTGCCCAGACGACGCTTACATCCTCGATGCCGCCGAAGAGCAGGGCATTGATCTCCCCTATTCCTGCCGGGCAGGCGCCTGCAGCACCTGTGCCGGCCAGCTCATCGCGGGCAAGGTTGATCAATCCGATCAGTCCTATCTGGACGACGACCAGATCGAGAAGGGGTTTGCACTCCTCTGCGTCAGCTACCCGCTGAGCGATTGCACGATTCGCGCCAACGCAGAGGAAGACCTGGCGTAGTGCTCATTCCAGGCTGCCATGCAGCACATCCATCACCTGGAGGATCCATCACCTGGAGGATGTCGTCTGTGAGCGACTACTCCAGATTGAGAACCGCGGCAAGATTATTGAGAATATTTCGCTCATCCACCTTCAGCTCACCATCAGATGCTCGGCTCCCTGTGTGCGCAATTGCCCTAACAGGCCATCCAGCAATTGCGCCATCTCGCCATCGCTGTAGTCGCGAAAAGGCAGGCGGTAATCCAAAGCGTGGCGAAGGGAGCGAGCTCCCGCTGCGCTCATCACGCCATCCCAGCAGAGCGCTGCCAAAGCCACCGCCGCAAACCCATCCGCGGCACTGGGGGAGGTTGTCATTGTTGAGGTCTGCAGACGTTGAGAAATCACCAGTTGCGGAGAAGCAGCTCCTTGAATCTTTGGTGACAGTCATTCATTGCACAGCTTCCACTCGCCTGGCTGCTGTGGCCTGTGCAACAGGTTCTTGAAAAGTCACGCATTTAAAAAAGAAAAAATAACGAATCAGCAAGCTGTGACCTACCGCACAGCACAGGGACCAAGTCGGCATCTGCACTGGGGTGGTTTGCTGATTCCGGGTTCAGCCGCCACCACGCGGGGATCATGGCCAGCCCTGACAGCTGGCAGGGCCTGCGCCGATCCCGATCGGCCTAGGACGAACAGCTGTAATGCGACACGCCACCCGCATTGAAGAACTCCCTGGGCTTGAGCCGGTCGTAGGTCGCCGCCAGTTCGGCTGCTGGCGCGTCGTAGGGATGGCTGAACACCTCCTGAAGCTCCTGGATCAGGGTTGTATCTCCCTGTTCAGCCTGTTGATAGGCGGGCGCCACCAACCACTCGCGCCAGGTGATCGCGGGGTTGACCCCTTTCATGGCTGCGGAGGTTTCGCTGAGGTTGCCGTTGGCGTTGAGTTGATGCCGCCACCGTTGCAGCCAGCTCTCCCACTGCACCTTGAGCTCCTCGGAGCTGGGCAGATAGAAGCTCGCTTGTAGGGCTGAGAGCTGCTCGGGAATCTCGGAGAGCCGCCGAAAGAAGATCGTGTAATCCGCCTTGGACGCCACCATCAGCTCGAGCAGCTCGTTCACCAGCGCGGCATCGGGACTGCTCAAGCCCAGCTTCCTGGCCCACATCGCCTCGAGCTCCTGTTGCATCGCTGCGACGAAGCTGTCGCGGATCGCATCCAGCCGCTCCAGGGCCTCCGCATGGTCTGCGAGCAGCAGCCGGATGGCGGCCCAGAACATCTGGAAGTTGGCTTCGGCGGCCACCGGTTGATTCAAGAAGCAGAAATGCTCGCCGCCGCCGGTCCAGGGTTGGAAGCGGGGGTCGAACAGTTCGCAATAGCCGAAGGGGCCGTAGTCGAGGGTGTAGCCACCGGCAGCGCAGTTGTCGCTGTTGAAATTGCCCTGGCAGTAGCCCACGCGGATCCAATTCGCCACCAGTGCGGTGAGCCGCCCGCGAAACAAGCCCGCCAGTTCCACCACCTGATCCCTGAACTCCAGGCTCGGATCAATCTCCGCCCGGTAGTTGCGCTCGATCAGATGCGCCACGATCATCCGCAGCTCGAGTAGCGCATCCGGATGGGCCTGGCTGCGGGCGCGACGGGCAAACAGCTCCAGCTGACCCACCCGCAGAAACGAGGGCGCCACCCGGGTGGTGATTGCCACGGGATTGTCCACCAGGATGTCGGGATCGAACGAGCTGGAGTTCGGCGCATACCAGGGCCGCCGCACCGTTTCAGCGCGCGACACATAAAGCGTCAGCGAGCGGGAGGTGGGAACCCCGAGGGCATGCATGAACTCCTGGGCCAGAAACTCGCGCACGCTGGAGCGGAGCACCGCCCGTCCATCGGCGCCGCGGCAGTAGGGCGTTGGGCCGCCGCCTTTGAGTTGCAGTTCCCAGCGCTTGCCGTTGAACAAGCCTTCAAACACGGAAATGGCCCGGCCATCGCCGTAGCCGTTGCCGGTGCCAAACGGGCACTGCTGGATGTATTCGCTGCCGTAGATCGACAGGGCATAGCCGGTGGCCCAGCCATACGGGCGCATCGGCCCTGTGGCCACGCTGATGTCGCCGGAAAACAGACGGCGGAACTGGTCGTCGTGGGCCAGCCCATCGCTCAGGCCCAGTTCATCAAACAAGGCTTGGCTATGGGCCACATACTCCGGATCTGGCAGCGGCGTGGGCGTCACCGGCACAAAATGACCGGAGAACACCTGGCGGGGCCGGTGATCCTGGCCATCGCCGCTCGCCTGGGGATCGCCCTGCAGCGACTCCAGGAGCGAATAGTCGGCCCGTTGGACGAACTCCGGGAAGGTTGTGATCAGCACGGCTCTCTCAGGTTCTGGGCTTGCCGGGGCCAGCCCGGTCGCTGAGGTCATCATCTCTATGAAGCTGCTCATCGATGGCCTATCAAGAGCTGTACGGATCGCGACCGCAACCCCAGCCTCCGCCCCACCATGCAGATCGTGATCCTCGATGGCTACACGGCCAACCCCGGCGATCTGAGCTGGGCTGAACTCGAGGCCCTCGGCCCGTGCACCGTGTTTGACCACACGGAGGCGGAGGCGGTGATCTCCCGCATCGGGGCTGCGGAGATCGTGCTCACCAACAAAACTCCGCTGCCGGCGGATGTGCTCGCTGCCTTGCCCCATCTGAAGCTGATCAGCGTGCTGGGCACGGGCTTCAACGTGGTGGACGTTGCAGCGGCCAAGGATCGCGGCATCACGGTGTGCAATGTGCCGGCCTACAGCACGCCTGGAGTGGCTCAGGCGGTGTTCGCCCTGCTGCTGGAGCTCACCAACCGCACCGGCCACCACAACCGCACGGTGCACGAAGGGCGCTGGAGTGCCAGTAAGCAGTTCTGCTACTGGGATGGCACCCTGCAAGAGCTCGCCGGCCTCACCTTGGGAATCGTGGGCTACGGCGAGATCGGCGCGGCGGTGGCCCGCGTGGGCCGGGCCTTCGGCATGCACATCCTCGCCAACCGGCGCAGTGGCGCAGGCACCATCGCGGAGGGCGGCGCCTTCGTCGACCTCGATCGCCTGTTTGGCGAGAGTGATGTGGTGAGCCTGCACTGTCCGCTCACCGCCGACACCGAGCATCTGGTGAACGCCATCCGGCTTGCCCAGATGAAGCCGACGGCCTACCTGATCAACACAGCCCGGGGCGGCTTGGTGCAGGAAGCAGATCTGGCGGCTGGCCTCAACGCCGGCCACCTTGCCGGTGCCGGCCTCGATGTGCTCTCCGTGGAACCTCCCCCGGCCGACAATCCACTGCTCACGGCGAAGCATTGCGTGATCACCCCCCACATCGCCTGGGCCACCAGGGCCGCCCGCCGCCGGCTGCTCACCCTCTCGGCTGCCAACATTGCCGCGTTCCTCGCCGGCACGCCGCAACACGTGGTGACCTGATGCCATCCCTCCTCTGCAACGGCACCAGCATGCAACCGGCGTAATCTGCCCCCAACTCCCGCTCCGCTCGCACCATGCATGCCGTGCCGCTCCACCTTGAGGCCGGCAGCGACGTGCGCCGCGGCCTCGAGCAGCTGGCCCAGCAGCATCAGGCCGGTGGCTTTGTGCTGAGTGTGGTGGGCAACCTCTCCCAGGCGGCCTTCGCCTGCCCCGGCAAAACCGCCCCCACCGTGCTCCAGGGCGAACTCGAAATCATCACCTTGCAGGGCACCCTCTCGCCGGATGGTGTTCACCTGCACCTGAGCTTCTCCGATGCCGAATGCCAGGTGTGGGGCGGCCATCTCGAGCACGGCACCCTGGTGCTGCGCGGCGCCGACCTGCTGGTGGGGTTCCTCACCGAGCCGGCCCAGGAGCTGACCCACCCGCGGATGATCGCCAAACCGCGCGTTGAGATCGCCACGTTGCCGGGCTGTCCCTTCTCGCGGCGGGCCCTGCGCATGTTGCGCACCCTCGGCATTCCTTTCCTGGAAATCCAGCCCACTGCCGAAGGCAGCGTGCCCCAGATCGTCATCGATGGCGTGGCCATCGGCGGCTACGACGCCCTGGCCGAGCTGCACAGCCGCGGGGAACTGGAAGCCCTGCGCGGCCTGTGAGCGCCTGGCCGAGCAGCGGCCAGCTGCAGCTGAGCACCACAGCGGGCTGCGGCCTGGCGATCGCCGGCTATCCCCGCTTCCGCTACGACGCCCGTGGAGGCGGTGGCCTCGGACACCTCGATGCCGCCGATCACACTGGCCGCCAGGCGCTGGTGTTTGCGCCGGCGAGCCTGGTGATTCCGCCGCTCTGCTGGCGCACCACCCGGGTGCTGGGGCTGCCGCTGCCACCAGGGCTGGCCATCCACATCGAGCCCGAGGAGCTAGCGGGCCACTGGGATCCAGCCACTGCCAGCCTGACGCTGCGATTTCGCGCTCGCTTTCACCTCAACCTCGCAGGCCTCTACCAGCCCCCCGCTCTGCAGATCGACACGGAGCTCAGCAGCACCGCGGCCCAGGGCCTGCGCCACCGGGCCAGCGGACAACCCCTGGACGCGGATGGCCAAACCTTGCTGGTGGGCGTCGCCACGGTGCCACCCAGCGGAGACCCCTGGCTGGATCGCTTCCTCGGCCTTCCGGATGAAGCGCTTGCCATGCTGCGCTGCAGCGTCGTGCCTGTTCCGTGAGTGAATCGCTGCCCCAACGCCTGGATCGCTGGATCGCCCGAGCTGGTTTCAACCTGGTGATCCCCGTGGTGATCCTGCTGATCCCCTGGCTGCAGGAACTGGTGGATCAGCTGGTGTTTGGTGGGCGCTGGAATCTGCCGATGACGCCTGGTGGCTCATTTTTGGGCGTGCTGACGGCTCCCTTCAGCCACAGCGGTTTCGGCCACCTGCTGGCCAACTCCCTCACCTTTCTGCCCCTCTCCTGGCTGGTGCTGCTGCGCGGTCGCCGCGATTACCTGGCCGTTTGGCTGGGGGTGTACGCCACCGCCATCCCCGTGTGGCTGCTCTGGCCCAGCGGCAGCCATGGGCTCTCTGGTGTGGTGTATGGCCTGCTGGGTTACCTGCTGCTGATCGGCTGGCTGGAGAAGCGCCCCCTGTCGCTGGCCCTGTCGGTGCTGGCCCTGGTCACCTACGCCGGGGTGCTGCCAAGCCTGCTGCCAATTTTTTCGCCGCCCGGCGTCAGCTGGATCGGCCACCTCAGTGGCTTCGCCGGCGGCTTGCTCGCGGCTATGGGCGTCGCCCGCGATTGAGCTGCCGCATCTGCCAGGTCACCAACGTGCCCACCGGACTCCAGAGCAGATAGGGCACCAGCAGGCCAGCGGCCAGGGAGCTCAGCGTTGACACCCCCAGGGTGAGGGCAATGCCCCACACCCAGCCGGCAAAGCCGATCGCCGTGCCCGCACCCAGGCTGCGGCTGCGGCAGATCGCCAGGGTGTAGCTCTGCACCAACACCAACTGCACCAGATACGCCACCATCCAGGGTGCGCTCCAGGAGGCCTGCCAGGTGAGCCAGGCTGAAGCCGCGAAGCAGGCATAGATCAGCAGCCAGATCACCGGGATCCAGCCTTCAAACACCAACCAGCGGGGCCGGCGTAGCCGAATGAACCAGGCAAAGTCCTGACGACTGGGGTTCAGCACTCCCGCCACCCCCGTCATCACCAGCAGAATCATCAGGCCTGCCAGCACGGCGCGCGGCTCGTCAACCCCCACCCTGACGCAGCACCGGCGGCGCTGCGCTAAGCCAAGTCACAACGCACCACACGTCGCAGCCATGCAGCCAGCCAGCCAGGTCGATCGGCCCAGCCCACAAACCATCCTGGCTGCCTCTAGCCCCTGGGTAGCCGTGGTGCTCAACCTGGTGCCCGGCCTGGGCACTGGCTACATCTATCAACGTCGCTGGCGCGCCTACTGGATCACCTCCGCGGTGGCCACGGCCTGGTTTGTGGCTGGCGCCCTGCTGGGCCAGAAGGTGGATCCCGGGCTGATGCCCGACCTCGTGCAGCGCAACCAACTGATCGGTCTGGCCGGACTGTTGGCGCTCGCGGGCATCACCGCCACCGAAGCGGGCCTGGCGGCCCGCCGCGCTCAGCCCAGCTCCAGGCAGGCCAACCCATAAACGTCGTTGAGGGGCACCGCCGGCAGCACGCCTCGCACCATCCGCAGGCTCTCCCCCACCACGGCAAAGCCAAGCTGCTGCAGGAGCGGAGCAGCCTGGGGATTGGCCCCCGGGGCATCGATCAACACCACGCCGGGATGGCGCTCCATCAGGGCCTCCAGCAGGCGTACCGCCAGGGCTGGCGTGTCGGCCAGCAGGGGGCCAATCCGCCAACCCTCCCCCCGTTGCAGCAAGCAGGGGCGAATCCGCCCGAAGCCATGGCAGGCCCCCGCCGCATCCATCAACGCCAGCACCGTGCCAGCGGGATGGTGCAGCCAGTCGGCCAGGAAATGGGGGCGTGGGCTGGGCTCCCGCACCGCGTCGTAGGCCTGCACGGCCGCATCCGGAATCGCCGGCCCCTCCACCAGGCTGAGCCCCTCCGCCGCGGCGGCCTGGCCCGAGGCATTGCCCTCAACGGGTGCTCGCTCCTCCACGATGCTCTGCCAACGTCGGGTCGGAGAAGCCGCCACAAAGCCCCAGCTGGCGTAATCGGCAATGCGATCCGTTGCCGCCTCGATGCCGATACAGGGGATGCCCTCGAGATGCGCCAGGGCATGGCACCAGAGCTGGCGGCCATAGCCCTGGCCGCGGTACTCGGGCTGCACCAGAAACAGGCCGATGAAGCCGTATTCGGCATTGTAGCGCACACCGGCGATGCAACCGATAGGACGGCCATCAAGACAGCCCACCCAGAACCCCTGGCGATCGGTATGGCGGTAGATGGCGAAATCCCCGCGGCCCGGCGCGAACTGTTCAGCCCGTGCCCAGGCGGTGACCAGGGGCAGGTCCCCCTTGTTGAGAGCCCGAATCTGCAGCCGTGAAGCGGCCACCCGCCCTCAGACCGAGCCGTAGGCGATCTGACAGCTGGCATTGAGCAGCTGCGCCTGGTCGGCCGTGGTGGGCGGGACGCCGTTGATCAGGCCCTGCTTGCAATCGCTCGTGACCGTGGCGTAAGGCATGCCGGCCGCAGCAACGGCAAATTGCACCCCGTTGGGGGGCAAAGCCTGAATCGAGCCGTAATCGAGCTGCAGGCTGGTCTGGGGCACAACGATGACGGTGGACTGCTGGTCGGCGGCAGCATCCACGGCACTGGTGATCACGGCGGCTGTGGCCAGACTGGTGACACCCCAGGCCGCTGAACTGGTGCGCCACCAGGGCCAGGCAGCCGGATAGGGCCGATACCAGCCGGTGGACCAGGTGCGGGCAGGCCAGTAGCCCCGCCGCCCCCAGGCCGGATTCCAGGCCGAAACCCCGGGTGCCCGGGTCAGCCCAACCCCAGGTGCGCCGAAGCCTGCCCCGGGCCGCACCCCAGCTCCGGGGGCACCCCAGCCCGCCCCTGGACGAACCCCGGCGCCGGAGGCGGGTCCGCCGAGGCCGCCGCCGCGCATCGGGCGCGCCAGGGCCGCGTCCAGCCAAGGGGCGGCCGTCAGCAGGCCCAAAACAAGACCTGTCAGTGACGCGGTGGGATAAACCCTGGCCATGGAGATCTCGATCGCTAAGCGATGTCTAGCCAATGGATTGGGCCCTGGCGGGAAGAAACCACAGAATGGTGTGCATCGGCACAGAAGCTGCGCTCGCACTGCCGCAGGGTCGGTGCGATCAGAGGACACCTGGGCCATGGAACCCTGCCTCTACCGAAATTGCAGCGCCCAACTGGTAATCCTGCGCTGTATCGGTGCTGAGGCCTACTTTCTCGAGAAGGTGATTTTTCCCTTTGAAGACTGGTGTTTCCAGGCGCCCGGCGATGCCGATGTGGAGCTCTGGACCCACGGTCTCGGGGGGGCGGAGTTGCTGGAGCGCTTTGATGCCCGAACGTTGGTTCAGCAGGTCAACCAGCCTGCCGATACAGCAGCCGTCGCTGCCTGAGCAACGCCAACTTCAAACGAACCAGCAATCAACCAAGGAACCGAACCAAAGCCTCAGTTGTATTCGCCCGGTATGTCCTGTTTGGTCACGGTGACCCGGCCCACCTTTTGGCCTGAGATCCGCAGCAGTTCGTCCCCAGAAAACTCATAGCCCAGGCCTGCACCGATCTGGGCCACGTCGTCGGCCGTCGCAGCGGATTTGACCGCTTCTCTCAGGGCCGCGTCATCTTGAACCTTGGCCAGAAAGGCCTTCAACTCAGCGAGGGACATGGCAGGTCGTCGGCGAGGAGGCTCAGCAGATCGGTGGCATCCTGATCCACCAGCACCAAGCGCTGCAGCACGAGCTGCCGATCCAAAGCTGTCAGTTCACCATCGGCCTGCCACTTAAGGCAGGTGCGTCCCAAACAGGTCATGCCCCCTCCTTTGGTGTGTGTGTCGTTCTGTCTTCCATCGTCATCCCGGCGGAGCAGGCTGTCTGCCCCCATCCGGGGGTGATTACGGCGCACCAATGCAGCGCACGAAACCAAATGCTGCAACGAGCGCTCGCAGCCGCTCAAAATGGTGGATCTGTGTGACTCCAGGCCATGGCCAGCGATCGCGAACGCCAGCTGGATCTGCTTCAGATCGTCTGCTGCGTGGCCTGGGTGGACGGAGATGTCTCGGCAGAAGAGAAACGCCTGCTCGAACAATTGGTGGTGCGCTACTTCTCGTCTGAAGGGGGCGCCGATGCCAGTGAGGAAGCGGCTCGTCTGCTGGCAGCCTGGACTGTGGATGGGGCGCTGCTGGATGAGCTGATGGCGCGGATGAGCGTGGCCGAGGACCGGCTTCTGGCGCTGAAACTCGCCTACATGATGGCCCGGGTGAGCCAACGCCCAGAGGACAGCGCCGCGATCAATGCCCAGGAAAAAGCGATTTATCGCCAGCTGGTGGAAGGACTCCGCCTCACCGAGGCCGAGGTTCGGGAAGCGGAGTGGGCCGCTGAGCAGGAGTTGTCCAGCGGCAAAGGGATCTGGGCCCTGCTGGGGGCGGCATTCTCAGGGCTGGGCGCTTGGCCCAGCCAGGAGATGCTCGAAACCCCCGGGATGCAGTGGCTCTGAGCACGTGAGTACGAAACCTGGTCTCAGCCCAGGCCGATTTGGTGGAGGATGCCCTGGCCGGTGAGCAGCTCGGTCGCGAGGCCGATCACAAAACCCATCATGGCCATGCGGCCATTCCAGGTTTCAGCAAAAGCGACGAAGCCAAAGCGGGAAGAGGAATCAGTCATAACCGAAAGTTTGTTACGAAACTTCGCGTCAACGTAACGGGGGGTGGGACTCCCGGATGTATCTCCGGATGCCAATCGGCGCATCTGCCGCACGTTCGCCTTGTTACGAAAGACTGAGGTCCGGTCACTCCAAGATCGACGGAGCAAACTTCTGCGAAGCCGCACCGCTCCACCATGTCTGTTGGAACCGTGTTTCTCGAAGCCCTCAGCACCGGGGTCATCGCCCCAGCCGAACTGAGCTGGCTCACCCAGCACCAGGACGACTTCAACCGCGTCGAAGAAGCCACCGCCTTGCGCCTGGGTCGCCTGCTCGACCAAGGCGTCATCCAGCTGGGCTGCCGCCTGCCTCGGCCCTGAGGCCCAGCTCCAGCGCCTCCAGCAACGCCGGCCCGTAGCGATCCAGCTTCGCCTGGCCAATGCCGCTGATCTCGGCCATCGCCTGGAGTGATCTGGGCCGGCGGGCCACCACCTCCACCAGGGTGCGGTCGTGGAACACCACATAGGGCGGCAGCCCCTGGCTACGGGCCTGCTCCCGTCGCCAGTCCTTGAGCGCCTGCAGCAACGGAGCGTCGTCGGGGCTGAGCTCCGCAGGAAGGGGTGCCGTGCCAGCAGACGGCTGGCGTCGCCGCTCCCGCTTGGGGGGCGGCAGGCGCAGCAGCAGCTGTTGCTCGCCCCGCAGCAGAGGCTTCACCAGCGCATCAGCGCCAAACCCCAGGGCGCCATAGCGGTCAGGGTCCGAATGCAGCAGGCCGCGGGCGACCAGTTGCCGAAACAGGCTGCGCCACTGGCCCCGGTCGAGCTCCTGGCCGATGCCATACACACTCAGATCCTGGTGGCCGAGCTCACGCACCCGGGCGGTGTCCGCCCCCAGCAGGACATCCACCAGATGGGCCGCCCCGAAGCGACTGCCGCAGCGATACACCGCTGAAAGGGCTTTGCGGGCCGGCTCGGTCACATCCACCGCCGTGTCCGGCTCCAGGCAGAGATCGCAGTTGCCGCAGGGTTGGGCCAGCCCCTCAGCGAAGTGGGCCAGCAACACCTGACGGCGGCAGCCGCTGGCCTCCGTGAAGGTGATCAGGGCATCGAGTTTGCCGTGCTCAATCCGCTTCTGAACGGGCTCGGCGTCGGAGTCGTCGATGAACCGGCGCAGCTGGGGCACATCCCCGGCTCCGTGCACCATCCAGGCAAGCGCCGGCAGACCATCGCGGCCCGCCCGGCCCGTCTCCTGGTAGTAGGCCTCCAGGCTCTTGGGCAGATCCACGTGGGCCACAAAGCGCACATCGGGCTTGTCGATGCCCATGCCGAAAGCGATCGTGGCCACCACGATCACGCCGCTCTCCCGCCGAAAGCGCTCCAGGGCAGCGCTGCGCTGGGCCGCATCCAAACCGGCGTGGTAGGCCACAGCGTCGTACCCGGCGGCCTGCAGGTCGCGGCTGAAACGGTCCACCCGGCTGCGGGAGCGGGCATACACAATCCCCGCCTCACCGCGGTGGTCGGCCAGCAGCTCAAGCAGCTGACGGCGGGCATCGTCCTTGTCGCGCAGCACATAGCGGATGTTGGGCCGATCGAAGCTGGCCAGAAACACCCGGCCCTGCTCCAGTTGCAGCCTGGTGCGGATCTCTTCGCGGGTGCGGGGATCGGCGGTGGCGGTGAGGGCCAGCCGCGGCACATCGCCAAAGCGCTGGGCCAACACCGCCAGCTGCAGATAGTCGGGGCGGAAATCGTGGCCCCACTGGGAGACGCAGTGGGCCTCATCAATGGCAAACAGAGCGATCGGCAGGACCGCCAAACGATCCAGGGTGCCCGGGGCCAACAGACGCTCGGGGGAGAGGTAGAGCAAGTCGAGCGCTCCGGTGCGAAGAGCGCTCCAGGTGGCAGCGCTCTCCTCAGCGGAGCAACTCGAATGCAGCGCAGCTGCCCGCACCCCGGCCTGGCGCAAGCCTTCCACCTGGTCCTGCATCAGGGCAATCAGGGGCGAGATCACCACGCCGATACCGGGGCGGCAGAGGGCGGGGATCTGATAGCAGAGCGATTTACCGCCGCCCGTGGGCATCAGCACCAGCGCCGAACCGCCCGCCACCACGTGCTCGACGATCTCCTGCTGGGGGCCCCGGAAGGCGCCATAGCCGAACACCTCCTGCAGCACCTGCGCGGGAGAGGGCGGGCCCGCCATCGCAGCGGGTGGCATCGCGGCTGGCCGGCTCAGGCCTTGGCGAAGCGCATCGCCGCGGGCTGTCCCCAAGCACCGCTGGCCCGATAACCGCGGGGGTTGGCACAGAGATGGCGCAGGATCCAAAAGAGGGGCTCAGGGCTTTCGGCGCCGAGGGCCTGCTGCAGCTCCTGCAGGCTGCGCTCCTGGCCATCCGCCAGCAGCGCCTCAAGCCGCCCCTGCAACGCCAGGATCTCGGCAGCCGCCTTCTTGCCGGCCTCGACGCCGGGCTGGTCGTAGGCGTTGATGTTCACCAGTTCGGCATAGAGGCCAACGGCGCGCTCAAACAGGGCGATCAGGGCGCCGAGGGTGGTGGCATCAAAGCGGCGCAGGGTGATCGAGAGGCTCTGGCGGCCGCCCTCCTTCAGGGCAGAGCGGGTGCCCTGCAGGAAGCCATCGAGGAAGTCGCCGGGGATCTCATCGCCAATCGGGGGGATATCACTGGGTTCCTCCAGGGCCTCGATGAAGGTGACAAAGAAGTTGTCGATGCCATCGCGCAACTGCTGCACATAGGCGTGCTGGTCGGTGGAGCCCTTGTTGCCATACACCGCGATGCCCTGGTGCACCACCTGGCCATTGCGGTCGTGCTTCTTGCCCAGGCTTTCCATCACCAGCTGCTGCAGGTAGCGGCTGAACACCTCCAGGCGATCGCGGTAGGGGAGCACGACCATGTCGCGCTGGCCCCGGCCGTGACCAGCCACATACCAGGAGGCCGCCATCAGGGCCGCCGGGTTGCGACGCAGGTCGGCCAGCCGGGTGAGCGCATCCATGCGGGAGGCCCCGGACAGAAAACCAGGGATGTCGGCAGCGATCAGAGCCGCGGGCAACAACCCCACCGCACTGGTGATGCTGGTGCGTCCGCCCACCCAATCGAACATGTCGAAACGGCGGAGCCACTGGCCCGCAACAGCCAGCTGATCGAGCTTGCTGCCCAGCATCGTGACGGCCACCGCCTGGCCGGCCCACTGGCCACCGCGGGCCTCCAACCGGGCCTGGGCCTGCTCCATGCCGATGTGGGGCTCCGGCGTGCCGCCCGACTTGCTCACCACCACCACCAACGTGGTGGCCAGCCGACTGTCGAGGGCCGCCAGGGTGCGGCTCATGCCATTTGGATCGACGTTGTCGAAGAAATGGAAGGGGAGCCCCTGACCCGCGTCCTGCAGGGCACGCACCATCAACAGAGGCCCCAGCCCGGAACCACCGATGCCGATCCAGAGCACGTCGGTGAAGGCCTGGCCGTTGGGAGCCTTGAGGCTGCCGTTCAGCACCGCCTGGCCGAAGGCTGCGATCCGTTCCACCTCCGCGTCGATGTGGGCGGCAATGGCGGGTTCCGGAGCCAGGCTGGGCGTGCGCAACCAGTAATGACCCACCTGACGCTGTTCGTCAGGGTTGGCGATCGCCCCGGCCTCAAGGGCTGCCATGGCTGTGAAAGCCTGTTCGAAGCGAGGAGCCAGGCCGTCGAGGTCGCCCTGGCCGATCGCCATGCGGCTCACATCCAGCCAGATGCCGAGATCCTCCTCGTACCAGAGCAGCTCGCAGAAGCGCTGCCACTGGGATTCAGCACTGGAGCCATCGAAATTGGCAAGCATGGGCTTGCGGCTCAGGCCGCTCACGTCGACAGAACTTACGCCTGAACCCCGCCCTGCACCAGCGCAGGAGCAGGGGCCGGACGTCAGACCGTTCCCTGGGCCAAGAAAAACCCAGACAATTCCTTAAGATCAGTTTGGGAATTTAAGACTTGTGTGTCGAACCGTTTCAGCCACCGGAGCTGGCTTGCCTGGGGCAAGCGCCTGGTAGGGGTTCGGCGCCCCACTGGGCTGACGGCAGCCCTTCTGGCCGTGGCTACCCTGCCGTTCACCGGTGGCCCCAGCAAGCCCCTGCTGCTGCTTGACCCTGGTCTGAGCGGCAGCATCGGCACCGCCCAAGGCGCAAGCGACCAAGTCGACCCCCTGCAGTTCTCGGCAGCCGAGCTGAGCGAATTAAAGCGGCGTTTTGGCGTGCACGGCCCCCAGCCACGGCTGGCCCAGCTTTTCACCAGCGGCATCGACCAACTCGAGCCCCTGCGCTCCCACACCCTTGGGCGCATCGCCGATCTGAGGCCTTTGATCCTGGCCGAAAGCCATCGCCAAGGTGTGAATCCGATGCTGGTGGCGGCGATTCTCTTCGACGAAATGCGCCACGCCAAACCCGGCGAAGATCTGCCCCTGGCGGCCCACTCCGGGTTGTTCAGCACCCACGGCCCGGCCCAGCTCGGCCTGGGTGAAATGGTCCACCAGGGTCTGCTGAAGCCCGATGCCTCCGATGCCGAGATCAGCCAGGCCCGTGATGCCTTGCTCGACCCCGAGCAGAACGTGGTGCTGCTGGTGGGCAAATTCGCGCGCCTGAGCCGGGAGTTGAACTTGCCGAAGCGCCAGCTGCAGGCCAGCAAGAGCCAACGGGATGCCAAAGCGCTGGCCACCCTGGCCTATCTGCACAACGGCAAGCTCGACTACCCCCGCCGCATCCTGCGCGCCATGCAGGATGCCGAGCTGCACGCCCTGATGTACTCCAGGCGCAAAGCGGCGCCTTCACCCCTGATCTGATCGGCCAGAACACAGCATTCCCAGGTTCTGGAGGCGCTGTTGCAAGGCTGACCACTGAAAACTGCGGGGATCGGCCCGCTCGCCGCCCAGATCCACGGCTCGATGGGTGGTGATGTGCTCGGCCGGGATCCCGTAGCGCTGCATCCAGCCGGCCAGCAGGGCCGCCAAGGCGTCGTACTGGGCCGCGGAATAGCCGCTGTGGGTCGGATTCTGGCCCTCGCCATCAAGGGGCGTTTCCAGGCTGACGTGCAAGGCGAAGTTGTTGACAGAGCCGCTCGCCTTGGCGTTGGTCACCACCCAGCGGCCATTGAAGGCCGAATTGCCGGCGCCAAAGGCGCGCTTGGCGGGATCCAGCACCTGCACCACTGAGCCATCCCCACCAATGAGGGAGTGGTAGCTCACCTGGTCGTCATCGCGCGGATGGGGGGTGAGGAAGGTGTTGATCGCCGAGCCGATCCCGTACACCGTCTCGTGCAGCACCACCAGCTGGGGAGTGGGGTCGATGGGGTTGCCATAGGCATCCCGGATGAACCGCTCGCCGTAGTTGGTGGGGTGGATTTGCACCCGGGCCGGCGAGGTCTGCACCTCGCTCACCAGGGCCTGCAGCCGGGTGCGTTGGGCGGGATCGGTGATCGTGCAACTGCTGCGCAGAGGCGATTGCCAGCTGGCCTGTCTCGGCGGGCCCGGGGCCGCACGCCGGCCCGGCTCCGGAGCCGCGGGCGGCTGACGCACCTCCTCCAGCAGCTCCAGCAGGCTGGGGCGCTTGCGGCCGCCGCTGGCTTCTGCCGACAACTCCCGGGCCAACCAGCCCATTCCCCCCAGGGCGACCATGGCGCCTGCGGCCAGGGCCAACCACAGGGGGCGGGGGGAGGCGGTCATGGCACCTCCAGGGTCAGCCACCGCTGGCGCTGGGGTGCCGTCGCCTCGCCGGATGCGGGGTCCAGATCCAGAGTCCAGCGCTCCACGGCTGGCGCCTCGGGCAGGAGGGTGGTGGTGCGCACCCGTCCGTCCCGGCAAAACAGCAACGCGTGGCCACTCAGAGGACGCTGCGGCCGAAGCAGATCCGCGATGTCGTCGACATTGCGCACACGCATGCCATCGAGGGCGAGCCATTCATCGCCAACGGCCAGGCCCGCCCGCTCGGCCGGGCCATCGCGGACAACCCGCTGCAGCTTCAGGCCAGCGGCCCCAGGCTCCAGCCGGCAGCCCAACTCCTGGCTGGGGGCCAGCTGGGGTTCCAGCCGCAGGCCCACATCCGCCAGATAGGCCTGCAGCGGTGGATCGTCGCAACTGTTGAGCCACTGCGGCAGCAGCACGGCCAGATCGGCGGCATGGCGGGCAAACGCATCGATCAGATCCACGTCCCGGTAACCCCGGCCCCCAGCCCCATGGCTGGCCCACAACTCGCGCAGCACCTGGGGCAGGCAGGCCCCAACGCGACGCAGGTGCAGATCCAGCACCAGGGCCAGCACCGCTCCCTTGAGGTAGTAGCTGATCTGGCTGTTCGGCGAATAGGCATCGGGCCGGTAGAGCTTCACCCAGGCCTCCTCGCTGCTGGAGCGCAGGCTCTGCACCCGCCGGCCAGGGCTGAGCAGGTAACGGCTCAAGTCGGCGCCCAGATCCTCGAGCACCTCCTTCTCGGTGCTGCACCCGGCGCTGTGGGGCAACAGCTGATCGACATAGCTGGTCACGCCCTCGGCGAACCAAAGCGTGGGGACCACCACCGCCTGGTCGTAGCGATAGGGCGTGAGCTCGGCGGGGCGTAACCGCCGCACGTTCCACTGATGCAGGTATTCGTGGGCGGCGAGCTGCAGCAACTTGCGGCGCCCCTCCGGTCGGCCCAAAGACCGCCGACCGAACTGCAACACCGTGCTGAGATCGTGCTCCAGGCCGCCATAGCCGCTGTCGGTGAGGTGCAGCACAACCAGGTAGTGATCCGCCGCCGGCCGCTCCACCCCCATCAGGCGGCAACAGGCCAGGCAGACCTGCTCGAGATCCTTAAGCCAGCGCGGATCGGCGTCAACGGGATCACGTCCTTGCAGATCGGAGCCCCAGCTCACCCAGCGGTGGGGCACGCCGGCAACGCTGAAGGCGTGGGCGCGGTGGGGGCCGGCCTCGACCGGCGTGTCCAGCAGCTGATCGAAGTCGCGGGCCAGCCAGCCGCCGCCTTCAGCCCCGGTGGCATCGCCCTGCGGGGCCTCCGGCAGGGGCACGAAGGCCTGCCACCCAGTCGGGAGCGAAAGCTGCAGCCGGTGGGGCGTCCAGCGCTCCCCCTCCAGCTCCAGGGCCACCGCCGCCAAGGCCAGAAAGCCATGGTCGCCGTCGAGGTGGCAGGTGCGCACCGTGAGCTCGGTGGCCAGCACCGCGTAGTGGATCTCCAGCGGCTCGAGGCTGGGCAGCTCGAGCTGCCAACGGCTCGGGGTGAGTCGACGGGGCTCAAGGGTCCGCCCCCCCTGCCTGACTGTCAGCCCCTCAAGCTGACGGACATAGTCGCGGATCAGGTAGGAGCCCGGGGTCCAGGACGGCAGAGACAGGCGCAGACAGGAACGACTGGGGGTGTGGCTGAGGCGCACCCGCACCAGGTGCTGGTGGCAGGCCGTGAGATCCAGGTGAAACGCGGGCACGGGCTCTGGCACGGATCGCTCTGGCACAAGCAGGCGTCAGAGCACCACGCTCACCTGGGCCCCCGACAGCTGGCTGGCCGCTTCGCGCAGGGCCATCTCAGCGGCGTAGCGGCGGGTGATGGCGCCCAGCAGACGCTGCAGGGTCTGGGAGCGGCTCAGCCGCTGCAGATCGCCCACCAAGGCAAGGGATCCATCCGTGTGGCGCGTCCAGCCGAGCTGCACGCCACTTGAAAGGGTCACCTGCAAGTCGACAGGCTGGGTCTCGCCGGCGAAACCCTCCAGCTGGCCGCCCCACTCCGGGGAATGGCCCAGAGCCGCCAGGCTGGCTGCGAGTCCCTCGGCATCGCGAAGCACGGTTGGCAGGATGGAGAGGTGGGACACGGCACAATGCCCGCTTTTTCAGACCCTAGCGATCAAGGGCCCTGCGTCCAGTGGCCGTTGCCACCGGATTGCCGAGAAGCCCATGCAACGGCCTGCGCACCGGAGCCCGGCCTCCTGCGGCTGGGGGTGATGGCCTCCGGTGCCGGCAGCAACTTCGAGGCCCTGGTGCAGGCCTGCCGGCAAGGCAACCTCCAGGCCGAAGTGGCCCTGCTGGTGGTGAACAACGGCGGCTGCGGTGCCCAGCAGCGGGCTGAGCGGCTGGGCATTCCCTGCCAGCTGCACGATCACCGGAACCATCCCAGCCGCGACCAGCTCGACCGGGCCCTGGTGGCCAGCTTTCAGGCAGCTGCCGTGGATCTGGTGGTGATGGCGGGGTGGATGCGGGTGGTCACCCCCACTCTGATCGGCGCCTTCCCAGACCGGCTGCTCAACATTCATCCCTCCCTGCTGCCCAGCTTCCGGGGCCTCGATGCGGTAGGTCAGGCCCTGGCGGCCGGGGTGACCCTGGCCGGCTGCACGGCCCACCTGGTGAGCGAGGAGGTGGATGCCGGCAGAATTTTGGTGCAGGCGGCCGTGCCCGTGCTGGCTGGCGACGACCACGCCAGCCTCACCCGCCGGATTCAGATGCAGGAGCACCGGATCCTGCCCCTGGCCGTAGCCCTCACCGCCCAGCAGCTTGGCAAGCCTGGCTGAGCGGGCTCAGGGATAGAAGGGCAATAACGGCAGACCCGTCGTGGACTCCAAGCCCGCCATCAAATTCAGGCACTGCACCCCCTGGCCCGCCTGACCCTTCACCAGGTTGTCGATCGCGCCCATCACGATCAGCTGGCCCGTGCGGGGATCAACCTGCACCGACAGCAGGGCCCGGTTGGTCTGGCGCACCCACTTGGTGGAGGGGTAGGTGCCCACCGGCAGCACCTCCACGCAGGGAGCCTGGCGGTAGGCCGAGGCCAGCAGGGTGGCGCAGTCTTCAGCGGTGAGGCCCGGATCCCGCAGGCGGCAATACACGGTGGCTAGCAGACCCCGCACCATCGGCATCAGGTGGGGCGTGAACTGCAGCTGGATCTCGCGGCCGGCCACTCGACCCGCCAACTGCTCGATCTCGCTGGTGTGGCGGTGGCCCACCACGCCATAGGGCGCCACCGACTCGGAGCACTCGGCCAGCAGCAGGTGCTCCTTGGCGGCCCGTCCTCCGCCGGAGGTACCGGTCTTGGCGTCGATCACGATGCCGCCGGTGTCGATCAAGCCCTGCTTCAAAAAGGGGAGCAGCCCCAACAGGGATGCGGTGGGGAAGCATCCGGGGGCGGCCACCAGGCGGGCGCGACGGATCGCATCCGCCTCCCATTCCGGCAGCCCGTAGACAGCCTCACTGCACAGGTCGCCGTCGCTGCGGGGCACCTGGCGGGCCTCGGTGGCGTACACCTCTTGCCACTGGGCCAAAGAGCTATAGCGGTAGTCGGCGGAGAGATCCACCACCCGCACGCCGCGCTCGAGCAGGGGAGGCACCAGCTGGGCCGCCACACCGTTGGGCAGGCTGAGCACTGCCAGATCCGCCGCCTCGGCGATGGCGTCGGGCTCCGGGGTCTGCACCACGGGGTCACCGGCCAGGGGCAGGAAGGGCACCAGTTCGCTCCAGCGCTTGCCGCTGCTGCGCTCGCCGCCCAGGAACGTGACGTCTAGGTTTGGGTGCTGGTGCAGCAGCCGCAAGGTTTGGAGCCCGCCGTAACCACTGGCCCCGATCACCGCAACGCGCTTGTTGGCCATGGCAGAGCCGCGGGGAAGGACGACCCGGGCTTTATAAAGGATGATTGCGCCAGGGCTCAGGCCCCACCCGCACTCCGTTGACCCTCCTGCGCGACCAGCCCCTCCCCTCCCACGACCCCGGCATCCGTTTCGACTCGATCGCCGATGCCCTGGCGGCGATCCGCAACGGCGAGTCGATCGTGGTGGTGGACGACGAAAACCGCGAAAACGAGGGCGACCTGATCTGCGCGGCCCAGTTCGCCACGCCCGAGCAGATCAACTTCATGGCCATCGAGGCTCGGGGCCTGATCTGTCTGGCGATGGAGGGCGAGCGGCTCGATGCCCTCGATCTGCCGCTGATGGTGGATCGCAACACCGACAGCAACCAGACCGCCTTCACCGTGAGCGTGGATGCGGGTGCTGAGAACGGGGTGAGCACCGGCATCTCCGCGGAGGATCGGGCCCGCACCATCCAGGTGGCGATCCATCCCCACACCCGTCCCAACGATCTGCGCCGGCCCGGCCACATCTTTCCGCTGCGGGCCAAGCAGGGCGGCGTGTTGAAGCGGGCTGGTCACACCGAAGCCGCCGTCGACCTGGCTCGCCTGGCCGGCCTCTACCCGGCCGGGGTGATCTGTGAAATCCAGAACAGCGACGGCTCCATGGCCCGGCTGGCCCAGCTGGCCGTGTACGCGAGGCGCCACGGATTAAGGCTGATCAGCATTGCCGACCTGATCCGCTACCGCCTCGACACCGAGCGTTTCGTACGCCGCCAGGCGGAAGCCACCTTGCCCAGCGCCTTTGGCGACTTCCGAGCCATCGGCTACCGCAACGAGCTCGATGGCAGCGAACATATCGCGATCGTGAAGGGGCAACCCGAGCGGGCTGAAGCCCCGGTGCTGGTGCGGGTGCACAGCGAATGTCTCACCGGCGATGCCTTCGGCTCCCTGCGCTGCGACTGCCGGCCCCAACTGGAAACCGCCCTGCGCATGATCGAAGCGGCCGGCGAAGGCGTGGTGGTGTATCTGCGCCAGGAGGGCCGCGGCATTGGCCTGATCAACAAACTCAAGGCCTATTCCCTCCAGGACACAGGCCTCGACACGGTGGAGGCCAACGAGCGCCTCGGCTTCCCCGCCGACCTGCGCAACTACGGCGTCGGTGCCCAGATCCTCAGCGATCTGGGGGTGAACCGCCTGCGCCTGATCACCAACAACCCGCGCAAGATCGCCGGTCTGGGCGGCTACGGCCTGAAGGTGGAAGACCGGGTGCCGCTGGTGATGGATCCCGGCAGCCACAACGCCGCCTACCTGCAAACCAAGCGCATCAAGCTGGGACACCTGATGGGTGATGGGCCGTCCTGCCCCATCGGTGGACCCACGGCGGTGCTGGCCTGGCACAGCACCGCCGAGCAGCACAGCACTGAGCTCAGCACGGAGCTCAGCACGGTGGCGATTGCCACCCAGCTGGACGCCCTCCAGCAGTGGGCGCAGGCGCAGGGGCTTCAGGTGGAGCGTGAGGAGCACCCGCGCCTGCTGGCCCTGCTCAACCAACCGGCGCTGGCGGTGGTGCTCAGCGGCCTCGACCAGACACGGGGTGGAGTGGGAGCAGTGGGGGCAGCCCTCAGCCAGATGGCGCACTGGAGCCACACCAGCGCCGTCAGCCTGCTGCTGGCTCCGGATGCCCAGCGGAGCAGTCACCCCAGCGCTGACCTGGAGCGCCAGCAGCGCTCCCTCAGCGAACTGGGCGCCGAGTTGAAGGTTCAACCCGGCGCCTTTCTGGTCTGGCGCTAACGCAGTCCTGGCTGGAGGATCTTCAATCCTGAACAGTCACCTTGGTGATGCGACTGCCGTTCTTGAGGGCGAGCACCACGTCCATGTTGCCGGTGTGGCCAAACACGGTGTGCACGCCATCGAGGTGGGGCTGGGCGCCGTGGCAGATATAAAACTGCGAACCACCGGTGTTCTTGCCGGCGTGGGCCATCGCCAGGGTGCCGGCCTGATGCTTCTGGCTGTTGATCTCACAATCGATCTGGTAGCCGGGGCCACCGGTGCCAGCCGTACCGCGGGAGCCTTCCCGGCTGTTGGGGCAGCCGCCCTGGGCCATGAAACCGGGGATCACACGATGGAAGGCCAGTCCGTCGTAGAAGCCCTCCTTGGCGAGCTTGGTGAAGTTGGCCACGGTGTTGGGCGCATCGCTCTCGAACAGGTCGAGTTCGATGGTTCCGGCCTCGGTCTCCATCACGGCTTTGGTCACGGTTGCTGTGCGTAAAAGCCGACTGTATGGGGTGGGGGAATGCGCGTGATGAAAATGGAGAGCCATGCGGTCGCCTCGCCGATGAGCAGCCCCACGTCCGACTCGCCCAGCGGTCTCGATCTGAGCCGTGCCCGGCTTGGAATCCTGGGAGGCAGTGGCCTTTACGCGATGGAGGGCCTGGAGGATGTACAGGAGCTGACGATCGACACGCCCTACGGGCCTCCCTCCGATTCCCTGCGACTGGGCAAGATCGGCGATATGGAGGTTGTGTTCCTGGCCCGCCACGGCCGGCACCACAGCCACACCCCCACGGAGGTGCCCTATCGCGCCAACCTCTGGGCCCTGCGCTCCCTGGGCGTGCGCTGGATCCTGTCCTTGTCGGCAGTGGGCTCCCTGCAGGAGCAGTTTCGGCCGCTCGACATGGTGGTGCCGGATCAATTCATCGATCGCACCCACCAGCGCCCGCTCACCCTGTTTGGCGACGGGCTGGTGGCCCACGTGGGCTTCGCCGATCCCTTCTGTCCGGTGCTCAGCCGGCTGCTGGCCGATGTGGGCGAAAGCCTGATGCCCACCGGCCGCCAACTGCACCGCGGCGGCACCTACCTCTGCATGGAGGGTCCGGCCTTCTCCACCCGCGCCGAATCGGAGCTCTACCGCTCCTGGGGCTGTGCCGTGATCGGCATGACCAACCACACCGAAGCGCGCCTGGCCCGGGAAGCTGAGATCGCCTACGCCACCCTGGCGATGGTGACCGACTACGACTGCTGGCACCAGGAACACGCCTCGGTGACGGTGGAGATGGTGATTGCCAACCTGCACGCGAACGCCAGCCTGGCCCAACAGATCGTGCGGGTGGCGGCCGAACGGGTAGCGGCCCAGCGCCCCACCAGCAGCGCCCACCAGGCCCTGCGCCACGCCCTGATGACCCCCAAAGAGCAGGTGCCGGCCAGCACCCGCCGCCAGGTCGACCTGTTCACCGCGCCCTACTGGGGCTCGTTCAACTGAGCCAGACCGTTCAACTGAGCACCGCAGGCCTGCAGAGCCGCCCGCAGGCTGGGGCCATGCTGGGCCAGATGGGCGGCGGCTGAGCCAGGATCCATGCCTGAGGCCGCCATCAGCAGCGCGAGCTTCACCGAACCACCCGCCTGCTCCAGCAGCTGAGCGCCCTGCTCGCGGCGCAGCCCGGCCAGGTCCTGCAGGATGCGCAGGGCCCGATCTTCGAGCTTGGTGTTGGTCACGGCCACATCCACCATGCGGTTGCCGTGCACCTTGCCCAGCCGCACCATCACGCCGGTGGACAACAGGTTGAGGGCCATCTTGGTGGCGGTGCCGGCCTTAAGCCGGGTGGAGCCAGCCAGCAGCTCAGGGCCCGTCAGCAGGCGGATGTCGATGTCACAGGGCATGGGGGCCTGGTTGGCGGGCACGCAGGCCATGGCGATCGCCAGGGCACCGGTTGCCTGGGCGTGGCGCAAGGCGCCGAGCACGTAGGGCGTGGTGCCGCCGGCGGCGATGCCCACCAGGCAATCGCCAGGGCCGAAGCCCCGCTCTTCCAGATCGTGCTGGCCGGCCTCGGCCAGATCCTCCAGCCCCTCCGAGCTGCGCAACAGGGCGGGCGCCCCGCCAGCTAGCACGCCCTGCACCAACTCCGGCGACGTGCAGAAGGTGGGCGGGCATTCGGCCGCATCGAGCACCCCCAGCCGGCCGGATGTGCCGGCGCCCAGATAAAACAGCCGCCCGCCGATCGCAAGCCGCGTCGCAATGGCATCCACGGCGGCCGTAAGCGCCGGAGCCGCCGCCTCCAGGGCCCGTTGGGGCTCCCGGTCGTTGGCGCAGAACAGAGCCACCAACGCGTCGGTGGGCAGCTGGTCGAGCCGCTCGCTGAGGGGATTGGCCTGTTCGGTGAGCAGGTGGCCGCGGTCTGCGCCGGCCGCGGCCCCGCTCACAACAGGCCCTCGAGCTGGCGGCGAAAGGCCTCCAGGCTGGGGTCGCCAGAACTCTCAGCAGTCTCGGCCGCCTGCTGCTCCTGCCATTTGGCGACGTCCATGTTGCGCTCGGGCGGCGCAATCAGCAGGCGATCTTCGGCGCTCTGGGGCAGAAACCCCGCCGGCACGAAACGGGCCTCGTACCCCGCCTGGCTGCAAAACAACTCCATCTCCTCCCGGTCGAGCGGCTCCACGGTGGGCACGGGAAAGTCCTGGGCCTCCAACAGTCCGGCATAGCGCTCCGCGTCATCGCGGTCCTCAAACAGCAGCACCACGGTGCGGCCATTGAGCTCCAGCGAATGGATGCCTTCCTGGTCACTTCCGGCATCGAACAGCATCACGTGCACCGGCATGGATCGCGGCAAAGGGCAGAGGACCCTCAGTGTGTCACCGGTGCAGACCGTCGGGATCGTCGGCCAGTTCCTGCAGGCGGCGATACAGGGCGGCTTCGGCGTCGCCCAACTCCTCGGGCACCACGATGCGCACCTCCACCAGCTGGTCGCCGCGCTGCTCCCCCCACTCCTGGCCACGGCCCCGCAGGCGCAGCAGCCGGCCGCTCGAGGAGCCCGGCGGCACCCGCAGCTTCACCGGCCCCCGCAAAGTTGGCACCACCACCTCGGCGCCCAGGGCGGCTTCCGCTGGGCTGAGCTCCAGCGGGTAGAGCACACGCAGGCCATCGATGCGCAGCCCCTCCTCCGTGCGCACCCGCAATTGCAGGAAGTGGTCGCCGCCGCCGGGGGTCACCCCCGCGAGCCGCAGCCGCCAGCCATCGCCCGCCAGGGGTGGGGTCCACACCTCCACCGCCGTGCCATCGGCAAGCTCCAACTCCACCCGCTCCCCCTGCAGGGCCTGCTCGGGGCTGAGCTCCACCAGGCTCTCTTGGTCGCTGGAGGCCTGCACCGGCAGCGGCGGCGGCGGCGAGGCCGTCACCGAGCCCGGAGCCTCTCGCTCGTGTCCCTCTGGCTCGGCGTCGGGCTCCGGGGCAGCCTCGTCGTCGCGTCCAGGGGGCCCAAAATCAGCACTGGAGGGCCGACGGGAACGGCGCCGCTCACCGAACAGAGCGTCGAGGTACTCCTCGAAGTCGGGAAAGCCGGTGGCGAAGGGATCCTGCGGCTCGCGGCCAGGAGCGTCACCACCAGGATCGCCGGCCTCCCAGGCCTGGCGGCGGCGCGGGTCGGACAGCACCGCATAGGCCTCGTTGACCAGCTTGAAGCGCTCCTCTGCCAGCGGGTCATTGCCGTTGAGGTCGGGATGCCAGCGGCGGGCCTGGGCGCGAAAGGCCCGCTTGAGGCTGCTGGCGTCGGCGCCGGGCTCAAGGCCCAGCACCGACCAGTAGTCGGACGGGGCGGCGGGGCTACGCGTCACCGGTAGGACCCATCCCCCCAAGGGTCGTCATCCACCCGGGGCGGGCGCTCACGCACCAAAGCTTCGGGTTCGCGATAGGGAGGTTCCCGATAGCTGGGCTCGCGATAGCTGGGCTCGCGGTCATAACGCGACGGTGGCATGGCCCAGGGGTCGCTGCCGGGGCGGTTCCAGTCGTCCCAGTCGTCGTCGGCAAACAACTCATCCTTGAGGGAGCCCAGGGTGTTTTTGAGGCCCTGCAGGGGCCCCTGTTCGGCCTTGCGCTCACTCAACAGGCGCCGGTTGAGCCCAAACAGGGCCTCCTGCAGCTGGCTCACCGCCAGTTCCAGCTCCACCAGGTCGTCGGCAGCGAGCAGGTCCTGCACGTCGCGCAGGGCCATCTCCACCGAGCGCTGCTGCCGCTCGGCGCCATAGGGCCCCAGCTCCAGGGCGGCATCCCTGAGCCGGCGCTCCGCCTGGGCCACCAGGGTCTGGGCCCGATTGCGACGATCGATCTCAGACCGCTTGCGGCGATCTTCGCTGGCCTTCTGCTCCGCCTCTTCGATCAGCTTGGTGATCTCCTCCTCGCTGAGGTTGGAGCCGCCCTGAATGCTGACGCTCTGCTGCCGGCCGGTGGTGCGGTCGGTGGCCGACACCTGCAGCAAGCCATTGGCATCAATGTCAAACGAGACCTGCACCTGGGGCACGCCCCGGGGCGCCGGCGGGATGCCAGACAGGCGGAAGCGGCCCAGACTCTTGTTGTCGTCCGCCATCTGCCGCTCCCCCTGCAGCACATGGATCTCCACCGAGCTCTGATTGGCTTCGGAGGTGCTGAACAGGTCGCTCTTGCGCACCGGAATGGACGAGTTGCGAGGGATCAGCACCTTCATCACGCCGCCGATGGTCTCCAGACCCAGCGACAGGGGGGTGACGTCGTTGAGCATCAGATCGCGCAGCTCGCCGGTGAGGATGCCGGCCTGCACCGCCGCGCCGATCGCCACCACCTCATCGGGATTCACCGACTGGCAGGGCTCCAGGGGGATGAGGGTGCGCACCATCTCCTGCACCATCGGCATGCGGGTGGAGCCGCCCACCAGCACCACGTCGTCGATGTCCTCGGCTGCGAGGCCGGAATCGCGCAGGGCCCGCTGCACCGGCCGCAACAGCCGATCGAGCAGGTCGGGGCAGAGCCCCTCAAACACCCGGCGCTCCAGGGTGGTTTCGATGTGCAGCGGCCCGTCGGGTCCGGTGGCGATGAAAGGCAGCGAGATGGGCGTGCTCTGCACGCCGCTCAGCTCGATCTTGGCCTTCTCCGACGCCTCAGTGAGGCGCTGCAGGGCCTGGCGGTCACGGCGCAGGTCGATGCCGTGCTCCGCCTGGAAGGCATCAGCCAGCCAGTCGACGATGCGGCGATCCCAGTCGTTGCCGCCGAGCTGGGTGTCGCCGCTGGTGGCCTTCACATCGAACACCCCCTGGGCGATGCGCAGCACCGACACATCGAAGGTGCCGCCGCCCAGGTCGAACACCAGCACCCGCTTCACCGTGCTGCGGTCGAAGCCGTAGGCGAGGGCCGCTGCCGTGGGCTCGTTGAGGATGCGCTCGACGCTGATGCCCGCCAGCCGGCCGGCATCCCGGGTGGCCTGGCGCTGGGCGTCGTTGAAATAAGCCGGCACGGTGATCACCGCCGCCTCAACGGGTTCCCCCAGGTAGGTGGCGGCGTCGTCGCAGAGCTTGCGCAGCACACTCGCAACCAGCTCTTCCGGGGCGTATTCCCGCTCGGTAGCCGGACAAACCACCCGCACATTGCCCTGCTCGTTGGCCCGCACCGAGTAGGGCACCGACAGGCTGCCCTCCTCCAGTTCGTCCCATTGGCGCCCCACGAAGCGCTTGAGATTGGCGAAGGTGTTGCGGGGGTTGAGCACCAGCTGGCGGCGCGCCAATTGGCCCACCAGCAGCTCCTGGTCGCGGCTGAAGCCCACCACCGACGGCGTCGTGCGGCCGCCCTCGGCGCTGGCGATCACCGCGGGGCGGCCACCCTCCAACACCGCCACCACTGAGTTGGTGGTGCCCAGGTCGATGCCGACTATCCGCGACATGCCACCCCGCGAGATGCAAAACCGCTACTTGCAAAACCGTGCCAGGAAACCCGTCGACCCATGAAACCGGCTGTTGCAGCCCCGCGCGGTGGAGCCCAAAACTACCGGGCTCTCAGACGTTAATCACCACTTAAACGACCTGGTGTGGGGCTCTTCGTAGATTTAGCTCGGATCGGCCACCCCTGCGCTGACCGATGCAAAGCCTTCTTCCCCCATGCTGACGGACCCAAGCCCCGCCCTGGACGCCGACGCCTTCACCCTGCGTCGGCGTCCACCGACCGAAAAACTGGTGGACCTGGGCTTCCGCCAGCTGACCCTGGTGCTGGCTTCGATGGTGGCCATCGTGCTGCTGGGCATCTTTCTCACCGTGTTCCAGGGGGCACGGGAGGCCATCGCCACCTTCGGACTGGACTTTCTCACCACCTCTGCCTGGGACCCCGTCAACGAGCAGTACGGGGCCTTCATCGCCATCTACGGCACCTTGGTCACGTCCTTCTTGTCGCTGCTGATTGCGGTGCCCCTGGGAGTGGGTACGGCCATCTTCATCACCGAAGACCTGATTCCCACGGTGTTGCGGGATGCCATCGGTCTGATGGTGGAGCTGCTGGCAGCGATTCCCTCGGTGGTGCTGGGCCTCTGGGCGATCTTCGTGATGGAGCCAGCACTCCGCCCGGTTCTCAACCTGCTCCACAGCCTGCTCGGCTGGAGTCCGTTTTTTAACACCGTGCCCCAGGGCCCTGGCATGACCCCGGCCATCCTGATCCTGGTGGTGATGGTGCTGCCGATCATCACGGCGATTTCTCGGGATGCGCTCAACCAGGTGCCGATTGAGTTGCGGCAGGGGGCCTATGGGGTTGGCACCACCCGCTGGGGCGCGATCTTCAGTGTGATCCTGCCGGCAGCGATCTCGGCCATTACTGGGGGCGTGATGTTGGCGTTGGGTCGAGCCATGGGTGAAACCATGGCGGTGACGATGATCATCGGCAACGCTCTCAATTTCAACCTGTCGCTGCTGGCACCGGGCAACACCATCGCCTCCATGCTGGCCAATCAGTTCGGTGAAGCCAATGGCATTCAGGTGTCTGCCTTGATGTATGCCGCTCTGATCCTGATGTTCCTCACGTTCGCCGTGAATGTGGCAGCCAAATGGATCGTGCGTCGCCTCAGCCTGCGCTACTGAGATCCCCCATGGCGAACCAACCCATCACCTATTCCAGCAGCGCCCTCTTCGACAGAAGGCCACTGCACTTTGATCCCAACCTGCGGCGCAACCGCCTCAACCAACTGTTTACCGGAATCGCTGGCTTGTTTGCTGTGATTGCCGTTCTGCCCCTGCTGCTCGTCCTGTTTCACGTGCTGGTGCAGGGCGGCAGACTGATCTCCGTGGGCATGTTTAGCGAACTGCCACCGGCACCAGGGCTCGATGGGGGTGGTATTGGCAATGCCATTCTCGGCACCCTTTTGGTAACCCTGATTGCCTCCCTGATCGCCATCCCGGTCGGCGTAGGAGGGGGCATCTACCTCAGCGAATACTCCCAGCGCGGTTGGTTTGCTCAGTTTGTGAGCTTCGGCAACGACATCCTGGCCGGCGTTCCATCGATCATCAGTGGAGTTTTCGTTTACGGGATTGTGGTGGCGACGCGGGTGTTTTTTGATCAGAGCTACAGCGCCATGGCTGGCGGTATCGCCCTGGCGGTGCTGATGCTTCCCACGGTGATCAAAACTACCGATGAAGGCCTCAAGCTGGTGCCCCAGGAACTGCGCTGGGGAGCCTATGGCGTGGGGGCTTCGAAGTTTGTGACGGTGATGCGAATCACCCTGCCCTCAGCCTTCACCCCCATCGCCACAGGGGTGGTGTTGGCGATCGCCCGAGCCGCCGGCGAAACCGCACCACTGATCTTCACCGCGCTGTTCTCCCCCTTTTGGCCCGAAGGGGTGTTCAACCCGATCGCCACCATGTCGGTGCTGATCTTCAACTTCGCGATCATGCCTTATGAGGCCCAGAACGCACTGGCCTGGGCGGCCTCCTTCGTGTTGGTGATGATGATCCTGGGCGCCAATCTCCTGGCTCGCTGGATTAGTCGGATGGCCAAAGCCTGATCACGACCTCATCCCGTTTCCTTAACTCCTCCCTGCTCTCGAGCCATGACCAGCAGCTTCCACACCAGCCCAGCCGTTGAAGCCAGCAAGGAGGACGTCTGCATGTCGCTGCAGAACGTCACCATTTCCTACGGGAAGTTCGAGGCCGTCAAAAATGTCTTCATGGACATTCCCCGCGGACGGGTCACCGCGTTCATCGGTCCATCCGGCTGCGGCAAGTCGACCGTGCTGCGGGGGTTGAACCGGATGAACGATTTAATTCCGGGCTGCAGACTCAAAGGCCGTGTGGTGTTCGATGGCTACGACCTCTACGACCCCAAGGTGGATCCGGTGGAGGTGAGGCGTCGCATTGGCATGGTGTTTCAGAAACCCAATCCGTTTCCCAAATCCATTTACGAAAACATCGCCTTCGGTGCCCGCATCAACGGCTTCAAAGGCGACATGGATGAGCTGGTGGAGCGATCCCTGCGCAAGGCTGCCGTGTGGGATGAGTGCAAGGACAAACTGCGCGAGAGCGGCTTTGCCCTCTCGGGCGGTCAGCAGCAGCGCCTCTGCATCGCCCGAGCCATCGCCACCGAGCCGGAGGTGATCCTGATGGACGAGCCATGCTCAGCTCTCGATCCGATCTCCACCCTCAAGATCGAAGAAACGATGCACGAGCTCAAACGGAGCTACACCATCATCATCGTGACCCACAACATGCAACAGGCGGTGCGGGTGGCTGATCACACGGCCTTCTTTAATGCGGAAGCGGTGGAAGGAGGCACCGGCAAGGTGGGGTATCTGGTGGAGTTCAACGACACGGAACGCATCTTCAATGCACCCGCCCAGCAGGCCACCCAGGACTACGTCAGCGGCCGCTTCGGTTGAGGATTAAACCGCGGGATTCTGGCCATCGACGACACCCTTCGCCGACGAAGAAATTGCCATGAAAAAGCCGGCTGCAAAGCCGGCTTTTGAACGGAGAGGGAGGGATTCGAACCCTCGATAGAGTTGCCCCTATACAGCATTTCCAGTGCTGCGCCTTCGACCACTCGGCCACCTCTCCAGGGGCAAAATGGGGCAACCAGATGGCAATGTAGCAGTTCGACTCTGGCTTCCCAGTCGCTTCGCACCATGACCCGCAGCCACCCGATCACGATCCACTGGCGCCAGACCGGCCGCGTGATCCGCCACGAGGTGCCGGAGGGGGACTACATCCTGCGCAGCTTTGAACAGCAGGGCGATGCCCTGCCCTTCAGCTGCCGCAATGGCTGCTGCACAGCCTGCGCCGTGCGGGTGATCTCCGGGGAGATCGACCAGCGGGAAGCGCTGGGGCTGTCGCGCGAATTGCGCGGCCGCGGCTACGGCCTTCTCTGCGTCGCGCGTGCCACCGGTCCGCTGGAGGTGGAAACCCAGGACGAAGACGAGGTGTACGAGCTGCAGTTCGGTCGCCACTTCGGCCGCGGCAAGGTGCGCCCTGGCCTGCCCCTCGACGACGAATGACTGACTTCCCCACCCATCCGGCCAGCCTTTCAAACCAGGCCTGGGAAGCCTCGGAGCTGCCTGCCGTTGAACTCGAGCGGCTCGCCGCCGTAGCCCGCCGGGCGGCGGAGGCCGGCGCCGAGCAGCTGCGCCATCACTTCGGCCACCTGGAGCGGATCCGCGAGAAGGGCCGGGCCGGCGACCTGGTGACCGAAGCCGATGTGGCGGCGGAGCAGGCCGTGCTGGCGGTGCTCGAGCAGGAGACGCCCGAACTGGGGGTGCTGGCGGAGGAGAGTGGTCGGCGCCAGGGCCAAGGTTCACCGCTGGAGTGGTGCGTGGACCCACTCGATGGCACCACCAACTACGCCCATCGGTTTCCGTTCTTCGGCACCTCGGTGGGCCTCACCTGGAATAGCCAGCCGCTGCTGGGGGCCCTGGCGGTGCCAGCGCTGGAGCAGCTCTACTGGGCGGCGCCGGGGTTGGGGGCCTGGGCCAACAACAGCCCGATCCGGGTGAGCGACTGCAGCGAACTCAGCCAGTCGCTGCTGGTCACCGGCTTCGCCTACGACCGTCACACCCGCGTCGACAACAACTACGCCGAATTCGCCTGGTTCACCCATCGCACCCGGGGGGTGCGGCGGGCCGGTGCCGCTGCGGTGGATCTGGCCTTTGTGGCCGACGGCCGGTTGGATGGCTACTGGGAGCGGGGGCTCTCGCCCTGGGATCTTGCCGCCGGCGTGGTGCTCGTGGAGCAAGCCGGCGGGGTGGTGTGCGCCTACGACGGCGGTCCGGCGGAGCTGGCCAGCGGCAAGCTGATCGCCTGCACACCAGGGCTGCGCCAGGCGCTGATCGAAGGGCTGGGCGCCTGCAAGCCCCTGGCAGGCGGCAGCTACGGCGCTCCCGAGCTCGATGCCCCCAACCTGGATCCATAAGATCATCCCAGTCCCTTTCGCCAGCTCGACGCCGCAATGGCCCTGCAACCCGCCGCCGGCGCCCGGGATCTCAATCCCCGCGAGGTGGAAGGCAACTGCCGCATCGCCGAGCAACTGGCTGCGGTCTACCGGCTCTGGGGCTACCAGGAGGTGGCGCCGCCGAGTTTTGAACGGCTGGACACCCTCGAGGCCGGTGGTGGCATCGATGGCCGTGAGCTGGTGCGGTTGGCCACCGATGAACCTCTGGGCTTGCGCCCCGAGCTGACCGCCTCGATCGCCCGAGCCGCGAGCACCCGCCTGGCGGAGCGGCCCCGCCCCCTGCGCCTGTGGGCGATGGGCAGCACCTTCCGCAGCTCCACCGGCGATGGCGGCGGCCAGCGGATCCTTGAACAGCTCCAGAGCGGTGTCGAGCTGCTGGGGGTGCGCTCCGCCGCCGCCGACGTGGAACTGATGCGACTGCTGCTCGCGGCCGCCGGACGACTGGGCCTGGAGGAACGCCATCAACCCCGACTGCTGGTGGGGCACCACGGCGTGCTCAGCGTCCTACTGAGCCAGCTCCCCGACGGACAGCGCAGCGCTGCCCGCCGCGCCCTCACCAACTTCGATCCCCTGGCACTGGCCCAGCTGCCCCTGCCGGAGTCCGATCGCCAGCGGCTAGCCACCTTGATGCGCCTGCGGGGCGAGCCGGCCCGGGTGCTGTATCAAATCGAGCAATGGCTGGGCCCCGTGCCGCTGCTGGCCGAGCTGGGCGCCACCCTGGCCGCGGTGGCCCCGGCTGCCGAGCGGCTGGGGGTGGCGCTGCAGCTCGATCCCAGCTTCCAGCCCCACTTCGCCCTCTACGACGGCCTGGTGCTGAAGCTGGTGTGCCAGGGCCAGGAAGCGCCAGTGGAGATCGCCAGCGGTGGCCGCTACGACGCCCTGGTGGGGCGGTTCTGCCAAGACCCTGCCCAGGCCGCAGGCGTGGGCTTCGGCTTTGACATCGAGGCGGTGCGCGAGCTGGTGGCACCAACGCTGGACGCCTCTTCGCCGGTGCTGGTGGCCTACGGCCGGCCGGAGGATCTGGCCCCGGCCCTCGATCACCTCGAAGCCCTGCACCAGGCCGGCACCTGTGCGGAACTGCTCAGCGGTGCCACCGCCAGCCAGGCCGAAGCCCAGGCCATCGGCGAGGCCCGAGGCTGCAGCCGCACCCTCTGGATCGCTCCCTAGGATCCGGCCAGCACCCGCGCGAGCCATGGCCCACACAATCGTCACCAACGTCTGTGAGGGCGTCGCCGATTGCGTCGATGCCTGCCCCGTGGCCTGCATCCATCCAGGCCAGGGCGCCAACACCAAGGGCACGGCCTTCTACTGGATCGACTTCGACACCTGCATCGACTGCGGCATCTGCCTGCAGGTGTGCCCGGTGGCCGGGGCGATCCTGCCGGAGGAAAAGCCCGAGCTGCAGCAGGCCGGCTGAAGCACCGCCCCTAACGCTCCAACACCTCGTGAGTGGCTGAGACCCAGGCGCCGCTGCCGTCGTAGCAGCGGATCAGGCGCTCGAGCCGATCGGGAGCGGTGAGCCAACCGGCCTGCACGCTGAAGGCTTCCCGGTGGCTCACCTGCTGGGGCCAGCGGCAATAGCCGCCATCGGCGAGCCACTGCAACTCAGCCATCTCGGCAGCCGAGAAGCTCACCCGGGCCTCCGATCGATCGGGCTCGGGCCAGTCGGCGGCAATGGTGGCCCGGCTGCCCTGCCACGAACCCTGCAACTGCTCCGGCGTCAGCGGCGGACACTCCTGGGCGCCCGAGCCGACGCGGTATTCCCGGATCAGCACCAGCTGGTCGGCATCGCCGGCTTCGGTGTAGAGCAGCACCAACCGGTGGCGACGATCGCCATGCACAAAGCCAAACTCCCCGCCGAACACCGTGCCCGGTGCCAGCTGCAGCGACCCCTTGCAGAACGTGCCGGTGTCAAAAAACACTACCTGGCGGCCGAGGCTGCGGTACTCCTGGCTCAGGTCGCTGCTGGGCGGAGCGCTGCGGTCGCCCCCTTCAAAGCGCTGCAGGCGGAAGCGCACCATCGAGATCGCACCCTCTGCGTTCTGCTCGCCGGCTTCGAGGCTGAGCAGCGAAAGGGTGGTCTTGAGCTCCGTGCCCGTGGGGCTGATGCCGGTGAAGGAGCCCTGCCAAGCCCCCAGATTGGCCAGGAAGTTCTGCCACTGGCTGGCCATCGACTGGGGATCAGGAGACTGCAACTGATCCTATGGAGCCCCCACCGGCAGAGGCCTTGGACGGTTTCCTGCCCATGGCGCCCCCTTGGCGGGCGGCCCCACCCCGGGGGAATCTGGTGTCAGCGTGATTTTGAAAGCTGTGGTGCTACAGGCGGAACAGGGCCAGATTCAGATCCATACCGAGAACATCTTTCCGATCATCAAAAAGGCCGTCTACAGCGGCCATGAGGTGTTCCTGCGGGAGCTGGTGAGCAATGGCGTCGATGCCATCAGCAAGCGCCGCATGGCCGCCATGGCCGGCGACTGCAGCGAAGGCCCCGAAGGCAAGATCTCCATCCGCATCGACCGCGAAGCCAAAACGCTCACCATTTCCGACAACGGCATCGGCATGGGCGCCGACGAGGTGAAGCGCTACATCAACCAGGTGGCGTTCTCCAGCGCCGAAGACTTCCTCGAGAAGTACAAGCAGGAGAACGACGCGATCATCGGCCACTTCGGCCTGGGCTTCTACTCCAGCTTCATGGTGGCCAAGCAGGTGGAGCTGGTGAGCCTCTCGGCCCGCGAGGGGGCTGAGGCGGTGCGCTGGAGCTGCGACGGCTCGCCCAACTTCTCGCTGGAGGCGGCTGAGCGCAGCGAGCCGGGCACCGATGTTGTCCTGCACCTGATGGAGGAGGAGCTCGAGTACATCGAGCCAGCCCGCATCCGCACATTAATAACCACCTACTGCGACTTCCTGCCGGTGGAGGTGCAGCTGGAGGGCGAAACCGTCAACAAGCGCGAATCCCCCTGGCGCAAGAGCCCGCGCGACTTGAGCGACAACGACTACATCGAGCTCTACCGCTACCTCTACCCCTTCCAGGGCGACCCGCTGCTGTGGGTGCACCTCAACACCGACTACCCCTACAACCTGCAGGGAATCCTCTATTTCCCCAAATCCACTGGCCGGGCCGACTGGGAGAAGGGTGAGATCAAGCTCTACTGCAACAACGTTTTTGTGAGCGACTCGATCAAGGAGGTGGTGCCCCGCTACCTGCTGCCCCTGCGCGGCGTGATCGATTCGCCCGACATCCCCCTGAACGTAAGCCGTTCAGCCCTGCAGACCGACCGGCGGGTGCGCTCGATCGGTGGCATCGTGGCCAAGAAGGTCGGCGACCGGCTCAAGGAGCTGCATCGCGACGATCCGAAGCGCTACGCCGAGATCTGGGAGTCGCTGGCTCCGTTCATCAAGATCGGCGCCATGGAGGACGACAAATTCGCCGAACAGGTGGCCGACCTGGTGCTGTTTGGCTCGACAGCTGCTGCGGGTGAAGGCGACAGCCCCGATCCCATCCCCGGCGAGGGTGGCAAGGCTTACACCACCCTCGCTGGCTACCGCTCACGCCTGGCCGCCGACAATGACAAGCGGATCCTCTATTGCACCGATGAGGCCGGCCAGGCCGGAGCGCTGGCCCTGTGGAAGAGCCAGGGCGCCGAGGTGCTGCTGGCCGACACCTTCATTGATACCCAGTTCATCCCCTGGCTGGAATACCGCCACGAGGAGCTGAAGTTCCAGCGGGTGGACAGCGAACTCGACGACTCCCTGCAGGAGAAGGAGAGCGAGCTGAGCGATGCCGAGGGCAAGGACTCCAGTGAAAAGGTGCGGGAGCTGTTCAAAGGCGCCCTGGCCAACGACAAGATCACCATCCAGGTGCAGGCCCTCAAGGGCGACAACGCCCCCGCCGCCCTGATCCTGCTGCCGGAGCAGATGCGCCGCATCAACGACATGGGCGCCCTGATGGAGCAGCGCCTGCCGGGCCTGCCCGATCACCACGTGCTGCTGGTGAACCGCAAGCACCCCCTGGTGGAGGGCCTGCTCAAGCTCTCGGCCGGTTCGGTGATCACCGGTGCCGGCGGCAGCTCCCCCAGCCAGCAGCTCGCCGACGACCTCAGCCGCCATGTCTACGAGCTGGCCCGCCTGGCGGTGGGCGGCCTGGAGCCCAACGAACTGGCCGGCTTCCAACAGCGCAGCGCCACCCTGATGGGGCAACTGATGGCGCGGGGGCTCTAAAACCGCAACCAGCCCTGGGCCAAGGCGATCTGAAAGCCAACGGTGCCGAGCAAGGAACCCAGCAGCCCACCAGCAAAGGCCAACCAGGCGATCGGTGCTCCCACCGCCTGGCTTACCGAGGTGGGCTGAACGAGGCTCAGGCGCTCAGCGGCAGTGGACTGATGGTCCTGCTGGCGACGGATGAGGGCTTCGAAATCAGGCATTCAATTTCCTGGGCAACGGACTGATAGGCCGACCAACCGGCCATGCGGCGAGGGTCAGCCCGGCCGCGGTCGTCGATGGCGGCAAACACGGGCAATCCCTGGGTTTCGGCCTTATCGAAGGCTGCCAGCAGGGGGATTTCGGCCCTGAGCACCTGCAGCCCAAAGGTTTCGAGGGCTTTGCGGGCTTCGTGGGCCGCCCGCTGCTGGCGCAGATCCACCTTTACCAACAGCACGGCATGGGGCACCTGCACGCGCTGCAACAGCTGGGCCAGCTCTACGGTGAGCTCAACGGCACGGGCCTTGGGGGCAGTGGGCAGCAGCACGAGGTCGGAACCGTCGGCCAGGTGACGCAGCTCCTCCTCATCGCTGCTCGCCTGGCCATCGGTGATCACCACATCGGCAAAGCGGCTGGCCTTGGCGGCGGCCTCCACCGGCACCACCTGGAAGGGCAATTCGCCGCGGATGCGATAGGCCAGGGCCGAGCGGTTGCGGTCGGCATCCACCACGCACACCGAGCGGCCGAGCTCCGCCCAGACACTGGCGAGGTGGATGCTGGTGCAGGTTTTGGCGACCCCACCCTTTTGGCCGGAAACGGTGATGAACACCGCAGCTCAACAACTGGTTCAAAAATAGAGGTGTTATTCGAATCGATCAATCAAATCCGCGACCTGGGGAGGCGTTGTGAGCAAAAGCCGACGCAAGCCCAGGCCCAGGCGCCATCCCTTGCCGGGGCCGACACCCCCCTGCAGACCAGTTGGTACAGTGGTGGCTTGGGCATTGTGCCCTGCACGTCGTTTCGGAAATTGGTCATGTCCCGGGTCTGCCAGCTCACCGGCAAGCGCGCCAACAACGGCATGGCCGTCTCGCACTCCCACGTGCGCACCAAGAAGCTGCAACAGGTGAACCTGCAGGAGCGGCGCCTGTGGTGGGCCGAAGGCAACCGCTTTGTCAAGTTGCGCGTCTCCACCCGCGCCCTGAAAACCATTCAAAAGAAGGGCCTGGGCGCCTATGCCAAAGAGCTCGGCGTCAACCTGGCCAAGATCTGAGGGCACCATGCAACGCCGGGCAGTTCTGCGCAGCCTGGCCGCCCTGGTGCCTGCCACTCTCGGGGCAACAAGCCTGCTGGCCTTCGGTCGGCAGGCTTTTGCTTTGGGAGGCACGCTTCCGGCCCTGAATCAGCCCGCTCCGGATTTCGCCCTGCCGGGCATCGCTCCCGCGGCCGATGGTGAGGCCGTCGAAACCCAGTTGCAGCTTGCTGATTTCCGAGGACGCTGGCTGGTGCTGTATTTCTATCCGCGTGATTTCACCGGCGGTTGCACCCTGGAGGCACGCGGCTTTCAGAAGGATCTGGCTGCCTTTGAAGCCGCAAACGCCGCTGTGGTGGGGGTGAGCGCCGATGACGCCGAATCCCACGCCGACTTCTGCAGCAGTGAAGGGCTTGCTTTTCCGCTGCTCTCCGATCCAGCGGGCAGCGTCAGCCGCGCCTACGGCAGCTGGATCGCACCGTTTTCGCAACGCCACACCTTCCTGATCGATCCCGTTGGTGTGTTGCGATCCACCTGGGTGGCCGTGCGTCCAAGCGGCCACAGCGCCGAAGTGCTGGCCACCCTGCAGGAGCTTCAGATCAGCCGCTAGGTCAGGCCAGCCGATAGGTCATGAACCATCCCGTGCCGGGGCCTTCCACCTCCCAGCGCGGCAGCCAGTGCCGCCAGCTGTAACGCACGCCGTGGCCTCCCCGGCCTACCTGCACGTACCCGCCACCTGGGTTGTCGAGTTCGCCATAGGCCGTCGGCGAGATGGTGTCATCGGCATTGATCCCCAGCAATGCCCCAGGGCGCAGGTATTTGATGGCCATGGCGCAGGTGCTGGAAAAGCACATGCGATGGGCCTGGCCCGGCACGGCACTGTCGGTTTGCACGTAGTACTGACGCACCGGCAGGACGGTGCCAGCGGAAACGCTCATGCCCCCTGCTAGCAAGAGCCGCTGCAGGTGTCCAGGCTCTCCAGCAGTTGGCGATGCACCGCCGTCTGCTGGCGGAGCTCCGCTAGCCGGGCGCTGGGCGGCGGGCTGTCGAGCACGGCCGTCCAGGCGGCCACCAGCTCGGCCGGCGCTGCTGCCGCATCCAGGCTGTGGCAGGGGCAGCCCAGGGCAGAGGCGGCGGCGGCCACTTTCGGGTCGTAGCTGAGGGCGGCGCAGGGCGCTCCGGAGAGGGCCGCCAGGATCAGGCCATGCAGGCGCATCGCCACCACAAGTCCGGCACCACTGCCCATCGCCATTGCTTCGCTGGGCCGCTCCGCCAGCACCTCCCGGCTGCGGGCCGCCAGGCCTGCTGGCAGCAGCTGCTCCTGGCGCAAGTGCTCCAACAGGCCCCGGTCCTGCGTGGCGTGGAAGGGCAACCAGATCACCTCGCGGTCGTGCTCGCGGGCCAGTTGCTCCAGGGCCTCGAGATAGGGGCGCCAGGTTGCTCCCTGCAGCTGACCGGTTGGCCGAAAACAGAGCACCAAGGGGCCACCATGCCCGCGCCAGGGCTGGGCCGGCAGGGCCCACACCGGATCACTGCCCACCGGGCCCTCGCGCCCGAGGCGCTTGGCCAGAGCCGCCGATTCCGGATCCCGCCAGCTCACCGCCGTGGCCAAGCGCAACAGGCGGCCCACCAACAGCCTGCTGCGACGGCGCCGTAGCGGACCCAAACCCTGGCCCCAGAGCAGCACCGGCTTGCCTTCCAGCCGGGCCGCCGCAATCAGAGCGCCGTAGTAGAGCAGGCTGCGGAAACTGGTGGAATCCTGCAACAGGCTGCCGCCGCCGAGCACCAGGGCATCGCAGCGCCGCAGCGCCTTAAGCACCAGCGGCAGGCTGCGGCGCGGCACCGTCTCCACTCCAAAGCGCTCCTGCACCAAAGCAGCGTCATGGGCTGTCACCACCGCCTGGCATCCCGCAGGCAGTTGGCTTATCAGCACCTCCAGCAGGGCGTCATCGCCGAGGTTGTGCTCCCCGTAGTAACCGCACAGCAAAACCCTGCGAGGCGCCAGGGTCTTGCGCACCAGGCCCATCGGAGCCGGGTCAGTCTTCTGTCTGGTCTCGCGCACGAGCCGGGCCTCACCGCCCAATCAGCATGGCACCAAAACTGATTGGTGCAGATCGCTGCATCGATGCAGATTGATGGCCATCAGCCCTGGAAGCGGAGATCCGCAGCGCACCCGCCGCATTCACAACCACCACTTCGACAGCCGTCGCTGGGATCATGTCGCGCTCCGCGATGACGACATCGTCATCGCCAGCCCCTACAAGAGCGGCACCACCTGGTTGCAAGCCATCGTGGCCCACCTGGTGTTTGACGGTGAACTGGCGGCCCCTCTGGCCGACCTCTCGCCCTGGCTGGAAGCCAATTACCACGATCTCGACGCTTTGGTGCTGACGCTGGAGCAGCAACGCCACCGCCGTTTCATCAAAAGCCACCTACCCTCGATGCCCTGCCATGGGATCCCCGGCGGCGTTTTCTCTACATCGCCCGCGATGGAAGGGATGTGGCGATGTCGCTCTGGAATCACTACCTGAACTGGAGCGATCAGGCCCATGCCCTGGTCAACCAGGTGCCCAACGAACGGGGCGAGACCTTCCCCCTTCCCCCGGCAGACGTGCAGACCTTCTTTGATCGCTGGTTGCACAACGGTTGGCTGGACTGGGAGAAGGATGGCTGGCCTTTCTGGTCGTTCTTTCACAACGTGCAGTCGTGGTGGGATCACCACCATCAAGCCAACATCCTGCTGCTGCACTACAGCGACCTCAAGGCCGATCTGCCGGCCCAGATCGCCAGGATTGCCAGCTTTCTCGGCATGGAGATCGATGCTCCGCGGCTCGAAACTGTGGCGGCCGCGGTTGCCTTTGATGCCATGCGACTCCACAGCGATCGCTACGTGCCCTGCGGGGGACGTCTCTGGAAAGGCGGCGCCACCACATTCCTCTACCGCGGCAGCAACGGCCGCTGGCGGGGCGTCCTGCGTCCGGAACAGCTCGAGGCCTACGACCGGGTCAGCCGGGAAGCCCTCAGCCCGGCCTGTCACAGCTGGCTGCATGGCGTCGACAGGGAATCGTCGCTAGCACTTGAGTGGTGCTAACAGACCACAATGGTGACGGAGGAAGCCCTTGAGGCCCTCGATCTGCTGATCTGGCTTGGGAATGGCGCCCATGCCAGTGAGCTCGCTCATTGCAACCAGAGCACCGTGTCGCGTCGGGTGCAGCAGACCCTGGCCACCTTCAACCTCAAACTGCGCCGCGTCTCAGAAGCCTGGCAAGCGACGGGCGACCCACTGCTGCTCCGCCTAGAGCGGCAGCTGCACCAACGCGGCCGGTTTCTGGGACGGCAAGCCCTGCGCCTGCAGGCTCCTTACTGGAGCTCCGATGCCCTGTTCAACAACCTGCCTCCCCACTGGATCAGCAACCCCTTCAGCTCCTTGGGCTCCGCCCACCACTGCCTGGACCTGCTCGAGCAACGGGTGGTTGACGCCTGCCTGGCCACCCTGCCAGAACGGCCGGCCAGCGATGACACCCGATTTGCCTGCTTTGACCTGTTCCACTCTCCGATCCATCTGGTCACGCGCCCTTCAGCACGGGTGAGCCGAATCACCCAGCCCAGCAGGGCTGAGATCGGCACCCATTGCCACATCGACACCTTCCCCTTCAACCCTCGCCCCCAGAAGCAGTTCATCCGCGGCTTCTATGACCACCATTTCCGGCCTGCTCGCACCCGCAGAGGCACGCGACACCCCGATACGGATCCTGTTTATTTCGCCAACAGCCTCATGCTTAATGCCTTGGCTGACAAAATTGACGTCATCTGCCTCAAGGTGGCCGTACCGTCTCACTACGTGGAAAGCCTGGTGGTGTTGCACGAATACCGGGAAGAGCCAGCTGTTGCCCAACTGGTTGAACTGCTGCGCCGGCAGATCCTCGAACGTTCACGCTCCGAACCACAACTCATCGCCATCCACTGACCCCATGCACGCCCTGTCCCTACCCACATGGTGGATCCATGTCGCCTCGGTGCTCGAGTGGGTGGTGGCGATGGTGGCGATCCAACGGCTGGGCGTTGCCCGCCGGGAAGGGGGGTGGCGCTGGCTGAGCCTGGCCATGCTGCCCGCCCTGGTGAGTGCCATGGCCGCCTGCACCTGGCACCTGTTCGACAACAGCCCCACGCTGCAAGGCCTTGTGGTGCTGCAGGCCGGGCTCACCACCCTCGGCAACGGCACCCTGGCCCTGGCGGCCTGGAACCTGGTGCGTCAACAACGTCAGGCAGCGCCATGAGTGGGCCGCTCAGCTGGCTGGCCGGCATCGATCCCACGCCGCTGTTTGTGCTGTCGCTGCTCCCCTACCTGGCCTTTCTGTGGTGGGCGGGTCGGATCGTGGGGTTCCCAAAGCTGGCCCTGCGCGGCTTCCAGTTCACCCTGGTGTTTGTGGCGGTCACCATCGGTGCCGCTGTGATCGCCCAGCTGCGCTACGGCGCCCTGCTTGCCAACGTGGACCCTCTCCACGGTGGCGCCGAATCCCTGCTCACCGTCTCCAACCTGTTGGTGGTGCTCGGATTCAGCGGTGTAGGCGCCGTGGTCACCACACGCCCCCAGAAGGGAGGGCAATGAACAAGTCTTAAGCAGGGGGATGCAAGGCCAACGGTGCCCGGAAGATGGGGCGTCGGCACTTGCTCCATGATCACTCCGCTTCTGGCCCTGGCCCCCGCCACGATCACCTGGTCGCCCAAGGTGGCGCTGGTGATGATCGTCTGCAACGTGATCGCCATTGCCATCGGCAAGGCCACGATCAAGCATCCCAACGTGGGCCTGCAGCTGCCCAGCCCCAGCCTGTTTGGCGGCTTCGGCCACGGAGCCATGCTCGGAACCCTGAGCCTGGGTCACATCCTCGGCATGGGCGCCATCCTCGGCCTGGCCTCCCGCGGCGTGGTTTGAATCGTCAGCCCGGTTTGAAGTCTGGCGTTCAACGCCAGCCCAGCAGATAGGGCAAGGCTTTGAGCCCGTAGCGCTCAAAGCGGTAGTCGAACAGCAGGGCGGAGAGATCCTCCGCCCGTTTGGTCTGCAATCCCGCCAGCAGTCTCTCCAGGCGTTGGTCCGCTTGCTGATCGGCCAGGCCCAGCCAGGTGCGCCGGGCCAACCGTCCGCTCAGGCTCCAGCGCCAACCCAGCTCCCGCCGCAGCAGCAGCGGATAGCGATCGAGCGGCGTGGCTGTATCACCGCGCTGGCCGCCACCATCGCCCCACACCTGCAGCAGCAGCGGTGCCAACACCCGGGCACTGGCCAGGGCGTGGCGGATCCCTTCACCGCCAAGCAAGTTGGCGGTGCTCACAGCGTCGCCCAGGCCGATCAGCGGCCCCTGGCGGTGCGCTTCCCGGCGCCGCAGCGTGCTGCGGATGCGGCCGCCATGGCGGTCGAGCACCACCGCTCCCGCCAGGCCGCTGCGCTGCAGCAACTCCTGCAACTCCTGCCCAAGCGGCGGTTGGGGCCGTTGGGCATCGTGCAAGCGGCACACCCCCACCTTGAGCTGGCCGGGGCCCATCGGAAACACCCAGCCATACCCCTGCTGCACCCAGTCGCTACCCAGGAAAAAACTGAGCCGATCCGCCCAGGCGGCGTAGGCATCGGAACTCACCTGCAGCAACCACTCCACACCCAGCCCCGCCACCAGCGGATCGCCCGGGCAGCTGCTGGGCTCGCCAATCAGGGCGCGGCTCTCACCACTGGCATCCACCAGCCAACGGCTGCGGATGGCGCGGCGGCCACCACGGCCATCCCGCACCCAGGTGCAGGCCCCCTCCCCATCGGGCTGCCAGCCCAGCGCCGTGACCCCGAGCTGCAGCCGGGCGCCCCAGCCCTGGGCCTGATCCGCCAGCCATTGGCGCAGGGCGCCGAAATCCAGCACGGCCCCCAGCGGCTGATCGGAACTCCACTGACGCCCCTGCGCTCCGGGGCCCACCAATTGCCAGCCGCTCCAGCGGGCCGCCACCACCGCAGACGGCAAGCCGTAGCGCTCCACCGCCGCCAAGGGCAGGGCCGCGCTGCTGAAGGCCGCCTGGCGGAGGTCGGCCAAGCGATCCACCAGCAACACATCCACCCCCGCCAGGGCCAGCAACCGGGCCAGCTCAGCTCCCGCCGGGCCGGCACCCACCACCAGCACCTCGCAGCGGTCGGGCTCAGCCGTGGTGGAACGCTCGCTGAGGCTCAGACGGCAACGGGCTGACCGGCGGCCGCCAGATTGGTGGGGCGGGGAGAGCCGAAGCGCTCCAGGATGCGGTCGGCCATCTGGGGAGGGGTGAGGCCGAGGCTCTGCTTGCTCTGGTCGGGGCTGGCGTGGTCGACGAGCAGATCGGGAATGCCAATGCGCAGCACGGGCACAAGCACGTCGTGATCGACGAGGGTTTCCACCACCGCGGCACCGAAGCCACCCGCCAGGGCGCCCTCTTCGATGGTCACCACCTTGCCAATGCGCTGGGCCATCGGCAGGATCAGCGCCTCATCGAGGGGCCGCAGGAAGCGGGCGTTGATCACCGCAGCGCGGATGCCCTTCTCCTGCAGCAACCCAGCGGTGGCCATCGCCGGGGCCACCATGGCGCCGTAGGCCACGATCAGCAGGTCGTCGCCATCGGTGAGCAGCTCACCGCGGCCGATCTCCAGGGGTTCAAAGCCCTCTTCCGCAAGAGGCACGCCCTCGCCTTCGCCGCGGGGGATGCGCAAAGCGCAGGGGCCGCTGTGATGAATTGAGGTCACGAGCATGCGCTGCAACTCAGCCTCATCCTTGGGAGCCATCACGGTGAAGTTGGGGATGGCACGGAAGTAGCTGATGTCGTACTGGCCCTGGTGGGTGGGGCCGTCGGCACCCACGATCCCGGCCCGGTCCAGCACGAAGGTGACCGGCAGCTTCTGGATGCCCACGTCGTGGATGAGTTGGTCGAAGGCGCGTTGCAGGAAGGTGCTGTAAATCGCCACCACCGGCTTGAGGCCCTCGCAGGCCATGCCCGCAGCCATGGTGACGGCATGCTGCTCGGCGATGCCCACATCAAAATATTGATCGGGCAGGGCCTTCTCCAGCAGATCCAGACCGGTGCCCGTGGCCATGGCGGCGGTGATGCCCACCACGGTGGGGTCCTGTTCGCAGAGCTTCACCAGCGTTTGGCCGAACACCTTGCTGTAGCTCGGCGGTTTCGGCTTGCTGGAGGGATAGGCCTTGCCGGTGGCCAGATCAAAGGCGCTCTGGGCGTGGTAGCCCACCTGGTCGGCCTCGGCGTAGGCATAACCCTTGCCCTTGGTGGTGGCCACGTGCACCAGCACGGGACCCTCGGTGCGATGCGCCTGCTCGAAGGTGCGCACCATCCCGGCAATGTCGTGGCCATCGATCGGGCCGATGTAGGTGAAGCCCAGCTCCTCAAACACGGCACCCACCTTGGGCACCGCCAGGCGCTTCATGCTCTCCTTGAGCGTCTTGAGCTCGGTGGGGAGCTCGCCGTGCAGGAAGGGCAGGTGCTTAATCGCCTCCTCGGCGTTGCCCTGCAGAAACTGCAGCGGCGGGCTCAGCCGCATGCGGTTGAGGTAGGTGGAGAGGGCTCCCACCGGTGGACTGATCGACATGTCGTTGTCGTTCAGCACCACCAGCAGCTTGGTTTTGGGCAGGTGGCCGGCATGGTTGATGGCCTCGAGGGCCATGCCGCCGGTGAGGGCACCATCGCCGATCACGGCGACGCATTTGAAGTCTTCGCCGCGGCGATCCCGTGCCAGGGCCATGCCCAGGGCGGCTGAAATCGAGGTGCTGGCGTGGCCGGCACCGAAGTGGTCGAAGCGACTCTCACAGCGCTTCAGATAGCCCGCCACGCCGCCCTTTTGGCGCAGGCTGTCGAAATCCTTGTAGCGGCCCGTCAACAACTTGTGGGGGTAGGCCTGGTGGCCCACATCCCACACCACCTTGTCGTGATCGAGATCGAGGGTTTGATACAGGGCGAGGGTGAGCTCCACCACCCCCAACCCTGGCCCCAGGTGACCACCGCTGGTGCTGACCACCTCCAGGTGGCGCTCCCGGACCTGGCGGCCAATGGCTTCAAGCTCAGCCGTGCTCAGGCCGTGCAGCTGATTCGGGTGATTCAGCTCGCTGAGATGCATGCACAACCCTGGAGGTGGGATGCAATCTAGGCCTTGGATCCCGCCCAGCGGTGCGGATTGCGACACTGGTGCCATGAGCGAGGCTCCCCACAGCTATCTCCAGCGAATCCTGCGGGCGCGGGTGTACGAAGTGGCGATCGAGTCGCCGCTCGATCCCGCACCCAATCTCTCGGCGCGCCTGCACAACCGGGTGCTGCTGAAGCGCGAAGACCTGCAGCCCGTGTTCAGCTTCAAGCTGCGGGGGGCCTACAACAAGATGGCGGGCCTCTCGCCGGCGGAGCTGGAGCGCGGCGTGATCGCCGCCAGCGCCGGCAACCACGCCCAGGGGGTGGCGCTGGGGGCCCAGAAGCTGGGCTGCAGGGCGGTGATTGTGATGCCGGTGACCACACCGGAGATGAAGGTCAAAGCGGTGGCCGCCCGCGGCGCCGAAGTGGTGCTGCACGGCGACAACTACGACGCAGCCTGCACCGAAGCCACCCGACTGGCCGCAGAGCGGGGGCTCACCTTCATCCACCCCTTCGACGATCCGGATGTGATCGCCGGGCAGGGCACGATCGGGCTGGAGATCCTGCGCCAGTGCTCCGCGCCACCGGATGTGATTTACGTGGCGGTGGGCGGTGGCGGCCTGATCGCCGGCATCGGCGCCTACGTCAAAACCCTGTGGCCCCAGGTGCAGATCGTGGGCGTCGAGCCAGTGGATGCCGATGCCATGACCCGCTCGCTGGCCGCCGGCGAGCGGGTGCAGCTCGACCAGGTGGGTCTGTTTGCCGATGGGGTGGCCGTGCGCCAGGTGGGAAAGCTGACCTTCGATCTGGCCCGCCAGACGGTGGATCGCATGGTGACCGTCGACACCGACGCCATCTGCGCCGCCATCAAGGACGTGTTCGAGGACACCCGCTCGATCCTGGAGCCGGCCGGCGCCCTGGCGGTGGCGGGCATGAAGCGGGATGTGCTGCAGCAGGGCCTGCATGGTCAGACGCTGGTGGCGGTGGCCTGCGGCGCCAACATGAACTTCGATCGGCTGCGCTTCGTGGCCGAACGCACCGAAATCGGCGAAGACCGCGAGGCGATGCTGGCGGTGGAGATCCCCGAGCAAACCGGCAGCCTGCGGCGCTTCTGTGGGGTGCTGGGCCAGCGCAGCCTCACCGAATTCAGCTACCGGCTGGCCGATCCCCGCGTCGCCCACATCTTCGTGGGGGTACAGACCAGCGGCAGCGACGACGAGCAGCAACTGATCCACGACGTGCAGGCCGCCGGATTCCCCTGCCTCGACCTCTCCAACAACGAATTGGCCAAGCTGCACCTACGCCACATGGTGGGCGGACGCCTGCCCGCCAGCGCCGGCCCCGCCCTGGAGCAGGGGGAGGAGTTGCTCTACCGCTTCGAGTTTCCCGAAAAACCCGGGGCCCTGATGGCGTTCGTCAACGCCTTGCACGCCAACTGGAACATCAGCATCTTTCACTACCGCAACCACGGCGCCGACGTGGGGCGGATCGTGGTGGGGGTGCAAGTGCCCCGCGGCGAACGGTCGCAGTGGCAGGCCTTCCTCAATGGCCTGGGCTACCAGCACTGGGATGAAAGCGACAACCCCGCCTACCGGCTGTTTCTCGGCCCCAGCAGCGCTCCCCTGCCAGCCCTGGCCTGAGCCCGAACACCTGCGGTACCGTGCCGCCATGCACACAGGCGCAGCGGCCACTGAGGCGATCCAGGGTCTGTCGCTGCCGGCCCGGATGGAGGCGATTCTCTATCTCAAGGGCCGACCCCTGAGCCTCGCTGAGCTGGCCGAGATTGCCGCCGTTGGTCGGGAAGAGGCGGAGCTGGGGCTGATCACCCTGATCACCGACTACGCCCACCGCGACACCGCGCTGGAAGTGCGCCAGGAGGGCAACCGCTACAGCCTGCAGCTGCGCGACGGCCTGGGCGACCTGGTGCAGAACCTGCTGCCGGTGGACCTCTCCACCGCTGCCCTGCGCACCCTGGCCACGATCGCGCTGAAGAAACGGATCCTGCAGTCGGATCTGGTGGAGCTGCGGGGTTCGGGTGCTTACGAGCACATCAAGGAGCTCCTGGCCCAGAACTTCATCGAGCGCAAGCGCCAGAGCGAGGGTCGCTCCTACTGGCTCACCCTGAGCGAGAAATTTCACCGCACCTTCGCCGTCAAGGCCGACGACCTGCAACCCCGTCCGAGGGCGGCCAAGGCCAAGGTGGTGGATCCCGAACCAGCTCTAGATCAGGCTGAGGATCAGGCTGGTAATAAGGCTCCAACTCAGGATGAAGCCTGGGACGAGGCTGCCTAGAGTTTCCCGATCGAGATTCCGCCAACGAGCACCCATGGACGCGCTGAGTTTTCTGCTGCAGGTGCTGGCCCAAACCCTCAGCATCTACACCGTTGTGCTGCTGGTGCGGGTGCTGCTCAGCTGGTTCCCCAACCTCGACTGGAGCAATCCGCTGCTCTCCACGGTGAGTTCGATCACCGACCCCTACCTCAATGCCTTCCGCGGCCTGATCCCGCCCCTGGGCGGCCTCGACCTGTCGGCGATTGTGGCCTTCATCGCCCTGCAACTGGTGCAGAGCCTGCTCGCAGGCGCCAGCGTGTCGGTGCTGAGCGCCGGTTACTGATCGGGCTCCGCGTTACTGATCGGCGAGAGCCTGCTCAAGCGGCAGCAATTCGTCGTCGATACCGGCGCGGGTGCGCACCGGGGCACTGAAACCACGCGCCTTGACGCTGCGGAAGCTGAGGGGCCCTGGTGTGCCCGCCGGCACCGACAGGCGCAGGGCAAAGCCGGAGCTGCCGGGGGGCACGTCGCCGATCGACCCCACGCGGGTGCGGTTCTGGAGCACCGGCTCGCCGCTGGAATCGACGATCAGAGCAAACACATCGGTGTCCACCACAGGTTTGCGGCCCGGATTCAGCACAGTGCCACGCAGGGCGTAGCAGCTGGCGCCGGAAGGGCGCCGCAACTCGGGTTGGGCGCCAACATCTTCGGCGGGACAGGGCTCGAGACTCACCTGCGAAACCTGCAGCTCGGCCGCCCAGGCAGGACCAGGCACAAGCAGCAACAACGTCACCAGAAAAGGAGCTAGCACGACTCTGATCACCGCGTATCCCCACTACCTGCAATCACGTTACGGGCGGCGCGGCTGGCCAGCTTGTCGAGATTGGCCTGGGCGATCTGATCGAGCTCCAGGCCCAGTTCGGTGGCGAGTTGCGCCACGTACCAGAGCACATCCCCCAGCTCCAGCTGCAGGGCGGCGATCACCTCGGGGGTGAACACGCCGTTCTGGTCGCGCATCACCTTCTTGACCTTGTCGGCCACCTCACCGGCCTCACCGCACAGCCCCAGGGTGGGATAGATGGGGTTGTCGCCGGCCTCGGGATAGAGGGCGGTGGCGCGGGAGCGCTGTTGGTAAGCCTGAAAGTCCAACTGCGGCAGCTCGTTGCAGGCCTGGATGGTAGTTTCCAGCTGTCTGATGGCGTGTTGATGCCCCAGCCCGATCTCATGCGTCGCACCAAGATCGTGGCCACGATCGGGCCCGCCACGGAATCTCCGGAACGCCTGCGCGAGTTGATTGCCGCCGGGGCTACCACCTTTCGCCTCAATTTCTCCCACGGGGACCACAGCGAGCACGCGGCTCGGATCGCCACGATCCGCCAGGTCTCCACCGAGCTGGGCATCGAGATCGGCATCCTCCAGGACCTGCAGGGTCCCAAGATCCGGCTGGGCCGCTTCGCCGACGGGCCCATCACCCTGGCCAAGGGTGATCCCTTCACGCTCACCTCGAGGGATGTGGCTTGCAATCAATCGATTGCCACAGTCACCTACGACAATCTCGCCGACGAGGTCGTGCCCGGCAGCCGCATCCTGCTGGATGACGGCCGGGTCGAAATGCTGGTCGAGCGCGTCGACAAGCCCGAGCAAACCCTGTTCTGCAGCGTCACCGTCGGTGGCGTGCTCTCCAACAACAAGGGCGTCAACTTTCCAGACGTGCAGCTCTCGATCCGGGCGCTTACCGAAAAAGACCGGATCGACCTGGCCTTTGGCCTGCAACACGGTGTCGATTGGGTGGCGCTCAGCTTCGTGCGCAACCCCTCGGACATGCGCGAGATCCGCGAGCTGATCCGCAGCCACGGACACAGCACGCCGGTGGTCGCCAAGATTGAAAAATTTGAGGCGATCGACCAGATCGACGACATCCTGCCCCTTTGCGACGGGGTAATGGTGGCCCGCGGTGATTTGGGCGTCGAGATGCCTGCCGAAGAGGTGCCGCTGCTGCAGAAGGAGCTGATCCGCAAAGCCAACAGCCTCGGCATCCCGGTGATCACCGCCACCCAGATGCTCGATTCGATGGTGAGCTGCCCCCGCCCCACCCGGGCCGAGGTGAGCGACGTCGCCAATGCCATCCTCGATGGCACCGACGCCGTGATGCTGTCCAACGAGAGCGCTGTGGGTGATTTCCCGGTGGAAGCGGTGGCCACCATGGCCACGATCGCCCGGCGCATCGAGCGTGATTACCCCCAGCGGGTACTCGACAGCCACATGGCCACCACCATTCCCAACGCCATCTGCCAGGCGGTGAGCAGCATTGCCCGCCAGCTCAATGCCGCGGCAATCCTGCCCCTCACCAAGGGTGGCTCAACCGCCCGCAACGTCAGCAAGTTTCGGCCCAGCACGCCCATCCTGGCGATCACCAGCGAGGTGAAGGTGGCCCGCCAGCTGCAGCTCTGCTGGGGAGTGAATCCCCTGCTGGTGGCGGAACAAAGCTCCTCCACGAGCACCTTCAGCCTGGCCATGGGCATGGCCCGGGAGCTGGGCTTTCTGCAGGACGGCGACCTGGTGGTGCAAACCGCTGGCACCCTGTCTGGGGTGAGCGGCTCCACCGACTTCATCAAGGTTGGCATCGTGTCGGCCGTGCTGTCGAAGGGCACCGGCATCGGCAACGGCTCGGTGAGCGGGCGGGTTCGCCTCGTGGATAGCCCCGAGGCAGCAGCGGCGATCCAGTCGGGGGAGATCCTGGTGGTACGTGAAACCTCGGCTGATTACATCGAGGCGATTCGCAAAGCCAAGGCCGTGATTGCCGAAGCCGACGGCATGGAGAGCCACGCGGCCGTGATCGCCCAGCGCACCGGCATTCCGGCGATTGTGGGCGTCGACAACGCCTTTGCCAGCCTGCGTCAGGGCGAGATCGTGACCCTGGATCTGCTCCGCGGGGAAGTGCATCGCGGCGCCCGCAGCCACAACGCGGACAGCGGAACCGCCATCGTTTAGGGTCCCAGCACGTGCCCATGGCTTCGAAATTGCCCGTCGGTGAAACCGTGGGCATGGCTCTGACCACCCTGCGGGCCAACCGGCTGCGCAGCCTGCTCACGATGCTCGGCATCGTGATCGGCAATGCCTCGGTGATCACCTTGGTGGGCGTGGGACGGGGAGCCCAGAACCTGGCCGAAGGCCAGCTCAGCAACCTCGGCGCCAATGTGTTGTTTGTGGTGCCGGGCAACAACGACACCCGGCGCCAGGGCATCGACTTCCCCAAAACCCTCGTGCTCGAAGACGCCGAGGCGATCGCCGAGCAAGTGCCCAGCGTCAAACGGGTGGCGCCCCAGATCACCCTGAGCGAGGTGATTCAAGCCGGCGGCATCAGCAGCACCGCCTCGGTATCGGGAGTGACACCCGAGTTTCTGCCGGTGCGTCAATTTGAGGTGGCCCAGGGCCGTTTCTTCTCCGCCAGCGACCTCAGCAGCGCCCGCAACGTCACTGTGGTGGGGCCCGATCTGGGCGCCAAGATGTTTCCCGGCAAGGCGCCGGTGGGGCGCCAACTGCGCATCCGCAACCAGCTGTTCGAGGTGATCGGCGTGCTGGAACCCAAGGGGGCGGTGTTTGGCCAAAACCAGGACGAAAACGCCTACGTGCCGCTCACGACGATGGTGAGCAAGCTCTCCGGCCGCGATCCCACCTACGGCGTCAACCTCAACTTCATCAGCGTCGAGGCCCGCGACGAACAGAGCACCGGAGCCGCGAGCTTTCAGATCACCAACCTGCTGCGCCAACGGCACCGGATCCTGCGGGAGGACGACTTCGCCGTGCGCTCCCAGAAGGACGCCCTGACAATCGTGAGCACGATCACCGGTGGACTCACCTTGATGCTGGCAGCCATCGGCGCCGTGTCGCTGCTGGTGGGCGGCATCGGCATCATGAACATCATGTTGGTGTCGGTGAGCGAGCGCACCGAGGAGATCGGTCTGCGCAAGGCCCTCGGCGCCCGCAGCGGCGACGTGCTGCTGCAGTTTCTGGTGGAGTCGCTGGTGCTGGCCAGCCTCGGCGGCGTGATCGGCAGCGCCGTGGGCATCGGCACGGTGGTCATGGTGGCCGCCGTTACGCCGTTGCCCGCCACGATCGGAGCCGCCACGGTGCTGGCCACGGTGGGGCTGTCGGGCTCGATCGGCCTGTTCTTCGGCGTGGTGCCGGCCCGCCGCGCCGCCCGGTTGGATCCAATCGTGGCCCTGCGCAGCCTCTGAGCCAGCCGCGCCAGACCCTCTTTGCTCCAGCCCAACCGGCCCGCAAAACCGAAGAAACTATTAAAAACCTAAAAACGTGGCGTTCGTCACCAAATCCGCACGTGAGGCGATGGCTTCATGGTGTGCCCTCACCAGAACTGGCCTTGACTCTGCTCTCGTGCGGCTACCGCAACACCAGGGATCGCATGGTGATCCTGCGCTGCGTCGGACCCGAGCAGTTTTTCCTCGAACGGGTGGTGTTTCCGTTTGAGCTCCTCAGCTTTCAATGCCCGCCACTAAGCGTGATCAAGATCTGGACCCATGGCCTCGGCGGTCCTGAACTGGTCGAAACAATCCAGGCCCAGGAGTTGCTGGTTGAGCCACCCAGCAGTCCTGCCCAGCTCGAAGCCCTCGCCGGTGCCAGCTTCAACGAGCTGCCCTGGGCGCAAGCAGGCTGAAGAAGGGTTCGATGGTGCACAGAGCGCCAGCCTGCCTTTGTTGAATTCGGCGTGAACAAGCACATCCAGGGAAGCTACAGCGGTCCGCAGCGCCGTTACACTTGTTAAGAATGTGTCTCAGCTATGAACCAGCGCTGGCGTCTGATTGCCCTCTGGCTGCTGCCCCTGGCGGTGGTTGCCTTTCTCGGATGGCAGTTGCTGAGCAGCGGAGGCACGGCCCGCTTCAATCCCAATAATTCCGCCAGTCCCACCGTTGCGCCCCGCAATGCGGCGGTAGCCCGGATGAGCTACGGCCGCTTCCTTGACTACGTCGACGCCGGACGCGTGACGGCCGTAGACATCTTTGATGGTGGCCGTAGCGCCGTGATCGAAGCGGTGGATCCCGACCTCGACAACCGGGTGCAGCGGCTGCGGGTGGATCTTCCAGGAGTGGCGCCGGAGCTGGTGAACAAGCTCAAGGATCAGGGCATCAGCTTCGACATCCATCCACCCAAAACCGCCCCTCCGGCTCTGGGACTGCTGGGCAATCTGCTATTCCCGCTGCTGCTGATCGGTTCGCTGGTGTTCCTGGCCCGTCGCGGTAACGGCATGCCTGGCGGCCCCGGCCAAGCGATGCAGTTCGGCAAGACCAAGGCCCGCTTTGCGATGGAGGCCGAAACCGGCGTCAAATTTGACGACGTGGCCGGCGTGGAAGAAGCCAAGCAAGACCTACAAGAGGTAGTGACCTTCCTGAAAACGCCGGAGCGCTTCACCTCCGTGGGCGCCAAGATTCCCAAAGGCGTGCTGCTGGTTGGGCCTCCAGGCACCGGCAAAACCCTTCTGGCCAAGGCCATTGCCGGCGAGGCCGGCGTGCCCTTTTTCTCCCTTTCCGGTTCGGAATTTGTGGAGATGTTCGTGGGCGTGGGTGCCAGCCGGGTGCGCGACCTGTTCAAGCGGGCCAAGGAAAACAGCCCCTGCTTGATCTTCATCGACGAAATCGATGCGGTAGGCCGCCAGCGTGGCGCCGGCGTGGGAGGTGGCAACGACGAACGGGAGCAGACCCTCAACCAGCTCCTGACGGAGATGGACGGCTTCGAGGGCAACAGTGGCATCATCATCATTGCCGCCACCAACCGGGCCGACGTGCTCGATTCGGCGCTGCTACGCCCCGGCCGCTTTGACCGCCAAGTGCAGGTTGACGTGCCCGACATCAAGGGGCGCCTGTCGATCCTGAATGTGCACAGCCGCAACAAAAAGCTGGCGCCGGATGTGAGCCTCGAAGCCGTCGCACGCCGCACCCCTGGCTTCTCAGGCGCCGACCTGGCCAACCTGCTCAACGAAGCGGCGATCCTCACCGCCCGCCGCCGCAAGGAAGCCACCACCTTGGCCGAGATCGACGACGCCGTGGACCGGGTGATCGCCGGCATGGAGGGCAAACCGCTCACCGACGGGCGCAGCAAGAGGTTGATCGCCTACCACGAGGTCGGCCATGCCCTGGTGGGCACCCTGGTGCAGGCCCACGACCCGGTGCAAAAGGTGACGCTGATCCCCCGGGGTCAGGCCCAGGGCCTCACCTGGTTTTCCCCCGATGAAGAGCAGATGCTGGTGAGCCGGGCCCAGCTGCGGGCAAGGATCATGGGCGCCCTGGGCGGCCGCGCTGCTGAGGATGTGGTGTTCGGCTATGCGGAGGTCACCACCGGTGCTGGCGGCGACATCCAGCAGGTGGCCTCGATCGCCCGCCAGATGGTGACGCGCTTCGGCATGAGTGACCTCGGCCAGGTGTCGTTTGAAGCGGGCAACCAAGAGGTGTTCCTCGGCCGCGACCTGATGACCCGCAGCGACGGCTCTGATCGTCTTGCCAGCAAGATCGATGACGCCGTGCGCCAGATCGTGCAGAGCTGCTACGCCGACACGGTGAAGCTGGTGGCGGAGCACCGCGCCTGCATGGACCGGGTGGTGGAGCTTCTGATCGAGAAGGAAACGCTCGATGGTGAAGAGTTCCGCGCCATCGTTGCCGAATTCACCACAGTCCCCGAGAAGGAGCGTTTCTCGCCCCTTCTTTCTGATGCGGCTGTGGCTGAACCAGCCCCTGCTGCTTAAACCAGACCCAAAAGCCCCCCCGTGGATCAACCTCGGGAGGGACTTTTTTGAAACCTCGCTGGGCCTCAGATCAGTCGAAGCTGAGCTTCAAACGGGTCGAACGGGACGCTTCTCGATCACCTTGTCGATCAGGCCATACTCCACCGCCTCAGCCGGCGACATGAAGAAGTCGCGGTCAGTGTCCTCTTCGATGCGCGGCAGGGGCTGGCCGGTGCGATCGGCCAGCTCCGTGTTGAGCTTCTTTTTGAGATAGAGAATCTCATCGGCCTGGATGCGGATGTCGCTGGCCTGGCCGCGGGCACCGCCCAGGGGCTGGTGAATCATGATCCGCGAGTGGGTGAGGCTGCTGCGCTTGCCCTTGGTGCCGGCGCAGAGCAGGAAGGCTCCCATCGAGGCGGCCAGCCCCACACAGACGGTCTGCACATCGGGCTTGATGTGTTGCATCGTGTCGAAGATGCCGAGGCCGTCGTACACCGATCCGCCGGGGGAGTTGATGTAGAGGAAGATGTCTTTCTCCGGATCTTCCGCTTCCAGAAACAGAAGCTGGGCCACCACGCGGTTGGCCGACTCTGACGTGACCGGTTCGCCCAGGAAGATGATTCGCTCCCGCAACAGACGGGAATAGATGTCGAATGCGCGTTCACCCCGGCCCGACTCTTCAATCACGATCGGGATCATGGAGCTGTTGGAGCGACTGGACCCGATCCTACTGAGCCTGGGCGGCTAGGGTCGGCGGATCTTGGCCCGATTCAGCGTGAGCGCAGCCCTCACCGTTGCCGACAGCAAGCGTGCCTTCCACCGCACCTTTCCCCACGTGATTGCGCCGCTCTACCGGCGCCTGGTGGATGAGCTGCTGGTAGAGCTGCACCTGCTCAGCCGCCAGAGCGGCTTTCGCAGTGATCCCCTGTTTGCCTGCGGGCTGATTCAGGTGTTCGACAGCTTTGCCAAGGGCTATCGCCCCGACAGCCAGCGGGAGCCGCTGTTGGCAGCGCTCTGCTCCGCCTCAGGCTTTGATGCCGCCGCCCTGCGTCAGCAGCGCGATCAGGCCATGGCCGCCATGGGCAGCCACAGCGTCGAGCAGGTGAAGCAGTGGATCGAGCAGGAAGGGGCCGGTGCACCCGAGCCGGTTGCAGCTGCTTTGGCGAGCATCCGCCGGCCCGACTTTCACTACTCCCGGCTGATGGCAGTCGGCCTGCTGAGCCTGCTGGAGCAGGCCCAGGGAGCTGATGCCATGGATCCCACGGCCCTGCGCAGCTACGCCCACGACCTGGGCAGCGCCATGGGCCTGCTGCGCGATCGACTCGACAAGGACATCAGCCTCTATGCCAACAATCTCGAGAAGATGGCCCAGGCGGTGGAACTGATGGAGGAAACCGTTGCCGCTGAGCGCCGCAAACGCGAACGGCAGCAGCAAGCTGCTGAGGCTGCACCCAGCGCTAGCGAGCCACCGGCGGACGCTGGGAGCGAAGCTGCAACTGAAGCTGCCCCGTCAGCTGGCTGAGGGGCGAGCCGAGCACTCCGGCGCCACTGGCCGCATGCATGGCCACCAGATCCAGCTGGGCGGCCTGCTGCACCAGCTCCGGCAGCTCCGGAGGCAGCAAGCCCAAGCGGGCCAAGGCCTGGGGGCGAGCCCGCAACACCGTTGCCCCAGCTGAGCCGGGCAGCCCGAGGGACGGGGTGGGAGCGGCAAGGGTTGGATTGGCAAGGGTCGCAGCGAAGTTGGCCAAGGGGGGCTCAGGCCCCAGATACAGAAGCAGTTGGGGCTCGCCCGAGGCGGCCAGCACCCAGCGCCAGCCACCCACCACCAGGCCATCCTCGCGGCGCCAGCTGATGGCGGGCAGGGCAGCTGAGCCGGTGCGGGTCGCGGCAAGACCCTGCGCCTCCAGCGGCGCCACCAATCCATCCAGCAGCTGGGTCCAGGGGCGGCATTCGCCGCTGACATGCAACTGAACCTCAAGACCGGCCTGAAACGGCCCCTGAGCCAGCGGCCGCACCCGCAGCACAAAGGGAACCCGGCGCAGCAGGGTCAGCTGGCCATCACCGATGCCATAGCGGGCCGCCAAGGGTTCGCGGATCAACTGGCGGCTGAGCAGTCCCTGCACCAGCGCATCCAAAACTGGGCCGCGCCACTCCAGCAGCAAATCGGCGGGCAGAGGCGGCAGCGGTGGAGCCGGTTGGGGCCGGCCGGGGGCGCTCAGGAGGCCGCTGGCGGCACTCGCCTCGCCCGTCAGGCCCAAGCTGGCCCCCTCCAACCGCAGGCTCAGGCAACCCTCCTGGAAACGCTGGAGCAGGGGCGCCATCGGTCCAGCCATCACCCCGAGGCCGAGGGGCGCCCAGAACACCGCCTGCTCCTGCTGCAGCCGCAGCAGACAGCGCTGCTCCAGGCCGCGGCGCTGGCGCTGGGCCAGCCGCAGCTGGTCTTGCAGCAGCCGCTGGGAGAGCGGATCGGCCGCCACCACCACCAGGTCATCGACCCGCAGGCTGTGGGGCGGCAGGCCACTGGCGGCGCGGGCCGTGAGCGCCGGGGGCAGGGTGTGGGCGGGGAACGCCAGATAGGCACCGCCATCGCCATCGCGCCCCCAGAACTGCCACCACACCCGCCGCTGCTGCTGCCAGACGTTGCGGGCCAGGGCTGGCCCTAGCCGCTGGCTCCACAGGGCCGGCACGGGGCGCTGCGGCGAGGCGGGAAAGCTCTGCATCAGCGCCGCCTGACCCATCAGCCGCTCCAGGCCCTGGGCCCGCGGCCGGGGCCAGCGCAGCAACGCACCAGCCGGCACCAGCACCAGCAGGGCAGTGAGGGCCGCGGTCCAACGCAAACGCGTCATGCCACAGCCCCGTAGAGGGTGGTGCGGCGGCGCACCGGACGGCCCAGCTGACGGGCTGCTGCCTCGAGAGCCTCGGGCGACTGGCAAGTGCCGCCGCTGGCCCCCGCCATCGTGGTGATGTGCTCCTCCATCAGGGTGCCGCCCAGGTCGTTGCAGCCCCAGCGCAGGGCTTCGGTGGCGCCGGCGAGGGTGAGCTTCACCCAGCTCGGCTGGTGGAAGGGAAACCAGGGCCCCAGCAGAATCCTGGCCTGGGCCGTGAGCCGCAGCATCGCCGCGGCATCGGGCTGGTCGCGCCGCACCCGGGCCCGCAGGGCGGCCGGCGCCGAGGCGCCCACGAACGGCAGCAGCACAAACTCCGTGAAACCCTGGCGTTGATGCTGCCAGGCATAGCGCTGCACGGCCACCAGGGTGAGCAGATGGGCCGCCCGATCGGCCGGGCCCTCGATGTGGCCGGCCATCAAGGTGCTGGTGGACGGCAGCCCGTGCTGATGGACCTGCAGCATCACCGCCACCCAGTCCCGCGCCGTCAGCTTCTCGGGGCAGAGCACCCGCCGCACAGGCTCACTCAGCACCTCGGCTGCCGTACCCGGCACCGAGCCCATCCCCGCCGCCTGCAGCCGCTCCAGCACATGATCCAGGGGCACACCGTCGTGCTGGGCGAAATACAGGAGCTCCTGGGGGGAGAAGGCATGTAGATGCAGGCCCGGGGCAGCTTGCTGCAACCGCTGCAGCAGCCGTTCGGCGTAGGCCAGCTGGCTGCCCTCCACGGTGGCCGCGGGGTTAAGGCCGCCCTGGATGCAGAGCTCGGTGGCGCCGGCATCGCAGGCCTCGGCGGCCCGCCGCTCCAGGTCCGCTTCAGCAAGCCAGTAGGCACCCGGTTCACCGGCATCGCGGCGAAAGGCGCAGAAGCTGCAGTGCTTGATGCAGTGGTTGGACACGTTGAGGTTGCGGTTCACCACGTAGGTGACCGTGTTGCCCGCCAAGACGTGCCGCAGGGCATCGGCGGCGCCGCGCAGGTGCTCGTCGGCCGCGCCGCTGCTGGGCTGACTGAGCAGGGCCAGGGCTAGCGGTGTCAAGGCCCGAGGCAGAGCTGCAGGATCAGTCAATTCCTCGCCGGATCCAGCCGCAGCGTGGAGATCGGCGATGGCCTCTAGTAAGTCAGACAGGGAGCCGGGCGCCACCTGCTCGGGTGGCGGCACCAACAGTTCATCTGCCGTGTGCCAGGCCCAGTCGGCGAGCCCGGCAGCAATCACGAGCGTCGCTTGCCTTCAAGCGCCTTGCGGCGACGGCGATCTCGCCACTCAACGGTGGAGAGGTAGATCACCCCACCACTGACAAACACCAGCAGCAAGGCGGCGATGGCCGACAGCAGCTGGGGGAGGGAAATGGGCAGCTCAGGCACCGAAAGTTGCCGGGCCGCGGTCAGAACTTGATGCTGTTGTCGCCATGACGACCCCAGACCACCATCGCGATCGAGAAGCTGAAGAGGGCTGCCAGCGACGCCCAACCCAAAGTGATCAACATGGCGCTGCCATCAGTCGTTGGCGGCACTTTACCTAGGGTGGGCCCATCAGGCGTCTGCGGTAGAGGTCTTGGTGATGGATGGTTGGGCTGTTGTGGAAGGTGAAACTGTTGTGGATGTTTGGGCTAGGGATGGGGTTCAGCCGGTGCTGATGGTGAGTTCCTCCCCCACCGCCGTGCAGGAGCGGCAGCGGCTGCGCCAGCCCTACCCCCACTTCAAGGTGGTGGTGCTCGACGACGACGTGAACACCTTCCAGCACGTTGTGGAGTGTCTGGTGCGCTTGATCCCGGCGATGCAGCCAGATCAAGCCTGGGCCCTGGCGCACCGCATCGACAGTGAGGGCTCGGCAGTGGTGTGGTGCGGGCCCCAGGAGCAGGCCGAGCTCTACCACCAGCAACTCGGAGCCGAAGGGCTGACCATGGCACCCCTGGAGCCCGCCTGATGGGCCGGGTGGTGATCACCCACAGCACCTACGTCGAGGGCCTGGTGCCACTGCTCAAGCGACTGGCCCGCTGCCCCGGCATCGACACGGTGACCCCAGCGGTGATCAGCCGGGTGCGAGGCCGCAGCGCCCAGCTGCGGCTGCGGGTGTCAGCCCCAATCACCGGTGGCCACAAGCTGGTCGCCCGGCGCGGCAGCAGTGCCCAGGAGGTGTTCGTGGTCACCGGCTGGAGCCGTGAGCAACTGCAGCAGCAGTTGGATGCGCTGTTGGGTCAGGCGTCGCCCAACAGCAATTCGCCGGATGGCGATCGCTCGTAAACCGCTGGCGCCCGGAAGCGCGCATAGGCGCCCCCCTCGCGAAACCAACTGCCGGGCTCCAAGTACAGCCCATCGGGCTGGAGCTGCCAGCGCTGCTGCAGATAGGCGGTGTAGTCGTTCGCGTTGACCTGGGGGGCCTGCCAGTGCACCACCGCAAACGCCAGGGCCCGCACCCGCACGATCCCACCACTCGACTCCTGGATCTCCTCCTCGAGCAGAAAGGTGCGGAAGCGATCGCGCACCCCGCTGGAGGGAGCCGGCGCACCGTCTTCGATCAGCCTGCCCTCCAGCGGATATTTGCGCAAATAAAGCTCCCGGGCCCTGGGAAAAACCGGCCCCGGAGCAAGGCAGAGCAACGACTCAAAAGCCTGCTGAAAGGACTCCATCGAGGCAGGGGGGCAGAACCCGTCTTCAACAACCATGGCGTCCAGAATGCCGCCTGATCCCGCCCCCTGTCGCCGCCCATGCCGATCACCCCAGCCCAGCTCGATGGGGCCATGGCGTGGCGCTATGCCACCAAGGTGTTCGACCCAAGCCGCCGGATCGACGCGGCCACCTGGAGCGCCCTGGAGAACGCCCTGGTCCAGAGCCCGTCGAGCTACGGGCTGCAGCCCTGGAAATTCCTGGTGATCCGCGAGCCAGCCGTGCGCGAGCAGCTGCGGCCCGAGTCGTGGAACCAGAGCCAGATCACTGACGCCTCCCATCTGGTGGTGTTTCTGGTGCAACGCCACATCGGCCCCGCGGAAGCCGACCGACTGATCACAACCATGGCCCAGACCCGCGGCCTCGATCCCGCCGATCTGGCCTCCTACCGCCAGATGATCGACGTTGATCTAATCAACGGCCCCCGCAGCCAGCAGATCGAGCGCTGGGCCAGCAACCAGGTGTACATCGCCCTGGGCACCTTGATGACGGCCGCTGCCCTGCTGGAGGTGGACACCTGCGCAATTGAGGGCTTCGACCCAGCGGCCTATGACCGCATCCTGGGGCTGGATAACGCGCCCTACCGCAGCTGCGTGGTGTGCGCCGTGGGCTACCGCTCGGCCAGCGACAAGTACGCCAGCCTGACCAAGGTGCGCTACTCGGCTAGTGAGCTGATCGAAGTGCGCTGACCGAAGTGCGCTGAAGGCGCAGGGGTGATCAGGTTGGAAATGGGGTGGACCGCCGTGCCGTTTTGCCCCAGTGTTCGACCTGGTGGAACCAGAAGGGGGGTCAAGGGCGGGGCGCCGTTTCCGGCTACGAGGCCGGCTTACGTTGCTTCCGCTGCAGACCCCCCATGTCGAAAAGGGAGTCAGATCAGAAAACTGTAAAAGGCAGTGACCAACGCGGCAGTCCTCTGGCACTGTAGGCCGATTTGCGCCGAGTCAGCCCGGTTCCTCGGGCGATGGCGCCATGGCACTTGGTGCCACCGCCGGGGGTAGGGGCCAGATCAGGCGCACCTGCTCCAGCAGCTGCTGCGCCTGATCGTCCCGCTCCTGGGGAGTGACGCCCTCCAGCAGCAAGGTGACATGGCCCAGCTTGCGCCCCGGGCTGGACCCCTGCTTGCCGTACCAATGCACCGTGGCCTGGGGCAGGGCCGCGAGAGCGTCGCGTTGGCTCTGGTAGTCGACGTCGGAGCTCTCAAAACCGAGCAGATTCACCATCAGAGCCCCAGGCACCTGCAACTCCACGGGTCCCATCGGCAGGCCGGCAACGATGCGCACCTGCTGCGCAAACTGACTGGTGTGGGCTGCCTCGATCGTGAAGTGGCCGGAGTTGTGGGTGCGGGGGGCAATCTCATTGACCTGGAGGCCGCCCGGTCCGTAGAAAAACTCAATCGACAGCACCCCCACATAGTTGATGGCGGTGAGAAGGGAGGCAGCGATGTTGCGGGCGTAGGCCTGCACCGCATGGGGCACGGACGCCGGTGCCAGCACCCAGTCACACACCTGCTGATGCTGGTGGGTCTGCACGAGCGGGTAGCACTGCAGATTGCCGGCCCGGTCGCGGCAGGCGAGCTGGGAAAGCTCCAGATCAAAGGACACCAGCTCCTCGAGGATCCAGTCGCTGGGGGGAATGCGGGCCAGCAGCGCCTGGAGATCCTCCGGCCCCTGGAGCACGGCCGTGCCCTTGCCGTCGTAGCCGCCGGTGGAGGCCTTGGCCATCAGGGGGTAGGAGAAGCCATCCGGCAACACCCCATCGGAGGGCAGATCACACCAGCGGGGAGCCGGCAAACCCAACTGCTGCAGCAACTCACGTTGGCTGCGCTTGCTCACCAATGGGGAGAGCGCTTCCAGGCTGGGCAGGAAACTGATGCCGTCAAAACTGAGCGGCGCCAGGGCTGGCAGGTCGACCCACTCATTTTCAAAAGTGATGGCGCTGCAGCGGCGGGCCAGCTCGCGGGTGGCAGCGATGTCGTCAAGTTCGGCCTCCACCACGCTGGTGGCCAGGGCTGTGGCGGGATCGTGGGCCCCCGGGGTTTGCACATGCAGAGGCACATGCAGCTGCTGGGCCGCCGCCGCGAGCATCCAGGCCAGCTGGCCGCCACCCACCACGCCGATGGATGGCATCAAGGGGGTGGCTGTTGGCTCGGCCATAGGTGTTGGCTGAGTCGGGAATCGCCCCTTCTCGATGGCAATCCATCAGGTTACGGCGCCGGGGGTCAGCTGAATCCGCGGTCGCCGGCGAACAGATACCGCACCAGGCTGAGCAGCAGCACGATCAGAAACAACGCCAGCCCGATCGTGCAGGCGTAGCTGATCTCCAGCTCGGCGAAGGCCTGGTCGTAGACGTAATAGACCAGCGTGCGCGTGGAGTCGGCCGGTCCTCCCTGGGTCATCAGGTAGACCTCCTCAAACACCTTGGTGGCGGCAATCGCCGAAATCACCGCCACCAGGGTGATGTAGGGGCGCAGCAGGGGCAGGGTGATGTCGAGGTGCTTGCGCAGGCCTTCGCTGCCATCGAGCGCCGCCGCTTCGTAGAGGTCGGGGGAGATGCCCTGCAAGCCGGCCAGAAATATCACCATGTAGTACCCCAGCCCCTTCCACAGGGTGACGAGCATCACCGAGGGAAGCGCCAGCAGCGGCGAAGTGAGGAAACCGATGGGCTGAAAAGAGCCAGGCAGAGGGGCACTCAGCCAGCCGTCGCGCAGAAGCGCGCTCAACCAGCCGTTGATCAAGCCGTTTTCGGCGTAGATCCAGCGGAAGGCGATCGCCGCCACCACGATCGACACCAGCACCGGCGTGTAAAAGGCGCCTCGAAACCAATGAATCCCCGGCAGCTGGCGGTTGACCAGCACCGCCAGGGCCAGGGCACCGATCACGATCGGGGGAACGACACCCACCAGGTAGAGAAAAGTGGTGCCGGTGACCCGGAAAAACATCGGATCGGCCAGCAGCCGCCGCACGTTGGCCAGGCCCACGAAGCGCAGGGGCTCACTCACATCCAGGCCAGCCTGGCTGACGCTCATCACCAGGGCCATCGCCGCCGGGATCAGCACCGACAGCCCGATCAGCACCAGGGCCGGCAGCAGAAAACCCCAGGCTGTGGCCGTGCGGGGGGCGGAGAGAGACATGGACAACTCCGGGTCGTTCCATTGTGGAACCCGCTGCCACAGTGCTGTCCCAGGGGCGGCTTTAGCCTCAGGCGACGCCCGCCCCTACCGATGACTGCGACCCCAGCCGCCTGCCCGCTGCGCACCATCGCGGTAGAGCTCAGCGCCAACCCCTACCCGGTGGTGATCGGCGCCGGCGCCTTGGCCGGCCTGGGCGAGCAGATTCGCGCGCGGGGCTTCAAGGCCGGCACCAAGGTGCTGTTGGTGACCAACCCCGTGGTGCAGGAGCACTACGGCGCCACCGCCCTGGCCAGCCTGCAGGCCGCCGGCTTCGACGCCAGCACCCTGGTGATTGAGGCGGGCGAAGACCAGAAAACACCTGCCACCGTGGGGCTGATCCACGACGCTGCCTTCACCCGCAAGCTGGAGCGGGGCTCGCTGATCGTGGCCCTGGGCGGCGGCGTGGTGGGCGACATGGCGGGATTTGCCGCCGCCACCTGGCTGCGCGGCATCGCCGTGGTGCAGGTGCCCACCACGCTGCTGGCGATGGTGGATGCGGCCATCGGCGGCAAAACGGGCGTCAACCACCCCGGTGGCAAGAACCTGATCGGCGCTTTCCACCAGCCGCGGCTGGTGCTGATCGATCCCACCACCCTTTCCACCCTGCCGGAGCGGGAATTTCGAGCCGGCATGGCCGAGGTGATCAAGTACGGCGTGATCGGCGACACCGAGCTGTTTGCTGCGTTGGAGGCAGCCGGCAACCTCAGCGCGATGGCAGCGGTGGTGCCCGAGCTGCTGCAGACCCTGCTGGAGCGCTCCGCCGCAGCCAAGGCCCGTGTGGTGGCCGCCGATGAACACGAGGGCGGCCTGCGGGCGATCCTCAACTACGGCCACACCCTGGGCCATGTGGTGGAAGCCCTCTGCGGCTACGGCACCTGGCTGCATGGCGAGGCGGTGGCCATCGGCATGGCCGCCGCCGGCGAGATCGCCTTGGCCATGGGCCTCTGGAGCGCTGCCGAGCAGCAACGCCAGCTGGCCCTGATTGAAGCGGCCGGCCTGCCCCACCGCTGGCCGGAGCTCAACCCCGAAGCGGTGCTCACCTGCCTACAAGGGGACAAGAAAGTGCGCGACGGCCAGGTGCGCTTCGTGCTACCTACAGCGATCGGCAGCGTGGAGATCCGCAGCGACGTGAGCGAGGCGATCATCCGCCGCGCGCTCTACGCCTCCCCGTAGGCATCTTCCAGGGCCGTTTCCAAGGTGGTGATCAGCAGCACCAAGGCCGCCCGGGAGTCGAGGTCGGGGCCGGTCACGGCTGAGATCCAGCGATGACAAAGCCCCTCGATCTGCTGAAACAGGTCGCCGCCGGCAGCCAGGGTGGCCATCACCCGCTCCACGCTTTGCTCATCGGCCTCCGGCGGCAAGCCCACCACGTAGCGGCGACCGTCATCGCCGACATAGGTGAGCTGGCCCTGCTCATCCATCACCGGCGTGGCATGGGGTGTGATCGGTGGCGGCGGCTCCACCTCAAAACCCTCTTCAGCGCGGTCCCTGGGTTGATCCCCGGGTTGATCCCCGGGTTGATCCCCGGGTTGGTCTCCGGGTTGGTCCCCGGGTTGATCCCCGGGTTGATCCGTGGGTTTGTTCACCATCACCCAGGCCCGGCTTTTCTCCCTCCTAGCTAGGGCCGCCAGCCCGGATTGCCAATCGTCTGAGGGCGCCGATCAGCAGCCCTGATCCTTCCGCGCTTGGTGACGAACGGAACCTTGCACCCTGGCGCTGCGCTGGGCATGGTGAGAGGCCCGGACGGCCGCGCGATGAGCTGGAGCGAACTGGAACGGTTGGTGGAAGACGCCGAAGCCGACACCACAGTGCAAAGGGCGCTGCGGCACTGCCGCTCCCAGCAGGAGCTGGTGCTGGCCTCCCGCCAGCTGGGCTATCGCATCACCCGTGTCGACCTGCTGCGGGCCTGGCAACTCCACTGCCGCGAGCAGCCCCTGCGCCAGGGAAGGGGCTGATCAGGCGTCACGCCGATCCAGGGCATTGCGGGGCGGATGGCCGTCGCCGCGCAGCAGCAAGCGCTCCCAGCGGTTGAGCTGGCGCAGCAGCAGTGCCGTGAAGCCCAGGGCCACCAGCAGGCCAACGCGAGCAGCGGCTCCCGGCAGCCAGGCCGCCAGCACCAGCTCCAGTCCCAAGGCCACCAGCACCAGCGGCCGCCAGCGGCGCACACCCCGCAGGGCACCGGAGCAGGCCCGGCAATGGCGGGTGTGGCTGTCGTAGCGGTCCATCAAGGCCGCCCGACCCCAGCGGGGAGGGAGGGCGCTGCCGGGAGCCGGTGGTCCAGCGATGGTGTTGACCCAGTTGTGCAGCGCCTGCACGTAGACATCGGCGCTGGTGGGCAGGAAGCAGGCCTGGGCCAGGGCGCCGCTGCCGCCCCGCTCCGCCAGAACCCGCTCCTGGCCGTGCAGAAACACCTGGTCGTCTTCGAGCACCGTGTGGTTGCCGAGGTGCTGCAGCCACACCGGCCGGGCGCGCAGCAGCAGCCGCGGCAAGGCCGAGCGGAATTGGAAGGGAAAGCGGGCAAACAGGCGGCATTCCCCAGCCCGGATCGGCGTCGCGTACACGACGGTCATGAACCGGGCGAACCCCTTGGCGGTGAGGTCGTGCCACATCAGGCCCGGGGCCACGAAGGTGGTGAACTGGCTGCCGAGCTTGCCCCGCCGCGGCCCCTCCGGCCAGGCCAGGGTGAACCCCTCGGGCCCGGAGCTGGTGAGCTCGGCGGCAACGGGCGCGGCGTTCTGGCGGCGGCCCACGGTGCGGTGGTGGGTGAAGGGCACGTGGCTCACGTCGAGCACGTTTTCCAGCAGGGTGAGGGCATCCATCGGCAGGTCGCGGAAGGTGTCTTGCACCAGCCAGCCGGACTCCTCCAACACCGGCACCAGGGGCAGGGGCGCCGTTGCCGCCCGCTCCGGGTCGCCGGCGAACACAAACAGCAGCCCCTGGCCGGTGGCCGTGGCATAGGCGCGGCAGGCACTGCGGGCACTGGCGCAGGCGGTGGCAACCGCCCCGGGATCGGCCTGGGGGATGGCGGTGCAGCGGCCCTCGCCGTTGAAACTCCAGCCGTGATAGGGGCACTCCAGTTCACCCCGGCCGTTGAGCCGGCCTTCGCTGAGGGGCACGAGCCGGTGGGGGCACACGTCGGCGAAGGCGCGCCACTGGCCGGCGGCAGCGTCCCACCAGAGCACCAGGTCCTGTTCCAGCAGGGTGAAAGCCGTGGGTTGGCGGGGATCCAGATCCTGGAGGTAGGCCACCGGATACCAGCGCTGCTGCCAGTGCTCTTGCCAGCGCTCCTGGCTGGCGGCATCGCTTGCGGCATCGCTTGCGGCAACAACGGTGGGGGACACAACCATGGAGAAACCGCCGAGAAGACGAAAGGGTTGGCGCTGATGATGGCGCGCCGTCGCTGGAGGCCGCTCAACTCGATGCCGAGGTGTAGGAACGCTGGGCGAAGCGCCACAGCAGCCGGCTGCCCGCCAGGCACAGCGCCGCCACCAGCAGCGAACCGATGGCCCACAGCGCCGAGCCCCGGCCCAAAAGCGCCTCGGCCGGCACGGTGGTGAGAAAGGCCACGGGCAGCACGAAGGTGAACAGCAACCTCAGTGCCGGCGGATAGGCGCTCACCGGATAGCGACCGGCGACCAGCGTGTAGCGCAGCACCTCGGTGGCATTCCACACCTTCACAAACCAGATGCTCAGAGCCGCCAGCACAAACCAGAGGCTGTAAAGGATCGCGAGGGCGGCCAGCAGCAGCGCCAGGGGCAGCAGCACGGCCCCGGGCGAGCGCAGGCCAGCTGCAGCCTCGGGGCCGCCCTGGGCCAGGGCCCAGCCGATCAGCCCCAACCCCGCTGCAACCGCCGGCAGGCCCCAGGGTGACACCGTGCGGGCCGAGAGCCAGAACTGGCTGTCGATCGGCTTGAGCAGCACGTAATCCAGGGTGCCCGTCTGCACGTGGCTGACGATGCGGCTGAGGTTGGGCTGCAGCACGCAGGTGGTGAAGCCATCCAGAAGGGTGTAGAGCCCCAGCACCACCAGCGCCCCGCTCCAGCTCCAGCCCCCCAGGCTGGGGCCGCCGGCAAACAGCAGCTGCAGCACAAACAGGCTGCCGGCCAGGTTGCCCAGCACCGACACGAATTCAATCGCCGCATTGAGCGGATACTCGAGCTCGGCCGCCAGCGAGGTGCCCCAGAAGCAACGCAGGCTGCGCCAGTAGCGCTTCATGCTTCAGGCCCCCATCGCCGAGTAGCGCCGCAGGCCGGCCCGCCACAGCACACGACTGATCGGCCAGAGCAGCAGACACCAGGCAGCGATGGCGCCGAATCCCAGCGCCACATTCACCGGCTCACCGGCCAGCAGCCGGGCCGGGAAATCCACCATCCAGGGAAAGGGCGTGGCCAGGGCCAGCCGCCGCACCGCCGGCGGAAAGGTGTCGAGCGGGGCCACCAGACCGGAGAGAAACAGGTAGGGGATCAACAGCAGGCGATCCAGCGCCGCCGCCCGCTCGCTCCAGAAGCACAAGGTGGTGACGATCACCTGCAACACAAACCGCAGCAGGAAGGCTGCCTGAATCGCCAGCAGTCCCAGCAGCAGCTCAGCAGGCGAAGGCCACCACAGCACCCCCGGCGCTGCCAGCCCCACCACCACCAGCATCAGCAGCACAAACGGCACGCGAGTGGCCTGCTCGCTGAAATGAGCCGCCAGGTAGCGCCACAGCGGCGCCAGGGGCTGCAGCAGCAGGGGCGAGAGGCGGCCCTGCAGGGCATCCTCCTCAAACACGTGGATCAGCCACACCACCGTGAACTGGCGCACCACAAACGCCGCCAGGAAATAGTGGCTGATCTGCTGGGGCGTCAGGCCCGCCGCTACGCCGGCGCCCGAGCCGCTCCACACCCCCAGCATGATCAGGGGCAGCACGCCCGAGAGGGCCCAGAGGGCGATCTCGGCCCGGTATTCGAGCATCAGCGCGTACTGGCTGCCCAGCAGCGCCCGCGCCACGCGCCAGGCCCAGCTCAAGGCACCCCTCCCGTCACCGAAGCCTCCCCGCGCTGGCGAAACAACCCACCGATCAGCTCCTCGATCGGTGGATCACTCACCTCCAGATCCACCACCGCAAAGCGCTCCAGCAGCACCGCCACCCGCTCGGTGAGCTGCGCGCGCGGCACCAACAGCCGCACCTGGTGGCCCTGGTGCGCCTCGATCACACCAAAGCCCGCGAAGGCCTCGGTTGGTTGCAGGTCGGCTAGCTCCAGGCGCACCTGGCGGCAGGGGGCCAGCCGCTGGGTGAGGTCGGCGAGGGAGCCATCGTGGAACAGCTGACCCTGGTGGATCAGCAGCACCCGCGGGCAGAGGGCGGTGATGTCGCCCATGTAGTGGCTGGTGAGCAGCACGGTGGCGCCGGTGCGGCGGTTGTAGTCGGCCAGGAAATCGCGCACCCGCGCCTGGGCATTCACATCCAGCCCAAGGGTGGGCTCATCGAGAAACAGCACCGAGGGCCGGTGCAGCAGCGCCGCCAGCAGCTCGGCCTTCATGCGCTGACCGAGCGAGAGCTTGCGCAGGGGGCGCTGCAGCTCGGGACCCAGCTCCAACATCTCGGCCAGCTCGGCGATGCGGCGCCTCGCCTCGGCCTCCTCGATGCCATACACCGCCGCATTCACCCGCAGCGAATCGAGGGCCGGAAGGTCCCAGATCAGCTGCTGGCGGTTGCCCATTACCAGGGTGATCTGGCGCAAGAAGCGGGCCTGACGCCGAAAGGGCTCGTGGCCTGCCACCTCCAGCTCGCCACCGCTGGGGTGGATCAGGCCGGTGAGCATCTTCAAGGTGGTGGTCTTGCCGGCGCCATTGGGGCCCAGGAAGCCAACGATCTCCCCGGGCTCGATCGTGAAGCTGATTCCATCCACCGCCAACACATCGCGATGGCGCCGCCGCAGCAGATGCTGGATTGTGCCGGCCAGGCCAGGCTGCTTCTCGCTGATCCGGTAGGTCTTGCTCAGCCCCCGGGCCTGAAGGATGGGCCCCGCCACAGTGCACCGCTGATGGAGCAACCGTAGTCAGCCCACTGCAGCCCCGAGGCGAGCAACATGGACCTGGCGTGAATGAGCAGCAGCAATGGGCCTGGTGGCGGTAACGGGAGCGTCTGGCAAGACCGGCTGGCGGGTGGTGGATGAAGCCCTGCGGCGGGGCCTGGCGGTGCGGGCGATCGTGCGGCCCGGCTCGGTGCTGCCGCCGGCCCTGGCGGAAGCCGAGCAGCAAGGGCGGCTGGAGGTTCGGCGGCTCGATCTCAGTGCCACCGAGGCCCTCCATGCCGCCCTGACCGGCTGCGAGGCCCTGGTGATCGCCACCGGTGCCCGCCCGTCGGTGGATCTCACCGGGCCGCTGAAGGTGGATGCCTTCGGCGTGCGCGACCAGATCCAGGCCTGCCGGGCGGTGGGGCTGGGGCGGGTGGTGCTGGTGAGCTCCCTCTGCGCCGGCCGCTGGCAGCACCCACTGAATCTCTTTGGCCTGATCCTGGTGTGGAAGCGCCTGGGCGAGCGCTGGCTCGAGCAGAGCGGCCTCGACTGGACCGTGGTGCGGCCCGGCGGGCTCAGCGAAGACGACAGCCGCAGCGAGCGCGAAGGGGTGGTGTTCAGCGGAGCCGACCAGCAGGAGAGCGACAGCATTCCCCGCCGGCTCGTGGCCCGGGTGTGCCTCGATGCCCTCTCCACGCCGGCCGCGATCGGCCGGATCATTGAGATCACCAGCAGCCCCAGCCAGCCAGCCAAGCCCCTCAGCCAGTGGCTGACGGCCCAGGCTCCAGGCTGAAGCGGGGCGCCTCCAGGGGGACGGCGCGGCCGTAGGCCAGCCAGCGGAAATCGCCCAGGGCCCGCGGATCCACCAGCCGCAGCAGGGCCTCACGCCGGGCCAGCAGGGTGGCGAGCTCGGTGGCGCTGCCCTGCTGCAGGCCATGCAGGCGTTCCGCCAGACCCAGAGCCAGCAGGGCCTCCCCCTGGCGCGCCTGGCCCAGGAGCTGCCAGCCACTGGCGGCGGCAGCGCCATCCACGCTCTCGATGCAGAGGTGGGCGGTGAGATCCCAGGCGCCCGGATCCGCCAGGGGATCGTCGCTGGCCTGCTGGCCCCGGTAGGCCATCAGGGTGCCGTTGCTGCGCTGGGGGGCGTAGTAACGCCAAGCCTCCAGGGCGTAGTCGATCACCAGCAGCTGGCCCGCCGTCAGGGCGGCCGCCGCCTCGGCCAACCAGGGGGTCAGGCCGGGATGGAGCTCGGTGCTCCAACCCGGCGGGCGCTGGGGGGAGGGGGGCAGGAGCCCCAGGGGGTCGAGTTGGGCGGCCGCGTCGGGCTCCAGGGGCGCGCCGGGCTCCAGCCGCAACGAGGGCTCGCCATCCGCCCCCTCGTGCAGGGCCACCACCTGCTGGCGCCAGAGCGCCCCGTCCCAGATGATCCGCTCCACCGCCAGGGCATCGAGCACCTCGTGGGCCAGCATCACGCCGCGCACGGGAGCAGCCGCCAGCTCCGCGAAGCTGACCCAACGGCAGGGCAAGGGGCACGAAGCCAGGAGCTGGCGCTGCCGCGCAGCCATGCCGGCATTGGGCTCCACCAGCACCAGCTCAAGGCGCTCCGCCAGCTGGGGCCAACCGGCGGCCAGGGCCTCGGCCAGCTGCAGGGCCAGGCTGCCCTCGCCGGGGCCCGTTTCCACCAGGGCCAGGGGGCCGGGGGCAGCGGCAGCCGAGGCCTGCAGCCAGTCGGCGAGCTGGGGAGCCAGCAGGGCCGCGAAATCTGGACCTAGGGAGGGGGCCGTGGCGAAGTCGCCCGCCGGACCGATGCGCAGCCGGCCCGCCCCATAGGCGCCGTGCAACGGATCGTGCAACACCCACTCCATGTAGATGCGGAAAGGCACCGCCCCGCCGGCGGCCTCAAGGCGCTGCAGCAGCCAGGTGGGCACGGCGCCGCTCGGGCTCGGATTCACGCTCGGGCGCCTGTTCAGGGAGAATACATCTTCCCTGAGGCCGGTGGATGGGTCGCGTTCTGACTGCGATGAAAAAGGCCCTGACAAAGACCCTGACTACGACCCTGGCCTCGCTGCTGCTGGTGCTCACCTGCTGGCTGGGCGTGGGCATCGCGCCGGCCTTCGCCTACGACAACCCCGACCTGCTGCCCGACCACCCCACCCCGGTGATCGACCTGGCCAAGGCCCTCACCGATGGCCAGCGCACCAGCCTGGAGGACAACCTCAACCGCTTCGAGGCCGACACCGGCTGGAAGCTGCGGGTGCTCACCCAGTACGACCGCACCCCCGGTCAGGCGGTGAAGAGCTTCTGGGACCTCGATGAGCGCAGCCTGCTGCTGGTTGCCGATGAGCGTGGCGGCAACCTGCTCAATTTCAACGTGGGCGATGCCCTGTTTGCGCTGATGCCGCGCACCTACTGGGTGGAGCTGCAAACCCGCTACGGCAACCAGTACTACGTGCGCGACAACGGCCAGGATGCGGCGATCGTGGACGCCCTGACGGCGGTGGAAACCTGCCTGGTGCAGGGCGGCTGCCAGGTGGTGCCGGGTCTGCCGCGGGAGCAGTGGCTGCTCACCCTCTCCACCTCGGTGCTGGGGGGGCTGGTGGTGGGCTTCGCCGCCTATCCCCGCAAAGAGGGGCGCAAAGTGGAATGGGCCTGGGTGCTGCTGCTCTCGCCCCTTTGGCTGATTCTGTTCGGCGCCCTGGGGCTGGGTCCGATCGTGACCCGCACCAGCGATCTACTGCCGGTGGCCCGCAACACCCTGGCCTTCCTGGGGGCAGCGCTCGCTGCCTACCTGATCGCCGGAGCCACCGTGGGCAAGGCCCGCCTGCGGGACTCAGAGTGAGCTGGTGCGGCTTCTAGGCCCGAGGCGGTCAAGGCTCTCGAGCTGACAGCGCAGCGACGTGGCCGGGGTGCAGGCCGGTTTCGGCGGTTCGACGGCGGCAACGGTGAGCTGGCCGCGCAGGCGCGCCAGGTTGTCGTCGTAGAAGCGCTTGAGGTCATGGAAGCGCTTCACCGGCTGCCCGTAGTAGCTGTGACCCGCCAGGGTCGGGAAGCTGGCCCACTCCGGCGCCAGCTTGGCGGCCAGCAGGGGTGTGAACAGGCCTTGGTCGGCCAGAGCCAGGGCCCCGCGCCGCTGGATCAGAAAGATGGCGCCCTGATCCTGCACCTGGGGACCGAACTCAGCGATGCCCAGGGAACGGGACACCAGATTCCAGGTGAAGGGCATGAATTGATAGGCGCCAGCGGCCGCACTGGCGTAGCGGGCCGTGCGCACCACCCGATCGGGGTGGCGCTCGAGCGACGGCATCAGGCCACCGCCAAACATGATGCGGTAACCGATGTCGTCACCGCCCGCCCAGGTGCCCTCGGCGAAGCGAATGGTGTTGAGCAACGCCCGACGCTCGGGCGTGATCGCGAAGATGCGCGGCGGCGGCGGCAGGGGCAGCGCCAGCGCCGTGTGGGGATGGGCCTGGATCAGCGCGGCAGCAGATGGTTGCTCGGCAGCGCCGGCTCCAGGGGCGACGAGGGCCAGAAGGGCAAGTCCGGCCATGCCAGCCAGCACAGAGCGAGCGGAATGGGAGCTGGGGCAAGGCAGGGTCATACCGGAGCGAATCAGACGGCAAAACCGCCACCAGGCGGCCAAAATTGAAAAAGCGAAATAATTTTTTGGTTCGCGCCAATTTGCCTACCAAACCCTGCCAAATCGACAACATCAGTGCCAATCGCACAAGTGTCCATTGGTGTCAACAATCACCTTGAACGGTTCAGATCACTGACAGTGCCAACCTTTGTCGTCAAAAATCAAAATTGATCTTGGCCAGCAGCCCCTTGCTGGCTCGAGAAGAATCGCTGGACCGCAAAGGTCTCGATGGCCTGGGCCGCCTGGACGTTGCCATCGGCAGCCAGGGGGGCTCCCTGGGGCGGCAACAACGGCTGATCCAGTTGCCAGTCGCCGCTGCGGGCCTGCTCCTGGCTGAGCAGGCGGTGCCAGCCATGGCGCACCAGGGCCGCCTCGAGCACCGGGGCCTCGGCAAAGCCGTCGCGGTGCACCAGGTGCACCCCCACACCGGCACTCAGGGCTTCACAAAAGGAGCTGTAGCCCGGTTTGGTGAGCAGCCGCCCGCACAGCCCCATCACCTCCAGGGGCCGCACGCCTGGGGGCAACAGCCGGGCATTGGGGGCCTCAGCCAGCGGGGGATCGGAGGTGATGAACACATGGTCGGGCCAGCGACCCAGCAGCTCCGGAGCCAGGTTCAGGCCGAGCCCACCGAAGCTGATCAACACGCAACGCTCTCGATCAGACGGCAGGCCCAGCTGCTGGGCCAGGGCCGCAGGGTCGAGCCGGGGCTGGCCGGCCGTTAACCCGATCTCCACCTCAGGGATGTCCCAGTCCATCGGCATGGCCAGGGGGCAGCGCAGCAGCAGATCTCCCTGTCGATAGGCCTCCAGGCTGCGGCGGGCCCAGGGTTGAAACGCCGGCCCCATGGGGCCGTAGATGGACTCCCAGCCGAAGCTGGCCAACCAGATCAGCGGGGCATCCACCCGCCGGGCCAGCTCGGCGGCAGCCGGCGGCACATCCCCCAGCACCAGCAGCGGCTGCCGCTGGGCCACCAGCCAGGCCGCTTCGGCGGCCCACTGCTGGGGCAACTGGGCATCGAGGGCCGTCAGGGCCGCCAGGGTGGCCTCCGGATCCGCGCCCAGGGCATCGGCCTGCACCACCCCCACATCCCAGCGGCAGGGGCGACGTTCAAACGGCACCGGCCCCAGGGCCGTGCGCAGAAAGGTTTCGGGCAGCGCCGTGGACAGCACCAGCCGCCAGCCGGGTTGCCGCTGATGCAGGGCCGTGAGCACGGCGGCGGTGCGGGAGCCATGGCCGAAGCCATGGGCGCTGATGCAGGCAACGATCAGCACGGTGCCAGCTGGGCGGCTTGGCTGGGGGCCTGCCAGAGCCGCTCCTCGTACAGCAGCTCACCGCCCAGGCCATACCAGCGGTGACTGGCGCTGCGCAGCTCCTGCCCCACCAGCTCAACCCAGCTGAAGTGGCGCAGGGCATGACCGGCGCCGTCGGTGCCGTGACGGGGCACGCAGGCGGTGTTGAGGTAGGCGGTGCCGGCCCGGTCGCGGCAGAAGCTCTGGCGCGCCCCCTGCCCCCGCCTGAGCGCATGGTGCATGTGGCCGAACACCACCAGGGGCACGGAGCGGCGGCGGCGGATCTGCTGGATCGCCAGGGAGAGGTCGAGGTCGCCCCAGTCGCAGGCGGGGGGCTTCCAGTCGCGGCCGCAGGGGGAGGCGGCGTCGCTACCGAGGCCGGAGGGGCCGCTGTGGCCCAGGAGCACCAGGGGCCAGTCGGCGGGAGCGGCGGCTGCGGCGGCCGTGATCCGGTCCGCCGACTCCTGCAGGCTCACCGGCCCGCAAGCCGCCTGCACCGCCCGGGAGAGGTTGTAGCCGCCACCGGCCGTGCCAGGCCGGCCCCCCACCACGGCCAGACCCGGCGGGCTGAGGGCCCGCAGCCGCCAGCCGCAGTGCACGTCGCCCAGCAGATCCATCTGGCGCTGCAGGGTGCGGCCGGAGGCGTCCTTGCCGGCGTCGTGGTTGCCAAGGATGCAGGCCACCGGCAGCGGCAGCTGGCGCAGCAGCGCCGGGATCCGCTGCTGGCCATCGCTGAGGTCGCCCACCACCAGCAGGGCATCCGGAGCGAGCGTCGCCAGCAGGGCGTGATCGGTGTGGTCCCAGGCCCCGTGCAGATCACCGGCAATGGCGATGCGGAGCGTTTTCCCCCCGCCGGGTGCCGCCATCTCCGCTGCCTAGGCTGAGGCCATCCTGCATCAGTTGGGGGCCCGGGTTGGTTTTCGCCGCCATCCAGCACACACCAGCCGTCGACCTGCCCGGGGCGATCGCCGAGCTCAAGCGCCAGCGCAACGCCGTGATCCTGGCGCACTACTACCAGGACGACGCCATCCAGGACATCGCTGACTTCATTGGCGATTCCCTGGAGCTCTCCCGCAAGGCAGCCGCCACCGAGGCCGATGTGATCGTGTTCTGCGGCGTGCACTTCATGGCCGAAACGGCCAAGATCCTCAATCCTTCCAAAACGGTGCTCCTGCCGGATCTGGAGGCCGGCTGTTCCCTGGCCGACACCTGCCCGGCCGACGCCTTCGCCCGCTTCCGTGCGCAACATCCCGACCACATCGCCGTGAGCTACATCAACTGCTCGGCAGCGGTGAAAGCCCACAGCGACCTGATCTGCACCAGCAGCAATGCGGTGGATCTGGTGCAGCAACTGCCCGCCGATCGGCCGATCCTGTTCGCCCCCGACGAGAACCTCGGCCGCTGGGTGCAGGCCCAGAGCGGCCGGGAGCTCACCCTCTGGCCCGGCAGCTGCCAGGTGCACGTGGCCTTCAGCGAGCAGGCCCTGCTTCAGCTCAAGCTTGAGCATCCGGACGCCGAGGTGCTGGCCCACCCCGAATGCCAGCAGCACCTGCTGGATCTGGCGGATTTCATCGGCTCCACCAGCGCCCTGCTGCGCCGCGCCGAGGCCAGCCCCGCCACCAGTTTCATCGTGCTCACCGAGCCCGGCATCCTGCATCAGATGCGGCTGAAGCTGCCCCACAAGCACTTTTTTGAGGTGCCCGGCGCCGACGGCTGCAGCTGCAACGCCTGCCCCTACATGCGCCTCAACACCCTGGAGAAGGTGTGGCAGTGCCTGCACGACATGGCACCGGAAATCGTGCTGGACGAGGAGCTACGGCTCAAGGCCCTGGCGCCGATCGAGCGGATGCTGGCGATGAGCCGCTGAACCCACCGCCCCTGAGTCAGTAGCTGTAGTTGGCCACAAACAAGCTGGTGTCGTTGGAGGGCTCGCTGCCGGGCTCGTAGGCGCCGCGGCTGGCGGCTCCGTTGGCGCGGGCCCGGGCCAACAGGGCCGCCTGGCCGGCCGCCCGATCCGTGCCGCCCCAGTGCTTGAGGCAGGAATGCTGCAGGGCGCGACCGTAGGAGAAGCCCAAGTGCCAGGGGGCGCCCTCCTGGGCCGCCACCTGATTGATGGCGTTGAGGCAGAGGCTGGCGTCCTCCTCGCTGAGGCCGCCACTGAGGAACAGGATCGCCGGCACCGCCGCAGGCACGGTGCGGCTGAGGGTGCGCATGGTGAATTCCCCCACCTTCTCGGCACTCGCCTGCCGGGGGCAGTCGGCGCCTGGGCAGGTCATCGAAGGTTTGAGCAGGCTCCCCTCGAGAAACACACCATTCAGCGCCAGGGCTTCGTAGGTGGTGCGCAGAACCCACTCCTGCACTGAGGCGGTGGTGGTGATGTCATGGTCGCCATCCATCAAGATCTCAGGCTCCACGATCGGCACCAGGCCGTGCTCCTGCACCGTGCGGGCGTAGCGGGCCAGCCCCCAGGCGTTCTCACGCACCGCCAGCTCCGATGGCGCGCCGCTGGCGCTGATCTGCAACACAGCGCGCCACTTGGCGAAGCGCGCGCCACGGGCGTAGTAACGGGCCGCGCGCTCCCCCAGGCCCTTGAGCCCGGTGCACCAGCTCTCGCCGGGCACCCCACCAGCCAGGGGTTCCACCCCCTGATCCACCTTGATGCCGGGCACGATTCCCTGGCGCTGAAATAGCTCCACGAGCGGCACGCCGCCAGCCGCAGCGGTGCTGTCTTGAAAGAGGGTTTCCTCGTAGAGGATCACGCCGGAGATGTGGTCGCTGAGGCCTGCGGTAGTGGCCAGCAGGCTGCGGTAGGCACGCCGATGCTCCTCGGTGTTCTCCAGGCCGATGGCCGCGAAGCGCTTGCCGATCGTGCCGGTGGATTCATCCGCCGCCAGCAGCCCCGTGCCCGGGGCCGCCAGGGCCGCAGCGGTGGCGGCGAGCTCATCGCGGAAATCATCCAGGGCCATGGCGGCAGCCTGCGGGAGATCCCTGGCTAGTCGGGCCGCCGCTCATCGTCAACGGTGGACTGGGGGGGAAAGGCAGGGGGGGTGGTCGGAGCAGGGAAGCCACGTGTCGCCACGCTGCCTAGGGTGCCCGAGCCAGGTCATTCACTCCCCCGGCTACCCATGCGCACCATTGCCTTCGCCAATGGCGACCGCATGCCCCTGCTGGGACTGGGCACCTGGAAATCGGCTCCTGGTGATGTGGGTGCTGCGGTGCAGGAAGCCATCCGGCTGGGCTACCGCCACATCGACTGTGCCAGCGTCTATGGCAACGAGCCGGAGGTGGGCGAGGCGATCCGCAGCGCCATCGATGCCGGCGAGGTGAGGCGCGAGGAGCTGTGGATCACCTCCAAGCTCTGGTGCAATGCCCATGGCCGCGACAACGTCGAACCGGCGCTGCGCCGCACCCTTGGGGATCTGGGCCTGGCGTGGCTGGATCTCTACCTGATCCACTGGCCGGTGCCGATCAAGTCCGGCGTGGCCTTTCCCTCCAGCGGGGAAGATTTTCTACCACCGGCGCAGGGGTCGCTCAGATCCACCTGGGAGGGGATGGAAGGCGCCCTGGAGGCTGGGCTCACCCGCCATATCGGTGTGAGCAATGTCTCCAGCCGCAAGCTCCACGATCTGCTGAGCCACTGCCGGATCCGGCCGGAGGTGAATCAGGTGGAACGGCACCCCCTGCTGCAACAGCCGGCTTTGCTGGCCGACTGCGCAGCCGAGGGGGTTCACATCACCGCCTACTCACCGCTGGGCTCTCGCGACCGTCCAGCCGCCCTCAAGGGAGCGAATGAACCCGAGCTGCTGACGCACCCGCTGATCAGCGCGATCGCCGCGGAGCATGGCTGCAGCCCCGCCCAGGTGCTGATCGCCTGGCAGCTCCAGAGCGGCATCTCCACCATTCCCAAGTCGGTGAGCCCAGCGCGGCTGCGCGAGAACCTCGCGGCAGCAGAGATCGAACTCACGCCGGCCGATCTCGAGCGGATCAGCGAGCTTGATCAGCACCTCCGCCTGGTGGATGGATCGTTCTGGCTGATGGAGGGCAGCCCCTGGTCGCTGCAGAGCCTCTGGGACGAACCTTGATCCCCGGAGCCCTCCGCATCAACCGACAGTTCCCATGCCTCTCCCCCCCGCCAGCCTGCTGGAGCTCACCCCCCAGGGGCTCTACTGCCGGGCGGCCGGGGCCTGGATCGACCCCTGGCGGCCGGTACCCCGAGCCCTGATCACCCATGCCCATGCCGACCACGCCCGGCCCGGCTGCCGCGAATACTGGGCCATCGGCGCCAGCGAGGCGATCCTGCGGCAGCGGCTCGGAGCCAGCATCAACCTGATCCCGGTGGACTACGGCCAAGCGCACCGCATCGGCGACGCCAGGGTGTCGTTTCACAGCGCCGGCCACGTGCTCGGCAGCGCCCAGATCCGTCTGGAGGCTGGCGGCGAGAGCTGGCTGGTGAGCGGCGACTACAAACGCTGCGCCGACCCCAGCTGCACGCCGTTTGAACCCGTACAGGCTGATGTGTTCATCAGCGAGGCTACCTTCGGACTGCCGATCTACCGCTGGCAGAGCGGGGCCGCGGTGGCCCGGGAGATCCTGGCGTGGTGGCGGGCGGCGCCGGAGCGCCCCTCGCTCCTGTTTGCCTATGCCTTCGGCAAGGCCCAACGGCTGCTGGCCGAGCTGGCCGGAATCGGTGTGACGGAAGAGGTGCTGCTGCACGGCGCCGTGGAGGCGCTGATGCCCGCCTACCGCGAAGCCGGTGTGGTGCTGCCGCCCACGCAGGCCGTGAGCGCCATCGCCAGGGGCGAATCCCTGGCCGGCCGGCTGGTGATCGCCCCGCCCTCAGCCCACCGCTCGCCGTGGATGAAGCGCTTCAAGCTGCCGCAAACGGCGTTTGTGAGCGGCTGGATGGCCGTGCGCGGCGCCCGCCGCCGCCGGGGCTATGAGCGCGGCTTCGTGATGAGCGACCATGCCGACTGGCCCGGCCTGATCGCCAGCGTGAACGACAGCGGCGCCCGCCAGGTGTACGTCACCCATGGCAACAGCGATGGCCTGGCCCGCTACCTGCGCGAGGTGGAGGGGATCAGCGCCGAGGCGCTGGAGGGGGGCCATGGCCCCAGCCGCGAAAGCCCAGACCCCGCCGCCTGACCATGCGCCGTTTCGCCGCGCTCTACAGCGAGCTCGATGGGAGCAGCGGCACGGGTGCCCGGGTCGCAGCCCTGGCCGCCTACTTCGCCAGCGCCGATCCGGCCGATGCCGCCTGGGCCCTGCACGTGTTGCTGGGCAAGCAGGGCAAGCGCCTGATCACCGGACGGCGGCTGCGCCAGATCTGCCTGGAGGGCTCCCCCATCCCGGAATGGCTGTTTGACGACTGCTACGCCCACGTTGGCGACTCGGCCGAAACCATCGCGCTGCTTTGGCAGCCCTCCGACCAGGAGGCACGGGCGGACCGACCCCTCCACCACTGGATGGCGGAGCTGTTACCTGCCGCCGCAGCCCTGGACGGGGCCGCGCAGGCCGAAGCCGTGCGGCAGCTGTGGCAGGGCCTGAGCCCCGGCGAGCTGCTGGTGGCCAACAAGCTGCTCACCGGCGGCCTGCGGGTGGGTGTGGCCCAGGGCCTGGTGCTGCGGGCCCTGGCACGCCTGAGCGGCCTGGAGGAAGCTCTGTTGCAGCACCGGTTGATGGGGGGCTTTGAGGCCAGCGCCGAGGTCTTTCTCGCCCTGCTAGCCCCAACCGACCAAGGCGCAGCGTTGCCCAGCCGGCCCTATCCGTTTTTTCTGGCCGCACCGCTGGAACTCCCCGACGGCGCCGCGCCCCTACCCGGCCCCAGCAGCGCCTGGCTGGCGGAGTGGAAATTCGACGGCATCCGCGGCCAACTGATCCGCCGCAGCGGCGAGAGCTTTCTGTGGAGCCGCGGCGAGGAGCTGATCAACGCCGCCTTTCCGGAATTGATCGCGGCGGCCGGCTGCCTGGACGAGGGCACCGTGCTCGACGGCGAGGTGCTCGTGTGGCCCCAGGGCATCGAGCGCCCGGCCCCCTTTGCCCAGCTGCAGCGTCGCCTCGGCCGCAAGGCACCGGGCCGCAAGCTGCTGGCGGAGTGCCCGGCCTGCTTTGTGGCCTACGACCTGCTGGAGCGAGGGGGCGAAGACTGGCGCCCCAGGCCCCTGAACCAACGCCGGGCCGCCCTGGAGGAGCTCCACCAGCAGCTCCAGCAGACGACACCAACCCCGGAAGCCAGGCTCCTGCGCCTGTCCCCCCGACTCCCCCTGGACAGCTGGACACAGCTCGAGCCGCTGCGCCAGCAGGCCAGCACCGCCGCCGCCGAGGGCCTGATGCTCAAGGCGCTGGCGTCGCCCTACCTGGCCGGCCGCAAACGCGGCCATTGGTGGAAGCACAAGCGCGATCCCTACACCCTTGATGCGGTGCTGCTCTACGCCCAGGCCGGCAGCGGTCGCCGCGCCAACCTGTTCACCGACTACACCTTCGGGTTGTGGAACGGGGAGGGCGAACTCGTGAGCTTCGCCAAGGCCTACTCCGGCCTCGACGATGGCGAGATCACAGCCCTGGACCGCTGGATCCGTCAGCACACCAGCGAGCGCTTCGGCCCGGTGCGGGCCGTGGAGCCGCAGCAGGTGTTCGAGCTGGCCTTCGAAGGGCTGCAGCACTCACCGCGCCACAAGAGCGGCCTGGCCGTGCGCTTTCCCCGCATCCGCCGCTGGCGCCACGACAAACCGGCCTGTGAGGCCGACACCCTCGCCAGTGCCCTGGCGCTGCTGCAGCCCTGAGGCACCGCAACATCGATCGCAACCTGCCCATCATGGACTGAATCCCTCGGCTGAGCCCATGCCCACGGCTGCGCCCACGCCCTCCGCCACGCCACCGGGCCAGGGCCTGCAGCGGCGCGATCGCCAACCGGAGGTGATGGATCAGCCGGGGCTGGATCCGGCCGAGCACGCCCGTGCCCTGGCCGGGCTGCGGCGCATCAATCGCATCAGCGGCCTGGCGGCGAGCCTGCTGAAACCGATTGAGGCGCTGGCCCGCCGCCGGGGTGGCGCACCCCTGCAGGTGCTGGAGCTGGCCTGCGGTGGCGGCGACACCGCCATCGATCTGGCCCTGATGGCCCAGCGCCGAGGCCTGGCCCTGGAGCTGCGCGCCTGCGACCTCAACCCAGAGGCGGTGCGAATCGCCGAGGCCAATGCCCAACGGCGCGGCGCGCCGGTGGAGTTCTTCTGCGCCGATGCCCTCGCCGCTCCCCCAGCGCCGGGCGAAGCCGACGTGGTGTTCTGTTCGCTGTTTCTGCACCACCTCCCCGACGCCGATGCCGAGCGGCTGCTGGCGCTGATGGCCCAGCGGGCCCTCCACCTGGTGCTGGTGAACGACCTGATCCGCAGCCGCGTGGGTTATGCCCTGGCCTGGGCCGGCACCCACCTGCTCAGCCGCTCCTGGGTGGTGCACACCGATGGGCTCCTCTCGGTGCGCGCCGCCTTTCAACCGGCGGAGGTGCTGGCGATGGCCGAGCGGGCCGGACTCGCTGGAGCCTCCCTGCAGCGCTGCTGGCCCGAGCGTTATCTGTTGCGCTGGGAGCGTGGCCTGGAGCAAGGCCATGGCTGAGTTGCAGCATGCCAACGGCTGGGATGTGGTGGTGGTGGGGGCAGGCCCGGCCGGTGGCCTGGCGGCCCTGGATCTGGCCCAGCGGGGGCTGCGGGTGTTGCTGGTCGAGAAGCGGGCCTTTCCCCGCTGGAAGGTGTGTGGCTGCTGCCTCAATGCCCAGGCCCAGGCGGTGCTGGCGGCGGTGGGGCAGGGCCAGCTGATCGAGAGCCAGGGTGGTGTGCCGCTGCGGCGGCTGCAACTGGGCCACCGGGGCCGGCAGGCGTCACTGGCCCTGCCCGATGGCCGCGCCCTGTCGCGGGAGCGGTTCGACCAGGCCCTGGTGCAGGCGTCGATCACCGCAGGTGCCAGCTTCCGGGCCAGCACCACGGCCCAGCTGGGCCCGGCAGACGCCACCGGACGGACCGTGACGCTGCACGAGCGCGGCAGTCGCCAGTCCCAATCGGTGCGGGCCAAGGTGGTGCTGGTGGCCGCCGGCCTGGCCCAGCGCTGCATCCCCGCCAGCGAGGCCGGTGCCCCGATCATCCAGCGTCACTCCCGGATCGGGGCGGGCTGCGTGCTGCCGGACGCGGCGGCCGCCTATCCGTCCGGCCGCATCCACATGGCCATCGGCCGCGAGGGCTACGTGGGCCTGGTGCGGCGCGAGGATGGCCAGCTCAACCTGGCGGCGGCCTTCGATCGCCAGGCAATCCAGTGTCCTGGCCCAAGCAGCAGCAGCGGTGCAGCCGCTGCAGCCCGAACGGTGCTGGCGAGCGCCGGCTTCCCGATCCCGATGGGGCTGGAGCAGGCGCGCTGGCAGCTCACCCCCGCCCTCAGCCGTCGCGCCGCGGTGGTGGCTGGCGAGCGCTTTCTGGTGCTGGGCGACGCGGCGGGCTATGTGGAGCCCTTCACCGGCGAAGGCATGGCCTGGGCCCTCACCGCCGGCGCTGCCGCGGCGCCCCTCGTACTGGCGGGGCTGGAGTGCTGGAGCCCAGCCCTGGAGCGCCGCTGGCAGCGGGAGCTGCGCCAGCAGATTGGCCGCCGCCAACGGCTCTGCCGCGGCCTGGCCCTGCTGTTGCGCCAGCCGGGGGCCACAGCCCTGGCCTTTGGCGTCAGCCAACACCTGCCGGCCGTCGCCGAGCAGCTGGTGGCCCAGCTCAACCATGTGACTGTCCCCTCCCTGCAGGTGTCGCCATGCCCCTGAGCATCCGCGGCATCGGCACCGCCACTCCGCCCCACCAGCTGAACCAGGCCGAAGCCATGGCCCTGGCGGAACGGGTGAGTGCCGACAACGGCAGCCGGGCCGCCCTGGTGCGGCGGATCCAGGGCCGCACCCAGGTGCGCCAGCGCGGCAGCGTGCTGGCCACGGGCAAGGCCAACCAGCAGCCCAGCGACGAGCGGCTGCCCTTCTACGGCAACCAGAGCCCCACCACGGCCGCCCGCATGGCCGCATTCGCCGACCATGCCGCTCCTCTGGCCCTGGACGCGGTGCGCGGCGCCCTGGCTGATGCGGCGATCGAAGCCCCCCGGATCACCCATCTGATCACCGTGTGCTGCACGGGCTTCCAGGCGCCGGGATTGGATCTGGCCCTGATCCACCAGCTCGGCCTGGATCCGGGGGTGCAGCGCACCCACGTGGGTTTCATGGGCTGCCACGGTGCCCTCAACGGTCTGCGGGTGGCCCAGGCCTTCGTGGAGGCGGATGCCGAGGCGGTGGTGCTGCTCTGTGCGGTGGAGCTATGCAGCCTGCACCTGTATTACGGCTGGGATCCGGAGAAGGTGGTGGCCAATGCCCTGTTTGCCGATGGGGCGGCCGCCCTGGTGGCCACCGCCAAGCCCGCCAACCCCAGCCCCTACCCTGGCTCCCTCCTCAACCTGCTGGCCACTGGCTCCACCGTGATCCCCCACACCGCCGACTTGATGCACTGGCAGATCGGCGACCACGGCTTCGAGATGGGCCTCTCCTCGCAGGTGCCGGAGGCGGTGGCCGCCCAGCTGGGTCCCTGGCTCGAGCACTGGCTGCACCCCAGACACCTCCGCCTGGCGGAGATCGCCAGCTGGGCAGTGCACCCCGGCGGCCCGCGCATCCTGCAGGCCTGCGCCGCCGCCCTCCAGCTGGAGCCCCACCAGATCGCCACATCCCAGGCCGTGCTGCAGGAGCACGGCAACATGTCGTCGGCCACGATCCTGTTCATCCTCGATCGCCTGCGCCAGGCGGCGGTTCCCGGCCCGTGCCTGGCCCTGGCCTTTGGGCCGGGGCTCTGCGCCGAGGTGGCCCTGCTGGAGCTGGCCGCTGCATGACGCTGTCCATGGCGCCGATCGAGGCCTGGTTCAGCCAGCAGGGCTGGACGCCGCTGCCCTTCCAACGCCAGAGCTGGCAGGCCTACCTGGAGGGCAGGAGCGGCCTGATCCAGGTGCCCACCGGCTCCGGCAAGACCTATGCCGCCGTGATGGGTCCGATCGCCGAGATGCTCGCCGTGCAGGGGGCAGACACAACGCAGCGCCGTCTCCAGGATTGCGTACAGACCGTACAGAAACAGGGAGAGTCTGAAAACAACAAGCGCCCCCGACGCACCACCACACCCCAAACCAACATCCAGGGCCTGCGGCTGCTCTACATCACCCCCCTGCGCGCCCTCAGCCGCGATCTCGCCCTCGCCATCCAGCAACCGATCGAAGCCATGGGCTGGCCGCTGCAGGTGGGCATCCGCAATGGCGACACCGCCAGCAGCGCACGCACCCGGCAGCTGCGCAGCCCGCCCCAGATCCTGATCACCACCCCGGAATCACTGGCGCTGCTACTGGCCAATCCCAAGGCGACGGAGCTGTTCAGCGGGCTCCAGGCGGTGGTGCTGGATGAGTGGCACGAGCTGATGGGCAGCAAGCGCGGCAGCCAAACCGAGCTCTGCCTGAGCTGGCTGCGGCGGCTGCGGCCCGGCCTGCGCACCTGGGCGATCAGCGCCACGATCGGCAACCTTGAGGAAGCGGCTCAAACCGCCCTTGGCACTGGCCCCGAGCCCTGCCTGATTACGGCACCGATCGCCCGGGCCACGGCGATCCGCAGCCTGCTGCCCGAGAGCATCGACGGCTTCCCGTGGGCCGGCCACCTGGGCCTGCGCATGTACGAGGAACTGGTGGCGGCGCTGGAGCCAGGGGTGTCCACCCTGCTGTTCACCAACACCCGCAACCAGGCCGAGCGCTGGCACCAGTGCCTGCGCTATGCCTGCCCGGAGATGGAGGGCGCCCTGGCCCTGCACCACAGCGCCATCGACCGGGCCGAGCGCGAAGCGATCGAGGCAGGCGTCAAAAATGGGGCCCTGCGCTGGGTGGTGGCCACCAGCTCCCTGGATCTGGGCGTCGACTTTCAGCCGGTGGAGCGGGTGGTGCAGATCGGCTCGGCCAAAAACGTGGCGCGGCTGTTGCAGCGGGCCGGCCGCAGCGCCCACAGCCCCGGCGGCACCTCCCAGGTGCTGTTCATGCCCACCCATGCTCTCGAGCTGCTGGAGCTGAGCGCCCTGCGGCGGGGCCTGGCCGCGGGTTTGGTGGAGGAGCGCCGGCCGCCAACGGCCCCGATCGACGTGCTGCTCCAGCACCTCACCAGCCTGGCCTGCGGGCCGGGCTTCGAACCGGACCAGACACTGGCAGCGATCCGCACCGCCTGGAGCTACCGCCAGCTCAGCGATGCCGACTGGCAGTGGTGCCTGCGCTTTCTCGAACACGGTGGCGACTGCCTCGGCGCCTATCCCCGCTACCGCAAGCTCGAGCGCGATGGCGATCTCTATTTCGTAAAGGAAAAGGCGATCGCCCGGATGCACCGCCTGCACATCGGCACGATCACCGCCGACCGCGCCGTCACGGTGCGCTTTGTGCGCGGCGCCGTGCTCGGCCACGTGGAGGAGGCCTTCATCGGCCGGCTCAAAGCCGGCGATGTGTTCTTCTTTGCCGGGCGCCAGCTGGAATTCGTGCGCCTGCGCGAGATGACGGCCCTGGTGAAAGCCAGCTCCAAAAAAAGCAACACCGTGCCCGCCTGGGCAGGCGGCCAGATGGCCCTCTCCGACCTACTCAGCCGCCACCTACGCGCCGAAGTGGATTGTTGCAGCCGCGCCCTGGCGGGAGAAGCCAAGCTCAATAGCCCCGAACTTGTGGCGCTCGAGCCCCTACTGCAGCGCCAGGTGCAGCTCTCCCGGCTACCAAGGCAACACGAATTACTGGTGGAGGTGTGCAACAGCCGCGAAGGCAGCCACCTCTATGCCTATCCATTTGAGGGGCGCTTTGTGCATGAGGGCCTGGGTTTTCTCTGGGCCTGGCGCCTGGCCCGTCACCAAGCCAGCACGATCACGGTGTCGGTAAACGACTACGGCTTTGAACTACTGGCGCCTAAAAACTATCCATTTGAAGAGTTATTTGAGCTACACGCCGAAGAACTGCTTGACGCCACCAATCTCAAGGACGACTTGGAGCAAGCAATCAACCTCTCAGAGCTATGCCGGAGGCGTTTCCGCGCCATTGCCCAGATCAGCGGCTTGGTGCTGAACGGCTACCCCGGCCAGTCCAAATCCGGCGGTCAACTGCAGATCAGTGCCGCCCTGCTCTACGACGTGTTCAGCCGCCACGAACCCGCCAACCGCCTCCTGGCCCAGGCCAGATCGGAAGTGCTCACCGAACAGCTGGATCTGCCCCGGATCACCCTGGCCTTGCAGCGGCTGCAGCGATGCAGTTTGCAGCTAGAGCGCACCCCCCGGCCCGGCCCCCTGGCCTTCCCCTTACTGGCGGAGCGCCTAAACAACCGGATGAGTAATGAGTCGCTGCTGCAGCGCCTGGAGCGCTTGCGCCAGGAGGCTGAGCGCGCCGAAGAAGGTGGGCTTACTCAATACATCGACTGACGTAACCAGGGATGAATTGAGGTCCCACTAAGAAGCTCGCCCTCATCACCAGTCAGAGAGAAGGACTTAAGTGGATGGAATTCTGGCACTCGATTCCAAACGCCTCCCCGAGCGTAGATGATGTTTGAACCGCACCGCGGCTTCTACAACGGCCCATGCATCCGTTAAGAGTTTGCGGAAAAACGGGCTGAACGGCCTCGCTCTCCCCTCCTGAGAGGTGATCAAGTTCTGATCGAGCTGGCTTTCAGTGGATCAACGGTTCAGAACGCCCGATTTCAGCCGTTTTGCCCCGTTTGGGCTCCTTGATCGCTGTCACCTGGCCACACCTCTGGGTAACCACGTGCTCATGCCGCCGCCATTGCCGGGTTGAGCAGGTTGCCCAAGCGGATCAGGTTGTAGGCGATCACATGCAGGCCAAACACTGCGCTCACCTTTTCGGTGCCGCGCAGCTTGAACTGGCGCAGACCGCCCCACTGCTTGATCCAGCCAAACACCTTCTCGATGCCGCGGCGGGCGTGGATCGACTTGGCGTAACCCTCGTGGCAGGTGGTGCGGCCATCGATGGCGGAACCACCAGGGCGGCTGGTGTTCTGCGCCACGTGCGGTGTCACGCCAATCCGCCGGAGTTCGGCGACCATTCCCCTGGTGTCGTAGTTCTTGTCGGCACCCAAGGTTTTCTGGTGGGCACCGGGACGATCAGCCGCCATCACCTTGGCGGCATCCCGCTCTCCGGCGCCCACTGCTTGCGTCACCCTGCAATCGACGATCAGGGCATGGCGGTTGTCCATGAGCACGTGCCCCCGGTAGCTGGGGAGTGCTGGATGGGCATTGGATTTGCGGGCCAGCAGCGCATCCGGATCGACGCTGGAACAATGGGTCTTGTTGCTGAGCTTGATGCCGCGGAAATCCCCTTTCGCACGCTTCTTTCCGGGCTTTGGTGCTCCAAAACCCTCGCCAGGCCCTGATGGCGGTGGCGGTGGATCATCCTCTCCGTCGATCCGCTCCAGCGAGGCATGCGACGCCCAGGCCTGCAGCAGAGTTCCATCCACGGAGAAGTGCTCGTCGCTGAGCAGAGGCTTGACCTCCGGGGCGCCCATCAGCTTCTCGAGGAAGCGCCCCATGACGTCGTCGTTGAGGAGGCGCTCTCTGTTCTTTGTAAACGTGGTGGGGTACCAGATCGGATCATCCGGGCTCAGACCCACAAACCAGCGGAACAGCAGGTTGTAGTGCAGCTGCTCGAGCAACAGCCGCTCGGAGCGGATGCCGTAGAACGCCTGCAGCAACGAGGCCAGCAGCAGCTGCTCGGGCGGCACCGAGGGCCGCCCCTCTGAGGCGTACAGCTCACAGAAGGTAGGATTGAGGCGATCGAGGGCCTGATCGGCCAGTTTGCGGATCCGCCGCAGCGGTTGGCTGGCCGGAATCCGCTCCTCGATCGACACGTAGGAGAACAGGGAGCCGCTGCGCTCCCGGTGGCCTCGCATCTCAGGTGGGCAGTTGGCCTATTTTCGCAGAGGTGGGCGGGTTTTTCAGCGAACTCTTAAGAGCGAAGGGTCGATGACCTCAAATATGACCGTCACCGCAACGTCCAGTTCATCGCTGTTCAGCGCTCAAGACAAAAACAGAAGGGGGTTCAGGCCTTGCTAGGGCCCAGCCAGGGGGTCCAGTGGTGTTGCCGAGAACCTGCTGCATCAGGAGCTCAACCCAACAGCACCAAAAAGCTGCGGGGCTCGTGAAATCACCCACATCCGCGACACAGCTGAAGGGATTTACCTCGACGGCAGTAACCAGCTACACGATCGCTATAGACCCGTTCTATCTGCAGAAGTGGACCAGAGACAGAGACACGCTACCTATGCGCAATTAGAATATTACAAACCAACAAGTCTTGGTTTGCAACGCGGACAATTGTGGTAAATAGTATTTGTATACACACTTTATATGTCTAAGATGCAGGAAATTGGCAACATTGCCAAAGCAAGCGGAGGAGGACGTAACGCGACATCAGAATTTGACAAATCAGTATTTAAGCTGCTGAGGAGTAATCCTAACAAGCTATCAGACCAGGAGCTACTACTTACCAAGGACTATACTAGCGTATCCAAGCAAATTGGAATTCGGAGCCTCAATAGCGCAAAAAAAGTTGGCAAAGTAAGTCGTGCCATCAGCCAGGCTGAGAATTCCGCAGAGCAACCGCAAAACCTAGTAATTTTCATCCGGGACCAGGTCAAGCCTGAAGATCTATGGCTACCTCGCGATTGGGCAAAAGAAAACCTACCCACACGGCAGTGGCTTCTTGACAACGGTCTCTCCTTTGAGAACTCCTTCACCAATACGGCTATGTGCTCGTCTGCAAGGGCGACGTTTTTCACGGGCAAATATCCAGCACAACATGAACTTGACTTGCTACTAAGCGATATAGGAAATCCAATTCTGGATTCTCAAGTGCAGCTGAATCCAGACCTGCCAACACTCGGCACAGTTCTGGGCGACCTCGGATACGACGTGTCGTTCTTCGGTAAGACGCATCTCAGCAAGACAATTACCACAGTGGATGGCGAAGTCGTCTTCCAAGACATGACCGAGTACGACTTCCAAGACTGGCAAGGCCCTGATGCTGGTCAAGACATGGACCCCAAAAACGCTGGAGGCGGTTATGCCGATAACGACACGCGTTTCATCAGCGAAGCGACAACCTGGTTGAACGACCGCCTGGACTCTGGCAACAAAAAGCCCTTTGCGATGGTGGTTTCTCTTGTAAACCCACACGACGTGCTTGCTTACCCACGTACCTGGGGCGAAGGAGATCCAGACACCTATTTTGGCTATACCGCGGACATGATCGAAGGTGACATCAACATTCTCCCGCCAACCGTGGATGAACCCATCACAGGTTCGATCACCTCTGATGGGTACGACTTTTCAGGCAACTACAAACCGCAGATTCAAAGGGAGTGGTTGCGCGTTCAAGCTGGAGGGCAACCACTGCCAACCGATGAGTTAAAACTAAACTATCTCAACTTTTACGGCAATCTAATGAAGATTGCCGATGCCCAAATGGGCGAGCTGATCACCACGCTTGCAAAGCAAGGCGAGGTCAACAATACTTTGTTCGTGAGCACCGCAGACCACGGGGAGATGGGGATGTCTCATGGCGGAATGGTGCAGAAGATGTTCAATGCCTATGAGGAGTCGATCCGGGTACCAATGATCTGGTCCAACCCGCGCTATTTTAAAGGGGGACAGAAATCAGAAGCACTTGTTTCGCTGATCGATTTCCTACCCACGGTCGCCAATCTCTACGGAGCCACAGAAGACAGCATTACCAATTATGACCTCAGGGGCGTTGATTACTCACCAATCATCAAGCGTGCCTCAAGGAATTCCTCACTAGATCATGAGAAGCTCGACGTCCAGTCGTCGATTCTCTACACGTGGGACGACATCTATGCCGGACAGGACCCTCGCGGATCGATTCCTGAGGGCTCATGGGATCATGGATTGCTTCCAGGACCCAACCGCCTGCAGGCGGTGCGCACGAAAGACTTCAAATACGCACGCTATTACTCAGGAGACAAAAGCTATACACCCGAGAATTGGCAGGAAGAACTGTATGACCTCCGACCAAAAGGGGGTGACTACTACCCTAATGTAGACCCAATTACAGGTCAGCTCAACCCGTTCAAGGCAGCGCCACTCGAACTCCGCAATCTTGACCCCAAAGCAGAAGCGCTCCGCGTCTTGCAAGGCGAAAAGCCCATAGCAACGAAGAAACAGAGGAAAGCATATATCGAAATGTCAAAACTACTCGACCAGCTTATCGATGACAAGCTTCAACCTCTTTTGCCTCAACCATCCAAAGCCCCCACTTTGTACCGCTATCGTGGAGGGTCATCGCAGGCATCCGCCTACAGCAAGGGGGATCCGATCGTACGCCTGATTCCCGCTGGAAATGGCACACAGGATCTAGAAGTTGCTTTCAATACACGCGCAGGCCAGACCTACAACGTTGTTTCCATTGATCAGGAGATCGTGAACGGGGCCGTGACAATCACGGACAACGCAACGCTGGTTCCGAGCATTATCGGTACCAATGGACCTGTGTACCAGTACATCCGAGGCCTCCCGTCAGATCTGGATCTCAGCAATTTTGCCGTGGAATGGATCGGCGGCTATGTGCCGATGGAGACCCTTGCATGAATGGCGCGAGTGAACTCAAGCGGTTCATTGAACACAAAAAAAAGGATCCAGCACTTGCCGCACAACTTGCCCAATTTGGCGTGGACCAATGGGGGGAGGCACATTTGCCTCTCGACATCGACATCCACAAGTTGATTGAGCTAGCCCGGCTTCACGGTTTTCACTTTGACGAGAGTGATGTGTTTAGGAGTCAATGCGAACACCTGCAATCGTTTTGGATGTTCGAGATGGAGAACTCATTTGTTGCTCGGCGCTACATGGCCCGCATCCAGCTACACATCGACAAAGGCAATACAAGATTGTCAGAGATAGACTACTATAATTAATAATTAGTTGCTCAACTAAGCTTGACGTGAGGACGCGACTGACGACAAATTGCACCACCCTCCAGATGCGCATCAGCCCCCCGCAAAAATTTGTCGGCGGCGTGACGGCGAGCCGTTTCACCGCGTGCATTTGTATGGCCTACGGCCGACTGCGTCTAAATCACCAGCCTGAGCTCGAGCCCAAAAGCGTTGCTCAGGCTGGCGCGGCAGCCCTGGGCGTTCGAAAACCAGTTGCACTTGCCTCGACACCCAGCTAGGTGAGGAATCTCACCGCTAGACCCATCGCAATGGTGTCCAGGTCCTGAAACTCTTGCGGAGCAAAGCTCTCAACCTGTTGCGCTGTAGGGCTTTCCGATCGAACAGGGCTGATCTGATTGCAGTGGCGCATGACATGAGCCGAATGCTCAGCTGGATCTGAATGAGGGCTGTGAAGAGCTGAAGGCGGATCTACGCGCAACATGCTCCTGGCTCCGTGATCGAAGTGAGCTGGCTGGTGCGGCAGCGCAACTCCAGCTCAAGCACGCTGTTGATCAGAGTTATGGCTGGGGGAGGTGGCTTAGGAGTTCTCGAGACGCTTAACGATGAAAGCCATCAAACCAAGCGAACCGGCCAGGGCAACCAACAGGGCGATCGTCATTTACAGCTAAATATGAGCGGACTGCAATTCCCGCCTTTGCAAGCCCAGAAGATACTCCCACACAGAGGGCAAACACCCAGCAACCGACAGCCGCAGGACCCTGCGCCGGCAGGGCTCGAATCCGGCGCCGTGTCCAACACCTTCACCAATTCCCGGCAACAACCTCGGGGGCAAGGGATTCACATCAGCCCCTCCATAGGCTGGACCCTGCTATGCCCTGTGCAGCTACCTTCGCCATGACCCTTAAGCTTAACGGCGGCGCCCGCAGCCGCGCCTCCATGCCCCGCTGGTATCTGGAGGAGAAGGGGATTGCCTACGACTGGATTCAGCTCGACATGGAGGCAGGCGAACACAAGGGAGACAACTTTTATGCCATCAACCCCTTCGCCAAGGTGCCAGCCCTGGTGGATGAAACCCTGCGCGCACCAGGCGGCAAACCGCTGCAGCTGTTTGAAAGCGGCGCCATCCTCCTGCATCTAGCCGATCACCACGCCCACGAATTCACTGGCACGTCAGCTGAGGTGGCGGCCCAGCGAGCCCTGGCAAACCAATGGATCCTGTTTGCCAATGCCACCCTGGCAGTGGCGTTGTTTGTGCCTACCAACCGGGAGCGGGAATTCCCCCAGTTGCTGGGGGTGCTTGATGGGCTGCTGGCAGGCGGCCTCTCCCTACTGGCAGGGCCCTGGGGCGATCCAGCCTGGAGCGTTGCCGACTGCGCCGTAAATGCCTACCTGGCCTATCTGCCGATCTTCTTCCCCCAGATCGATCTAACGCCCTACCCCAACGTGCAAGCCACGATCGCAGCCACCCAGGACAGGCCGGCCTACCAACGCGGCATGGGTAGGGCTTGAACTCGCAACGAAGCTCTGCTGCAGCAAGCGTCATCTTTGAATGGCGGGACCAGCCGCTGCAGCTGCTTGGAGCCAAGGCGGCGTGGGACCCCCAGCGCCGGACCTTATTAGTGGCCGATTTGCATCTGGGCAAGGCGGAAACCTTCCAGGCCCACGGCATTCCCCTGCCCAGTGATGGCGACGGCGAGACCCTCAATGGTCTGCTGGAGTTGGCCCATCAGCTGGAGCCCCAGCAGGTGGTGGTGCTGGGAGACCTGATCCACAGCCGCCTGGGGCTCACCGGCGAACTTCGCGCCAAGCTGGCTGCCCTACCGGAGCTGCTGGGCTGCCAGCTGCGCCTAATCGGCGGCAACCACGAACAGGGCAGCTGGATCGAGGGGCTGCCGCAGGAGCCATCCCAAGCCCTAGGCCCCTGGTGGCTGAGCCACATTCCAGAGCCGCGGGCGGGCCTGCTCAACCTCTGCGGTCACCTGCATCCAGTGGCAGTGGTGGGCCGGGGTGCCGATCGGCTGCGGCTGCCTTGCTTCAGCTACTGCAAAACCAGTGAGCGCCTAGCCCTACCCGCCTACGGCCGCCTGACCGGAGGCCATCCCTGCTCCCCAGGGGAACGGATCTGGCTGGTGGCGGATGGCGCCGTTGTGGAGTGGACGCAAGCAGCCCCCAGCAACACCCCAACCGCCTGACCCCTCTGCCTGAACGCACCGCGGTGAGACGACCGCTGTGGCAACGCAAGCGGTCGCTGGTGGTGGCCGTGCCGGCGGGATTTCTCAGCTTTCTGGTGGCGATCGCACCACCCCTGACGGGCCCCAGGGCCGGAGCACCCCTGCTCACCAGCGCCGACGGGGTGCCCTTCCGCTATCAGCCCGACGACAGCGTCTACGCCCTCGATTTCGACCCCCGAGAGGTGCGACTCCAACTGTTTGAAGGCTGGGACCGGGAGCAGGAGGCCTTCGCCGACCGCCAGGCCCTGGCCTTCATCTCCGGGCCGATGTACGAGCGCCATGTCGATGAGAGGGGGCGGGAGATCACGGTGCCCCTGGGCGACATCAAGCTGGGCGATCGGATCTGGCGCGGCCGCAACCGCACCGCCGCCCGCCAACGGGCCTTTGTGGGAATCCGCCGCGATGGCGGCGTGGAGTTCGGCTACGGCGAACTCACGAGCGAGCGCGCCCAACGCTTCGACAGCTTCATCGGCGGGTTGCACAGCGTTTACAACGACCTGGAGCAGCCCCCCGCGGCCTACAAAGGCGCGTACAGCATCTCGATGGGGCAGCAGATCCGCTACTTCCTGCCCCGGATCCGCATGGTGATCGGCCTGCGCCCCGACGGCCGGTTGGAGGCGCTGATGAGCCGCGATGGCCTCACCCTGGAGCAAACCCGCTCCTTGGCACGTCAGCGCGGGCTGCGGGCGGCCTACCTGCCCGACCACGCCTCCAAAAGCCGCTTCATCATTCCGGGCCAGAAGGGCTTCAGCGCGGCCGATGCCAACTGGATCAGCGGTGGCGCCACCAGCTTTGTGCACGTGCCCTACCTGCTGCGGCTGAGCCGGCGTGCCATACCCCTACAGGGATCGCTGCTGGCCGGCTTAGCGGGGCGCACGGCGGCCGAGGGCTGCGGCAATCCCTTTCAATGCGGCCAAACCCTGGGCGGCCAGCTGGTGGACCGGGCCCTGGCCGGCTTCAACCGGCTGATGGAGCAGGGCGTGGAGCCCATTGCCCAGCTGATCTGGGCGCCCCAGGGGCCCAAGGATCCCCTGCGGGCGCGTGCCAAGGCGCCCCTGCGGGAGCCACCGATCAGCGCCGACCCCCTGGCCCTACGGCAACGCCAAGAGCAGGCGGGCGCCAGCCCGGCGATCACCGGGGTGGAGCTGGAAACCCTTGGCCTGCCCGCCGACCTGCCCCAGCCGCTGGTGCTGCCGGAAGGCGCAGTGATCACGGATGGCGACGATCCCTTGAATGAAAGGGGGACTGCAAACCTGGATGCAGCTCAGCGCCCGTCCCAGCCCCAGCAGCAGGACGCTCCAAGCGGTTCAGCCGCTGGTGCCACAAGCCGTGCAACAGAACCCGTCGTGGTGGGAGGACAGCTGCCCGGGGCTCCACCACCACCGCCCCTACCGCAACCCTGATCAGCCCGCCGCCGCCAGCGCCCGCACCACATCGCCACGGGTGAGCACACCCACGGGGTGGCGCTCGCCATCGAGCACAAACAGGCGTTGGGTGCTGCGCTCATGCAGCAGGCTTGCCGCCGCCGGCAGGGGCAGGTCGGCGCTGCAGGTGTGCACCTTGGCATTCATCACCTCGCCCACGGTGCTGCCGAGCACCTGGTGCACCTCCTTGTCCCAGCTGAGCGGGTTGCGCAGGTAGATCACCGCATCGAGCAGCATCACGTAGGGCCCGGGCTGGAAACCGCTCTCGCGCACCATCAGGTCCTGCTCGGTGAGTTCACCCACGAGCACCCCCGCCCCATCCACCACCGGCAGGCCACTGATGTGGTGCTCGCTCATCAGCTGAACGGCTTCCTGGAGGGGGCTGCCGGCGGTGACGCTCAGCACCGGGGCCGACATCACGGCGGAAACCAGCTGTTGCACCACGGGCCAGCACGCAAGACTGGAGCCATTCTGGGGCCGAGCCTGGCGAGCACCATGACGACACAAGGGATCGAGCCACGGAAACTGCGCCGCCTGGCCGATGGCCTCACCGTGGGCCGCGCCCTGCTGGGCCTGCCGCTGATCCTGGCTCTGGCGAGCAACCAGCTGGCCCTGGGCTGGTGGCTGCTGCTGCTGGGGGGTCTGAGCGACTGGGCCGACGGCGTGCTGGCCCGCCGCGCCGGTGGCGGCTCAACCTGGGGCGCCCGACTCGATCCCCTCACCGACAAAATCCTGATTGCCGCCCCCCTGCTCTGGATCGGGGCCGAGGGCCTGCTGCCCCTTTGGGCGATCTGGCTGCTGTTGGCCCGGGAGCTGCTGATTTCCGGCTGGCGCAGCGGAGCCACAGGCGGCGGCCCCGCCTCCCGGGGCGGCAAAGCCAAAACGATCCTGCAGTTTGGGAGTTTGCTGCTGCTGCTCTGGCCCTGGAGCGGCGCCGGCTGGGCCCAGCTGATGGGTTGGTGGCTGTTCTGGCCGTCGCTGCTGCTGGCGCTCAGCTCGGCCTGGGGCTACCTGCGCAAGGCCGATCAGCCATAAACATTGGGCACGAAAAACTGTTCATTCAGTGGTGGGCGTTGGTAATCGCCCACGCTCTTGCGCGGTGGCAGGTCGATCGCCTCGGGGGTCATGTCCACGTAGGGCACCTTGCTGAGAATGTGGCGGATGCAATTGAGCCGGGCCCGCCGCTTGTCATCGGCCTCCACCGTGAACCAGGGAGCCTCTGGAATGTTGGAGCGGGCAAACATGTCGTCCTTGGCACGGGAAAACTCCACCCAGCGATCCCGAGATTCCAGATCCATCGGACTGAGCTTCCAGCGGCGCGCCGGATCCTTGAGCCTTGAGCGAAAGCGCACTTCCTGCTCCTCATCGCTCACCGAAAACCAATACTTCAGCAAGGTGATGCCACTGCGCACGAGCATGCGTTCGAATTCCGGACAGGACTGCATGAATTCCTCCACCTGCACCGGGCTGCAGAAGCCCATCACCTTCTCCACCCCGGCGCGGTTGTACCAGGAGCGATCAAACAGCACCATCTCGCCGGCAGCGGGGAAATGTTCCACATAGCGCTGGAAATACCACTGGCTCTTCTGCTGGTCTGAAGGGGTGCCCAGGGCCACCACCTTGCATCCACGGGGATTCAGCGGCTCAGTCACGCGTTTGATCGTGCCGCCCTTGCCGGCGGCATCACGCCCCTCAAACAAGATGATCAGGCGGTATCCGGTGTGCTTGATCCAGTACTGCATCTTCACCAGCTCCACCTGCAATCGGGCCAGCTCGTTTTCGTAAATTTTGCGGTCCAGTTTCGGAGGTCGGCCCTCGGAGTGGCTCGAAAAGTCGTCCAAGATCGGCGACGGGTGGTAGCGATCGCTGCCGTTTCCAGCGGCATCTGCTGACAAAGTTTTATTGTTGGTCGATTCAGCCCGTTCAACCTGTTTCTTGCCTTTCTTTTTTTTCATTTTCTTAGACAGCAGCTTCAACTTCGGCGACGGCATATCCAGAGCGTTGGAAGCGGCCTCCGAACCCTGCTCAGAACTGGTGTCCGATGCCCTCTCGGTCTCGTTTTCACTGGCCATGGATCAACACACACACTGGAAATCACCTATCGCCAAACTGAGGCTGCCAAAGCAGCGATCGCTACCTTCAGGAAAAACGCATACCTTTCTTCACAGGCCATGACCTGTTGTCCATGTCACGCCTGAGCCTTGGCTAAACCTCAAACCTGGATCAATCCCGAATCGGTGCTGGCGTGGTTGCAGCAGGGTCACCGCCGGTTTCTTGAGGGGCATTCCCTCCACCCCCACAGCACGCGGCAACGCATGCAGGCGGTGGTGGAGGGACAACATCCGCGGGCAGCGGTTCTGGGCTGTGCAGATTCGCGAGTCCCGGTGGAGCTGCTGTTCGACACCGGGTTCGGTGATCTCTTTGTTGTACGCAATGCCGGCACGATGAGCACCACGGCGGCGATTGCCTCGCTGGAATATGCGGTGGGGCATCTGGGCGTGCCCTTAATTGTCGTGCTGGGTCACGAAGCCTGCGGCGCCGTGTCGGCGGCTCTTCACCCTGAACTGCTCCTGACCCCGAGCCTGGCCCAGGTGGTGGGGCAACTGCGCATGGAGCTGTTGCAATACGGCGATCAGCTCTCGCTGGAGGAATCCTGCCGGCGCCACACCTTGAGCGCCGCTGGAAATCTGGTGCACTCCAGCGTGCTGCTGACCGATCGCCTGCGGGCCGGTCAGCTCGCCGTGGTGGCCGGCTATTACGACCTCCACAGCTCCTCGATCGACTGGATGGGCAGGGTGGAGCCGATTCGTTATCCGGAACCGTGCCCCGACCTCAGCCTTCGCCCAGCAACGCCGCATCAGCGCTGAAATCGGGGCTGGTGGGCATCCGCTGGGCGTAGTCGTTGGTGTAGCTGTCAGCCAGGGTGGCCTCGAGGTCAAACTCCGGCTCCCAGGCCAGTTCGCGCCGCACCCGGGTGATGTCGGTGAGGAAGTGGGCCAGCCGCAGGGGGAAGGCCTTGCGGGCTTTCTTGTCCAGGCCTGCGGGATCGAAGCTGCGGATCTCCACCGTCGCCGGATCCTGGCCAGCCGCCCGCGCCGCCGCCTCCACCAGGCCGCGGAAGGTGACGCCCTGGCGACCCGTGCAGTTGTAGATGCGGTTGGCAGCGGCCTCCACCTCAATGCAGCGGGCCATGGCGCAGGCCAGATCGCGCACGTGGCCCAGCTGGGTGATGGTGCTGCCATCACTGGGCAGGGGCACCGGCCGGCCGTGCACGATCCGGTCAAAGAACCAGCTCTCCACCGGGTTGTAGTTGCCAGGCCCCACGATGTAGGTGGGCCGGAAGCTGGTGAAGGGAATCCCCTCGCTGCGCAGCCAGGCCTCGGTGTCGGCCTTGCCGGCGTGGCGGCTGGCCGGATCGGTGGGGCTGTCCTCATCCAGGGGCCACAGCTCGCTGTCGGCATACACGCCGGCTGAGCTCACGTACACAAACCGGTGGCTGGGGGAGCCGGTGCGCTCGATCACGGCGCGGGAGTCGTCGAGGGTGCGGCCGGAGCTGTCGACGATCACGTCGAAGCGGCGACCAGCGAGCCGCTGCAGACCCTCGGGAGTGGTGCGGTCGCCGATCAGGTGCTCCACCCCTGCCGGCGCTGGCTTGTTGCCCCGGGTGAACAGGGTGAGGGCATGCCCCGCAGCCTGCAGGCGCTCCACCAGCGGTTTGCCCACGAAGCGTGTGCCGCCCATCACCAGGATGTCCATGCCGATGCCCGCCGGCGGGCCGTGAAACGCGGCGTCATTCTGGGCTGCGTTCCGCTCTGGGGATCCTTCAGGCGCCGGCGCCGGTGCTTAAGCCCGTACTCAGACCCAGAAGCTGCAGCAGCCAGGCCCAGAGCGGCACCGTCAGCAGCGCAGCCAAGGTGCTCCACAGCACCAGGGCCGCCGGCCGCCGGGTATCTACTGCGCGATCGGCACCAGCATCAGACCCCACGGATTCGGCCAGCAGCAGCACCGCCACGGCGGTGGGCGCCGCCGCCTGCAGCACCAGAGGAGCGAGCAGCAATGGCGGCAGCCGCAGCAGCACAGCCATCACCAGCACCGCCAGGGGAAACAGCACCAGCTTGATCGCCATGCTGACGAGCACCCCAAAGGGCAGGGGGCGGCCCAACACCGGAGCGATGCGCAACCCCAGCACCACCAGCGACAGCCACACCACCGCCCGAGCAGGCCACCACAACCAGGCCGCCAGCACCCCATCCCAGGGCGACAGCTGCAGCAGGGCCGCCCCCAGCAGCCCCTGGCTGGCCGGGCTCCTCACCAGAGCGGTGAGGAGCGGTTGCAGAGCCAGACGGCGCTGGGCCATCAGCGAGGGACCGATGGTCCAGGTGAACAGGGTGCCGGCCAGGTCGTAGCTGATCGCGTAGCTCAGGGCCTGCGGGGGCAACAGGGCCAGCGCTGCAGGGATGCCGAAATAGGCCGTGTTGCCCACCACCGCCCCCAAACGCTCGGCGGGGCTGGAACACCAGCGCTGCACCACCAGCAGGCCGCTGCCAACGGCGGCCAGCGCCAGCACGCCCATCTCCAGCACATCCCAGTGCAGGCCGCTGCGCAGCAGCAGTCCCATCAGGCTGAAGGGCACCCCCCAGCGCACCAGGGGCGGTGCCAGCACACCGGCCAAATCGGGCCAACGCCGCGCCAGCAGCATCCCGAGCAGCAGAGCAGGCACCAGCTCGAGCAGAAACGCCAAGGCCAACCCCAACACCCGATGCACCGCAGGCTCCAGGATGGCGCCATGCGTCTCAGTGCCGCCTACACCGCCCAAGTCGCCGTGCTGCCGCAAACCCGCGGCTACCGCCACTTCGCCCTGCTGGGGGAGCGGGGCAAGGGCAGCGAGCGGGCCGTAGAACTCGAGGCGGTGCTGGAGCGCCAATTTCGCCTGGTGGTGCCCCTGCGGGAGCTGGGCGATCGGCAGCTCTGGCAGCCTGGCTGGCAGCAGTTGCCGCCACCGCCCGCCATGCAGATCATTCCCGCCATCGATCTGCTCGACGGGCACTGCGTGCGGCTGCACCAGGGTGACTACGACCAGGTGACGCGCTTCAGCGACGATCCCGTCGCCCAGGCCCTGAGCTGGCAGAGCCAGGGGGCCCAGCGGCTGCACCTGGTCGATCTCGACGGTGCCAAAACCGGCCAACCCGTGAATGACGTGGCGGTGAAAGCGATCACCGCCGCCCTGGACATCCCGGTGCAACTCGGGGGCGGGGTTCGCAGCGCCGAACGGGCCGAGGAGCTCCTGGACTACGGACTGGATCGGGTGATCCTCGGCACCGTGGCGCTGGAGCAACCTGAGTTGGTGGAGGCCCTGGCGGCCCGCCACCCCGGCCGGATCGTGGTGGGCATCGACGCCAAGAACGGCAAAGTGGCCACCCGCGGCTGGCTTGAGGAGAGCGGCACCGACGCCAGCGCGCTGGCCCACCGCTTCAGCACTAGCCCGTTGGCAGCCCTGATCTGCACCGACATCGCCACCGATGGCACCCTGACCGGGCCCAACCTCGACTTCCTGTGCGCCATGGCCGAGGCCAGCAGCGTGCCGGTGATCGCCTCCGGCGGCATCGGCACCCTGGAGCACCTGCTCTCCCTGCTGGCCCTGGCGCCCCTGGGGGTGGAGGGCGTGATCGTGGGCCGCGCCCTTTACGACGGACGCGTCGATCTGGCCGAGGCCCTGCAAGCCATTGGCGACGGCCGCCTCCAGGACCCCATCGCCAGCACGGTGGCCTGATCCCGTAAGCGGATCGGTTGCGGGTTAGCTATAACTGAACGACCATCTCGAGGTGTGTCGCGTGAGCGTCGACGCCCTTTCCCCTACCCAACCCGCCGGTGTGGCTCCGCCCAGCACCAACCTGGGCTGCGCCACCAACGTGGATGAGGTGTATCAACGCTGTCGGGACTTGGGCATGCGGCTCAGCCGCCAGCGCCGCATGGTGCTCGATCTGCTCTGGGCCGAAAAAAGCCATCTCAGCGCCCGGGACATTTTCGAGAAGCTCAACAACCTGGGGCGCAACATCGGCCACACCTCGGTGTACCAAAACCTCGAAGCGCTGCAATCGGCCGGAGTGATCGAGTGCCTGGATCGGGCCAGCGGGCGGCTCTATGGCTACCGCAGCGACCCCCATAGCCACCTCACTTGCGTTGAATCGGGCGCCATTCAAGACCTCGATGTCGAACTACCCCGGGAGCTGCTCGAGCAGATCGAGCGCCACACGGGCTTTGCCATCGAGAGCTACACCCTGCACCTCACCGGCCGCCCCCGGGCCCGCGCAAGCCGTCACCACCGCCCCCCCGCCTTCGACCATCCCTGATCGAGGGCTGGAGAAACCGGCCCAACATCGGTAGCGTTGGCCGAACCATCCGGCCCGACCTGTGAGTGCGCAGCTGCTGCTGTTTGCTGAACCGCTGTTGCGTGATGGGCTCAACCGGCTGCTGACGGATCAGGCCGGGAAATATCACGTTGCCGAAACGCCAGACCAACTCAAGGGTCTGCCCGCGTTGGTGATCTGGCAGGCCAGCAGCCAAGACATGAGGGGAGGCCTGGCCCAGGAGGTGCTGCGCCTGCAGGAGCGCTGGCAGCCGGCACCGCTGCTGTTGCTGCTGCCGGCAGGCCACGGCCTTCAGAGCGAGGCCCTGCTGCAACTGCCCGCGGCTGGACTGCTGGAATCGCCGAGTCCGCAGGAGCTGCTGGAGGCGATCCCCACCCTGCTGGCCGGCGGCCGGGTGCTGGCCGTAGCCGATGACACCCCAACGCCCACGCCAACGGCCACCCCGGCGCTGGGGCTGGGCCAATGGCTATTGATCAGTGGCCTGCAGCAGATCGATGCCGACATCCAGGCCATCGGGCGTCTGCTGACACCGCCCCCCACCAACCTGGTGCAACTGCTGGTGCTGCAGGGTCGCCTCCGGGAACTCTCGGCGGCCCGCCAACTGCTGCTGGTGCTCTGGGGCCCCGTGAGTGTGGCCTGGGGCCCTCTGGCCTCCAGCCTCAGCCCCACCCTGGCCGCAGCCAACGCCCCGGGTGGCGGCCCCGAACCCGTGCTGGCGATCACGCTGCAACAGCGCAGCGCCGATGGGATTTGGCATGCCATTCGCCAGCGGCTTGAGGCCGGCATCGACGCTGGCCTGAGCAACCAAACCGGCCAACTGCTGGCCATTGAGGGGCTCAGCGAGGAGCGGCGGCGGGATCTGCTGCGGGCCCTGCTCAGCCAGGTGGACAGCCTGCGCCAGCGCTTGCTGAGCGACCCCGCTCCTCAGCAAGCGCTGCAGGAGCGCTGGCAGCAGTGGCAGCCGGAACTGCGCCAGCAAGCCCTGCGCAGCCTGGTGAATCCCTACGTGCAACTGCCTCACGAGGGCAACCTCCAGCCCGTGGCCGAAACCCTGATCCGCTGCAGCAACCTCGCCGCAGGCGACCCAGAACTGCCCGATGCCCAACCGATGTTGGCAGCGCTGGTGCGGGCTCAGCCCCTGCTGGTGCAGGGTCGCTTGCTGGCGGCCGATGAGCCGCAGGCCGTGTTGCATCTGGAGCTGCTGCTGGCCAACTGGCTGGTGCGCAGCGCCGAATTGGTGAGCGCTGAGCTGCTGGCCAGCTGTGCCCACTGGCCTGAGCTGCGCCGCTACCTGCTCCAACCCGACCTGCTCGCCACCCGCAACCTGGAGCGGCTGCGCAACCAGCTCAACGCCCAGCAGCGCTGGAGCAGCTGGGTGGAGCGGCCGATCAGCCTCTACGAGAGCCGCCGCCGGCTCTACTGCCTGCGCGATGGCGCCATCCGCTACCAGGAGCTCACCGAACCCCGCGACGCCGAATTGCGCCAGCTCGGCTGGCTGCAGCAACTGGTGACCCTGGCGCTGGAAACCCGAGATGCGCTAGCTCCCCAGGTGCAGAGCCTGGTGCGCGGCCTGGGCGATCTGGTGGTGGTGGTGCTCACCCGGGTGCTGGGCCGGGCCATCGGCCTGGTGGGCCGGGGCATCGCCCAGGGAATGGGCCGCAGCCTGGGCCGTGGCTGAACGCCACAATGGCCCCATTCAAGCCAGCGGATCGGGATGACGGGCACGGCGACAACCACCAAGAGCGTCCTGCGGGCCCTGCTCACCTCCGCCCTGGGGATGCTGCTGGCGTCGGGCCTCTGGGGCCTGTGGAGCCCGCCGGCCCAGGCCTCGCTCACCAATAACACCTACGACGGCAACATCTACGCCCTCTACGCCGGCAACGGCTCCCTGGTGCCGCCCCGCAGCAGCCTCGCCCAGGCCCTGTCCGACCACCGCACCACCGTGGTCGTCTACTACCTCGATGACGACGCCGCCAGCAAACAGTTTTCGGCGGTGGTGTCGGAGCTGCAGCGGGTGTGGCTCAACAGCATCGAGCTGATCCCCCTGGTCACCGACCCCCTGCAGAACCGCGCTGACGCCGGCCCCACCGACCCAGCCCACTACTGGTCGGGCTCGATCCCCCAGGTGGTGGTGTTCAACCCCGAGGGCCAGGTGATCTTCGATCAACAGGGCGCCGTGGACGTCGATGCGATCAACACCGCCGTCAGCCAGGCCACCGGCATCCCCCTGCCGGAAGGGGGCACCAGCAGCACCACCGAGAGCTTCAACGAACTCAATTCGGAGGTGGTGAGCCGCTGATGAGCCGCCTGGAAACCGACAGCATGGGCGCCATCGAGGTGCCCGATGAGCATTACTGGGGCGCCCAGACCCAGCGCTCGATCCACTACTTCCCCTTCGGCCAGGCCATGCCCCTGGCGCTGGTGCACGCCTTCGGCCAGCTCAAGGCGGCCTGCGCCGAGGTGAACCAGGCGAAGGGCAAGCTCAGCCCAGAGCTGGCCGCCCTGATCGTGGCGGCAGCTGACGAGGTCGCCGCCGGGGCGCTTGATGGAGAGTTCCCGCTGAAGGTGTGGCAGACGGGCTCCGGCACCCAAACCAACATGAACGTCAACGAGGTGATCGCCAACCGGGCAATCGAAGCCTCCGGTGGCGTGCTGGGCAGCAAGAGCCCGGTTCACCCCAACGACCACGTCAACCTCAGCCAGTCGAGCAACGACACCTTTCCAGCCGCCCTGCACGTGGCGGTGGCGATCGAGCTGGAGCGCCGCCTGATTCCGGCGGTGGAAGCGCTGCGCAGCGCCCTGGCGGCCAAGGCCGAGGCCTATGCGGAGATCATCAAGATCGGCCGCACCCACCTGCAGGATGCGGTGCCCCTCAGCCTGGGTCAGGAGTTCGGCGGCTACGTGGCCCAGCTGGAGTTGGGGCTCGAAAGCCTGCGCGCCAGCCTGCCCCAGGTGCGCCAGCTGGCCATCGGCGGCACAGCCGTGGGCACCGGCCTCAACGCCCCTGCCGGTTTCGGCGAAGCGGTGGCGGCGCGGCTGGCCGAGCGCCTTGGGCTGCCTTTCAGCTCAGCGCCCAACAAGTTTCAGGCGCTGGCGGGCCATGAGCCCCTGGCCTCCGCCCACGGCGCCCTCACGGTGCTGGCCGGCAGCCTGATGAAAATCGCCAACGACATCCGCTGGCTGGCCAGCGGGCCCCGCTGCGGCCTCGGCGAGCTGGTGATTCCGGAAAACGAACCCGGCAGCTCGATCATGCCGGGCAAGGTGAATCCCACCCAGGCCGAAAGCCTGACCATGGTGGCCGTGCAGGTGATGGGCAACAACACCGCCGTGCAACTCGCCGCCAGCCAGGGCAACTTCGAGCTGAACGTGTTCAAACCGCTGATCGCCCACAACGTGCTCGAGAGCATCACCCTGCTGGCGGGGGCCTGCAGCAGCTTCCGCGAGCACTGCGTCGAGGGGCTCAAGGCCAACGAAAGCCGCATCGAAACCTTGCTCGACCAGAGCCTGATGCTGGTCACGGCCCTCACCCCCGCCATCGGCTACGACCGGGCCTGCGCCATTGCCAAGCACGCCCACAACCACCAGCTCAGCCTCAAGGAAGCCGCCCTGGTGCTCGGCGAGATCAGCGCCGAAGAGTTCGATCGCTGGGTGCAACCCAACCAGATGGTGTGAGGGGCTGAGGCTCAGATGGTCGCATCGCCTACCGAAGCCGGGGCCAGTGAGCTGGTGGGATAGGGCCCATGGCCCAACTCTCCCAACCGCTGCTGGAGCGCGATGCGCTGGCCAGCCTCAACACGCTCCGCGATGGCCCAGCCATCCTGCGGCTGGTCAGTCACCTGCTCACGATCGTGTTGGGCGGGCTGGGCTGGGCTCACCAGAGCTGGCCCCTAGCTCTGCGCCTGCTGGGGCTGCTGCTGTGCGGCATCGGCCTGGCCACCTGCTTTGCGCCGTTGCATGAGTGCGGCCACCGCACCGCCTTTCGCAGCCGGCGGCTGAACGACACCATGGCCTGGCTCGCGGGGCTGCTGAGCTTCTACAACGCCACCCACTACCGGCGTTACCACCAGTGGCACCATCGCTACACCCACCAACCCGGGCTCGATCCAGAACTCGACGATCCGGCGCCCACCGATGCCTGGGCCTATCTGCAGGAGGTGAGCGGCTGGACCTGGTGGTCCGGCAAGCTGGTCGGCTATCGCCGGTTGCTGTGGGGCGACCTCAGCGCTCTGAGCTACCTCAGTCCTGAGGCGATTCCGCAGGTGCGCCGCTCGGTGCGGCTGCAGTTCGCGGTGTACGGCGCTCTGGCCCTGGCCTCCCTGGTGGGGGGCAACGGATTTCTGCTGTGGTTCTGGCTGCTACCCCTGGCAGTGGGGCAACCCTTCCTGCGGGTCCTGCTGCTGGCGGAGCACAGCGGCTGCAGCTTCAGCCGTGACGGCACCGAGAACACCCGCACCACCCTCACCAACCCGGCCGTGCGCTGGTTGATGTGGAACATGCCGTTCCACGCCGAGCACCACCTCTACCCCTCCCTGCCCTTCCACGCCCTGCCGGCCGCCCATCTCCCGATCGCGCCCCATCTTCGCCATTGTGATCGGGGCTACCTGGCGGTGCACCGCCGGCTGCTGCGCAACCTGCCGGCCCTGCGTCTGCCGGCATGAGCGCCACCGCCGTTGCCCAGCGGGCCCAGCACTGCCTCGGCGATTGGCGCCTGGCCTGCGGCCGCACCATCCCCGGCGCCCAGGTCAGCTATCTGCAGATCGGCGAACCCAACGCCGATCGCTCCAACCTGATCCTGGTGCCCACCTCCTATGGCGCCCGACCCGAGGATCTGGCCTGGCTGGTGGGGCCGGTGCTCGATCCCGAGCGCTGGTGCGTCGTGATCGCCGGCATGTTCGGCAACGGCGCCTCCAGCAGCCCCAGCCACGGCGCCATGGGCCTGGCGGAGCAGGGCTGGGTGGTGAGCCACCGCGACAATGTCGCCGCCCAACGTCAGCTGCTGAGCGAGGTGTTCGGCGTCGAACGGCTCCCCCTGATCTATGGCTGGTCGATGGGGGCCCAACAGGCCTACCAGTGGGCCGTGGACCATCCCGAGCAGGTGGAGCGGATCTGCTGCGTCTGCGGCACAGCCCGCACCTCGCCCCACAACCGCCTGTTCTGCTTGAGCCTGCGCCAGGCCCTCACCGCTGATGGCCACTGGAACGGCGGGGGCTTCGACGCACCGCCGGATCAAGGACTGCGCACCTATGCCCTGATCTACGCCAGTTGGGCCGCCAGCCAGCCCTTCTTCCGCAGCATCCCCGAGCCGATGGAGGAGCACGTGGAACGCCAGTGGCTGCCCCACTACCAGCGCCACGACCCCCGCGATCTGATCGCCATGCTCGACACCTGGCTCGCCCACGACGTGGCCGCCGGAGGTGATCTGGCGGAAGCCCTGGGCCGGATCCAGGCCCGCACCGCCGTGGTGGCCGGCAGCCACGACCTCTACTTCCCGGTCGACGATCTGGCCGCCGACGCCGACGCCATCCCCGGTGCTGCGCTGCACCTGATCCGCTCGCAGCTCGGCCACCGCGCCGGCAACCCCCACAGCAGTCCGGCGGAGCAACAGAGCCTGCACCGCATCGTTGCCACCCTCCTCCAGCAAGCGTCCCATGTCTGATCTCGCCCAGCAGGTGCAGGAGCTCAACCTCAAGTTTCTGCTGATCTCCTTCGCCGACCTGTTCGGCATCCAGCGGGCCAAGCTTGTGCCCGCCTCAGCGGTGGCCGGCATGGCCCGGGACGGGGCCGGCTTCGCTGGCTTTGCCGCCTGGCTGGATCTCTCACCCGCCGATGGCGATGTGATGGCGATCCCGGCGGCCGCCAGCCTCACGCCCCTGCCATGGCAGCCGGAGGTGGGCTGGGTGGCGGCCGAGCTGCAGCTCAACGGCGCGCCGATGGAGCAGTGCCCCCGCCGGCTGCTGCGCCGCCAGCTGGAGCGGGCCGCCGCCGTGGGCTTCGAGCTGCGCAGCGGCGTGGAGGCGGAGTTCTTCCTGCTCGATCCCTCTGGTGAGCAGATCGCCGATGGGGCCGACAGCCAGGAGAAACCCTGCTACGACCAACTGGCCCTGATGCGCCGCTACCCGCTGATCGGCCCCCTGCTGGAGGCGATGGAGGCGCTGGGCTGGGGCCCCTACCAGGCCGACCACGAAGATGCCAACGGCCAGTTTGAGGTCAACTGGACTTTTGCTGACGCCCTCACCACCGCCGATCGCCATGCCTTCTTCAAGGTGATGGTGAAAGCGATGGCCGAGCAGCAGGGGCTGCGGGCCAGCTTCATGCCCAAACCCTTCGCCGAGCTCACCGGCAACGGCTGCCACACCCACCTCTCGCTCTGGGGCACGGCCGGCAGCCCCAACGCCAACCAGAACCTCTTCCACGATCCCAGCGGTCCCCTGGGCGTTTCCACCCTGGCCTACCACTTTCTCGCCGGCCTGCTGGCCCACGCGCCGGCCCTCAGCTGCCTCACCAACCCCACGGTGAACAGCTACCGCCGGCTGGCCGCGCCACCGACCAGCTCCGGCGCCACATGGAGTCCGGGCGGCATCAGCTACAGCGGCAACAACCGCACCCACATGGTGCGCATCCCCGACGACCAGCGCCTCGAATTGCGCCTGCCCGACGGCGCCGCCCATCCCTACCTGCTGCAGGCGGCCGTGCTGGCGGCCGGCCTCGATGGCATCGAGCGCCAACTCGATCCGGGCCCCCGCCACGACAACGACAACTACGCCGAGCCACTCCCCACCGGCACCGCCGGACGACTCCCCGCCAGCCTCGGGGATGCCCTCGATGCCTTTGCCGCCGACACCGTGCTGCGCCAGGCCCTGGGCGAGGCGTTCTGCCAGGCCTACGAGCGTCTGCGGCGGCGCCAGTGGGATCAGCACCGCTCCGAAGTGACCCCCTGGGAGCGGCGCACCGGTCTCGACGGCTAGGGAACCAAGCTCAGAGCAGGTTGGCCGCCAGCTCAGCCAGTTCGCTTCGCTCACCCCGCAGCAGGGTCACGTGGCCGGCCAGGGCCTGGCCTTTGAAGCGCTCCACCAGCCAGGTGAGGCCGTTGCTCTCGGCATCCACGTAGGGATTGTCGATCTGGTAGGGATCGCCGGTGAGCACGATCTTGGTGCCTTCGCCCACCCGGGTCACGATCGTTTTCACTTCGTGGGGCGTGAGGTTCTGGGCCTCATCCACCACCATGAACTGGCGGGGAATCGAGCGGCCGCGGATGTAGCTGATCGCCTCCACCTCAAGCAGACCCATGCCTTTGAGGTCGGTCCAGTTGCTGCGCGGCCCGCGGTGGCTGCCGCCCCGGCCACCCGCTCCAGCGCCACCGCCACCGGCTGTCCGCCCGGCACCGCGCCCCTCGTCCTCGCCGCTGCCGCCCAGCAAAAAGTCGAGGTTGTCGAGGATCGGCTGCATCCAGGGCCCCATCTTCTCCTCGAGATCCCCCGGCAGAAAACCGATCTCCTTGCCCAGGGAGATCACCGGCCTGGTCACCAGCAAGCGCTCATAGAGCCGCTCATCGGCCACCTGGTGCAGGCCCGCCGCCAGGGCCAGCAGGGTCTTGCCCGTGCCGGCCTTGCCCACCAGGGTGATCAGCTGAATCTCGGGATCCAGCAGCAGATCCAGGGCAAAGGTCTGCTCCCGGTTGCGGGGCTGGATGCGGCCGAGCTTGGCCTTGGGCGCCCGCTGCAACGGCTGCAGGGTGCCGGTGGCTGCATTGAAGCGAGCCAGCAGGGTGTGGGCCGGTTGGGCCTGGTCGATCAGGGTCACCCCCTCATTGGCCTGCAGGGAGGTCTCCACCGCCAGCCCGTTCACCTCCAGGCCCGGCGGCAGCTTGAGCCGGTCCATCTGCTCGGCACTCACCCACAACTCACACAGGCCGGGGTAAAGGTCGCCGATGTCAACCCGATCGCTGGTGTAGTCCTGGGCGATCAGGCCCACCGCATCGGCCTTGATGCGCAGGTTGGTGTCCTTCGTCACGAGGATCACCGGCGGCTGACTGCCCATCACCGCCTGCAGCCGCTGCTCCTCGAGGGCCACCGCCAGGATGTTATTGTCGCCGTTGCCGGCCTTGAGCTCCGGCGGCAACTGGCTGAGGGTTTCACTGCGGCAGAACACCACCTTGAGGGTGCCGCCCTGGTCACCGTTGGGCACCCCATCGGCCAGGTTGCCCTGGGCCCGCAGCCCATCCAGCAGGCGCGACACCTGGCGGGCGTTGCGTCCCTTCTCGGCCGGATCCCGCTTGAAGCGATCGATCTCCTCCACCACCTCGATCGGAATCAAGATGTTGTTGTCTTCAAACCGGGTTAGCGCAGCCGGATCGTGCAAGAGCACATTGGTGTCGAGCACGAAGGTCTTGCGCATGCCGGGCACCGAAATCGCGACGGTTTGAAGCTGACGGTTTGAAGCTAAGACCGCAGGCCCACTTACGCTCCGGCGATTCTTGCCCGGTCGCAATTGGCTTCTTCGCTTGTCGCCCTCGCCCTGCTGAAGCTCGTGCTGGTGCTGGCCCTGCTGTTGGGCCTCACCCTGGTGTGGCTGGAGCTGCGCCACCGGCTGCGGCCCGCGTCGCCGCTGCAGCTGCGGGCCGATGGCTTCCAGGTGGAGCGCACCCCCGCGGGGTTGGAGGTGACCGGCACGATCACGATCAGCAACCCCCATCGCCGCATGGAGGTGATGGTGCCGGAGATCACGCTGCGGCCCACCCTGCTGGGCCGGGGCGACCTGGCGGGCGTCACGGTGAGCAGTCGGATCGAGGCGCTCCATCCGGATGAGGAGTCACGCCCGGATGGCTACTGGGCCGCCTACATCGTCAAGGGGCGCAAGAGCACCAGCGCCCGCATCCACATCAGCCTCAGCGGAGCGCCGGGCCAGCCCCTCGAGCAGCTGCTCGACACCCTCTGGCTGGACATCCTCTGGATCAATTACGGCCCCTTCGGCCGGCTCGAGCGCCGTGACGGCGTGCTCGTGCCGCTGCAAATGCCCACCCCCCTGGCCGCCGCAAATGCCCGCTGGCGCGACGGCGACCGCTGTCGCGTGCTGCCGTTGGGCACCCACCTGCTGGGGGTGCTGGATGATCCGGAAGCTGTGCTGCGCCGCTACGCCGGCGGCTTGATCCAGCCGGGCGACGTGCTGACCATCGGCGAAACCCCGCTGGCGGTGATCCAGGGCCGCTATCACCACCCTTCCACCGTGCAGCCCAGCGGCCTGGCCCGGCTGCTCTGCCGGGTGTTCCACCCGACCAGCTCCCTGGCCACCGCCTGCGGCCTGCAGAGCCTGATCGATGTGGTGGGGCCGGCCCGGGTGCTGGGGGCCTGGCTGGTGGGTCTGGCGCTGAAGCTGGTGGGGAGCAAGGGCTGGTTTTACCGACTGGCCGGCGAGCAAGCCCGCCTGATCGACGACATCACGGGCACCACCCCGCCCTACGACCAGACGATTGTGCTGGGCCCCGACCAGCCCGCTGCCTTCTGCGCCGCCATGGCTCGCTCCCTCGGTGTGGCGGTGGCGGTGGTGGATGTCAACGACCTGGGCCGGGTCAAGGTGCTGGCCTCGAGCCCGGGCTGCGACGAGGCCTTGCTGGAGCGGGCCCTGCGCCCCAACCCGGCAGGCAACGCCAACGAGCGCACCCCCCTGGTGCTGGTGCGGCCGGCCTGAGCGGCCGCGGGGTGGGGCGCACATCGGGCGCCGCCGATACAGTTGGGAGATCGGATCAGCCTCGGCGCCCGTTCAGCCCCGGCATCTTCGCCACGCCCCATGCTCGGGATATTGCAGCCCCCCTCTGCCCAGCCGGCACCACCAGGGCGGCCCGAACCAGACAGCTGGCGGCTCGAGCCTCTCGCCGGCTGGCACTTGCCCCTGCTCAGCGACCCCGCCTTCCTGCCGCTGCAGCCGCTACTGCAGCGCGCCTTGCTGCTGGGGCTGCCGGAGCGCCTGCTGCAATCCCTGCTGGCCCGTCCATCCTTGGCGCCCCAGGTGCTGGTTGCCCTCAACGGCCAAACACCCCTGGGCCTGATCGTGTGCCGCCGGCTGAACCGCAGCGGCAGCTGCTGGCAGATGCAGCACCTGCGTCTGGCCCCCGCCGCCGCCCGCCAGGAGCTGGCCGCCACCCTGCTACGGGCCGCGATTCAGCGGGCCAAGGGCGCCGCCAGCTGGATTGCCGCGGCCTCCACCCTCGACGACACCCGCCTGGCGATGCTGCGCGAGCAGGGCTTCCAGCCCCTGCGCACGGATCGCCTCTGGTGCTGGCAGCAGCCCGCGAGCGCATCCGCAGCGCCCCCCCTGCCAGCGCCTGCCGACCTGCAGCTCACCGCCCTGAACCGCCGCTCGGCGCCGCTGCTGTGGCACCTGGAGCAGGCGGTCTGCCCGGCCCGGTTGCGGCACCTGCTGGATCGGGGCGTCGACGACCTGCTCGACCAGAGCCACGGCCGGGGCTGGATGTGGGTGGATCCCAATCGCGAGCAAGCGGTGGCGGCCGTGCGCTGGATCGGCGACCATCCCGGCGGCGGCCACGACGTGGAACTGAGTGTCCATCCCGGCTGGACGCATCTGGTGGGCCCCGCCACCGAGCTGTTGCTGCAGCGGGCACAGAGCGAGCTGGGGGCTGGTGAACCCCTGTGGCTGCGCTGCGATCTGCGCGACGAGGCCCTACAGCTCTGGATGGCGGGCCTCGGCGCCCAGGAGCGCGGTGAGCGGGTGCTGATGGCGCGCAGCGTCTGGCGGCGCCAGGGCCTGCAGGCACCCGCCCGGGCCGCCCAGCGCCTGGAGGCGATCCTCGGCCAGTGGCAACCCCGCCGCCGTCCACTTCCCACACCCACCCCTCTCACACCCACCCTTCCCCGTGCGTGACGCTGCCCAGCGGGCCCGCCGCCAGCCTCCCCAGCCCCGCTCGACCCTGGCCCTGGATGTGGGCCGCCGGCGCATCGGCCTGGCCGGCTGTGACCCCCTGGGGCTGACGGTCACGCCCCTGCCGGCCCTGGCCCGGGGGCGCTTTGCCACGGATCTGGAGCACCTGAGGGCGCTGGTGCGCCAGCGGCGCGTCAGCGCCTTGGTGGTGGGCCTGCCCCTCGATGAGGCCGGCCAACCGACCGCCCAGGCTCAGCATTGCCAGCGGTATGGCGATCAGCTGGCCCGAGCGCTCCAGCTGCCCCTGGCCTGGGTCAACGAGCACACCAGCAGCTGGGCCGCCGCCGAGCGCCATGGCCTGCACGGCGACCGCAGCGGCGCCCTCGACAGCGCTGCGGCAGCGCTGCTGCTGGAGCAGTGGCTGCAGGAGGGGCCAGAACCGGTGCAGCCGGCGACCATCGGCGGCGGCGAGATGGCCGGCGTTGCACCATCCTGAGAAGACACGCGCCCCCTGCATGAGCCCCGAAGCCCCCTCCCAGCCCCCCTCGGAGAGTTCCGCCGATGTGCCAACGGTGCTCGTGCACGACAGCCGCGGCCGCCAGCTGCTCTGCTTCCTCGAGCAGCTGATCCCCCTCGACGGCCACGACTATGTGCTGCTCACCCCGGTGGACACCCCGGTCTGCCTGTTCCGCCTGGACGACGACGAAGACCCGGAACTGATCGACACGATCGATGCCACCGAGCCGATCCTGTCTGTCGCCGATGTGGTGCTCCAGGAGCACGACCTCACCCTGGTGCGTTCTGCCGTCACCCTCACGGTGAGCGGTGAACTGGACGAACCCGAGGAGCTCGACGACGACGAGGACGCTGATGACGACTCGGAGACCTACGAACTGCTGGTGAGCTTCCTGGCGGACGAACGGGAGTACGGGCTCTACATCCCCCTCGATCCCTTCTTTGTGGTCGCCCGGATGGACGGCAACGGTGCCGTGCTGGTGGAAGGCGAGGAGTTTGAGCGGGTCCAGCCCCGGATCGAGGCTGAGCTGGAGGAGCGGGAGGGCGACGACTGATGCTGCGTCAGTTGCTGCGCCCCAACTGGCTGCGGGAATGCACCTTGGCCGAGCTGCCCCTGCAGGAGCTGCTGGACCAACCGATCCGGGCCCTGGTGCTCGATGTCGACCGCACCCTGCTGCCCCGCCGCCAGGCAGAGCTGCCCGACAGCGCCCTGCGCTGGCTGCGGTTGGCGCGGCAGCACATGCCGATCCACCTGTTCAGCAACAACCCCTCCCGCAAACGGATTGGAGCCGTCGCGGCCCAGCTCGACCTCCCCTACACCATCTCTGCGGGAAAACCACGACGCAGCGCCCTGCGCAAGGTGCTGGCCGAGCTGCAGCTGCCCCACCAGGAAGTGGCCCTGATCGGTGATCGCCTCTTCACCGATGTGATTGCTGGCAACCGGCTCGGGCTGTTCACCGTGCTGGTGAAGCCGATCGATCCGCTCGGCCAGCCCTGCCAGCGGGATCGGCTGCAGAAGCTGGAGCTGCGCCTGGCCCGTTGGGTCGGCACGACCCTGGGCTGATGGCACACGAGCAAAGCGCCATGCGCCGGGTAATCAAGGTGGGCACCAGCCTGCTGCGGGGCAGCGGTGATCGCCCCACCGCGGCGGTGATCGCTGATCTGGCGGCCAGTCTGAGCCGTCAGCAGCGCCGTGGCGACGCGATTGCCCTGGTCACCAGCGGTGCCGTGGGCCTGGGCTGCGTCGCCCTGGAGATGGACCAGAGACCCAGTGAGGTGGTGGCCCTGCAGGCCGCCGCCGCCGTAGGCCAGGGGCGGCTGATGGCTCTGTATCAAGACGCGTTCGCGGTGCGGGGCCTGGCCGTGGCCCAGGTGCTGCTCACCCGCGGCGATCTGGCCTCCCGGCGTCGCTACCAGAACGCCTGCCGCACCCTCGAGCAGCTGCTGGACTGGGGGGTGGTGCCGGTGGTCAACGAAAACGACACCCTGGCCACCGATGAGCTGCGCTTCGGCGACAACGACACCCTGTCGGCCCTGGTGGCGGTGGCGATCGGCGCCGACGAGCTGGTGCTGCTCACCGATGTGGATCGGCTCTATTCCGGCGATCCCCGCACCGATGCCGAGGCGCGGCCGATCGAGGAGGTGCGCAACCTGGCGGAGCTGGACAGCCTGCACAACGTGGCCACCGGTGGCGGCCAGTGGGGGACCGGTGGCATGACCACCAAACTGGCTGCCGCCCGCATCGCCACCTCCAGCGGCATCCGCGTGCGGCTGGCCGACGGCCGCGACCCCGCCGTCCTCGATGCCCTCCTGGCTGGCGAGCGGGTCGGCACCGTGTTCCAGCCGAGCCCCACCCCCCTGCCCGACCGCAAGGGCTGGCTCGCCCATGCCCTGCTGCCCAAGGGAAGCCTGCACCTCGATGCGGGCGCCGAACAGGCCCTGACCCGCCAGGGGGCCTCCCTGCTGGCCGTGGGGGTGAAGGCTGTGGAGGGCGACTTTGGCCGCCGCGAGGCCGTGCGGCTGCTGGCCAGCGATGGCCGGGAGCTGGGCCGGGGGCTGGCCACCCTCAGCAGCACGGAGCTGCGGGAGCTGATGGGGCGCGCCGGCGTGGAGGTGGTGCACCGCGACCAACTCGTGCTCACCAGCTCCTAGGCCCGGCCTACGATCCGGCCTGGACGGCTCCCTTGGAATGCGCTTCAGCGACCTGCTCAGCCATCTGAGCGACGTGACTGATGCCAGCCCGCGCCACCTGGCCGGCGACCCCGAGATCCGCGGTGCCGCCGCCCTCGACCAGGCCGGGAGCGGCCAATTGAGTTTCCTCGAACCGGGGAATGCCCTGGCGGCGGCCTTGCAGGCCAGTGGCGCCAGTGCGGTCCTGATTCCGGTCCGGGGCGAGGAGGCCGAGGCTCTCCAACAGGAGGCCAGGGATCGCGGCCTGGCCTGGGTCGCCCTGGCCGATCCCAGGCTGGCCTTTGCCGAAGCCCTCGAGGCGCTCTACCCCCGCAGCCGCCCGGCCTCCGGCATTCACCCCAGCGCTGTGGTGGATCCCAGCGCCGTCGTGGGGATGGGCACCCATGTGGGAGCCCAGGTGGTGATCGGCGCGAACGTGCAGATCGGCGCCAGCTGCATCCTTCACCCCCGGGTGGTGCTCTACGACGATGTGCAGGTTGGCGAGGGCTGCGAGCTCCACGCCGGGGCTGTGCTGCAGCCCGGCACGCGCCTGGGCCGCGGCTGCGTGGTGCACTCCAACGCCGTCATCGGCAGCGAGGGCTTCGGCTTTGTGCCCACCGCCAACGGCTGGCGCAAGATGCCCCAGACCGGCCAGGTGATCCTCGAAGACGGCGTGGAGGTGGGTTGCGGCAGCACGGTGGATCGCCCCTCGGTGGGTGAAACCCGCATCGGCGCCGGCACCAAAATCGACAACCTGGTGCACATCGGCCACGGCGTGATCACCGGCCAGGGCTGCGCCCTGGCGGCCCAGGTGGGAATCGCCGGTGGCGCTCGCCTGGGCAACGGCGTGATCCTGGCGGGCCAGGTGGGGCTGGCCAATAAGGCGGTGATGGGCGACCGCTCAATCGCCTCCTCCAAATCCGGCGTGCATGGCGAGGTGGCCGCCGGCGAAGTGGTGAGCGGCTATCCGGCCATCCCCAATCGCCTCTGGCTGCGCTGCTCGGCCGCCTTCAACAAGCTGCCCGAGCTGGCCAAGAGTTTGCGCCAACTGGAGAAACGCGTGCAGAGCTGAGCCCGCCAGGGGTGCAACCAGCCAGCGCCTAGCCTCGCCGCCAGCCCTAAACACCGCCGGCGGCACCCCCACACCACCATGACGACCAGCTACCGGATCACCCTGCTCCCCGGCGATGGCATCGGACCGGAGATCACCGCAGTGGCCCGGCAGCTGCTGGATGCGGTGAGTGCCCGGCATGGCTTTGACCTCGCCTACGACGAGCAGCCCATGGGCGGCGCCGCCATCGATGCCACCGGCGAGCCCCTGCCCGCGAGCACCCTGGAGGCCTGCAGGCATGCCGATGCGGTGTTGCTGGCCGCCATCGGCTCCCCCCAATACGACACCCTGCCCCGGGAGCAGCGCCCCGAAACCGGTCTGCTGGGGCTACGGGCAGGGTTGGGCCTGTTCGCCAATCTGCGACCCGTCAAGATCCTTCCGGCCCTGATCGACGCCTCCACCCTGAAGCGCGAGGTGATCGAGGGGGTGGACCTGCTGGTGGTGCGCGAACTCACCGGCGGTGTGTACTTCGGCACCCCTAAGGGGCGTGTCGAAGCGGAAGGCCGGGTGCGGGCCTTCAACACCATGGCCTACTTCGATGACGAAATCGATCGGATCGCCAAGGTCGGATTTGAGCTGGCCATGCAGCGAGGCGGGCGCCTGTGCAGCGTCGACAAGGCCAACGTGCTGGATGTGAGCCAGCTCTGGCGCGACCGGGTCAACGCGATGGCGAGCGACCACCCAGGCGTGGAGGTCAGCCACATGTATGTCGACAACGCCGCCATGCAGCTGGTGCGCAACCCGCGCCAGTTCGACGTGCTGCTCACCAGCAACCTCTTCGGCGACATCCTCAGCGATGAGGCCGCCATGCTCAGCGGCTCGATCGGCATGCTGCCGTCGGCCTCCCTGGGGTCCAGCGGTCCGGGCCTGTTCGAGCCCATCCACGGTTCTGCGCCAGACATCGCTGGGCAGGACAAGGCCAACCCGATGGCCATGGTGCTCAGCGCCGCCATGTTGCTGCGCATCGGCCTGCAGCAGCAGGCAGCTGCCGCCGATCTGGAAGCAGCGGTGGATCGCGTGCTGGCAGCCGGCTACCGCACCGGCGACCTGATGGCCGAGGGCTGCACCCAACTGGGCTGCCGCGCCATGGGCGAACAACTCTTGGCAGCGCTGGAGGGCTGATCCTGCAACGGTTCACCGCAGGGATGGGGGAATCGGTCCGGCGACCTGCCAAACTCACGGTCGGTTTTTGAATCCCCGCGCATGTCGAAGCGTCACCCGGTTGTGTCTGTCACCGGTTCCTCCGGCGCTGGGACCAGCACCGTCAAGCGCGCCTTCGAATACATCTTCAAGCGTGAGGGGATCACCCCGGCGGTGGTGGAGGGCGACAGCTACCACCGCTACGAGCGGGGCCCAATGAAGGAAGCGATGGCCGCTGCCGTGGCCAAGGGCGAGAACTTCTCCCACTTCGGTCCCGACGCCAACCGCTTCGACAAGCTTGAAGAGCTGTTCAGCACCTACGGCGAAACCGGCGGCGGCGAGAAGCGTTACTACCTGCACTCCGTTGAGGAGGCCGCTGAGCACAACGCCCGCCTCGGCACCAACCTGGAGCCTGGTCAGTTCACCCCCTGGGAGCCGATTCCCGGCGACACCGACCTGCTCTTCTACGAGGGCCTGCACGGCGGCGTAGTGGGCGAGGGCTACAACCTGCGCAATCTGGCGGATCTCCTGATCGGCGTGGTGCCGATCGTCAACCTGGAGTGGATCCAGAAGATCGCCCGCGACAACCAGGAGCGCGGCTACTCAGCTGAAGCCACGGTGTATACGATCCTGCGCCGGATGCCGGATTACATCAATCACATCTGCCCACAGTTCAGCCTCACCGACATCAACTTCCAGCGGGTGCCCACCGTGGACACCTCCAACCCCTTCTTCATCCAGACCATCCCCACCCCGGATGAGAGTTTCGTCATCATCCACATCCGCAAGGTGGCCCGCGACAAGTGGGGGATTGACTTCCCTTACCTGCTCAACGTGATCAACGGTTCCTTCATGTCCACACCCACCTCAATCGTGGTGAACGGCGGCAAGATGGGCTTTGCCATGGAGTTGATCCTCACCCCGATCATCCACCGCATGATCGAAGAGAAGAAGAAGCTGGCCTGATTGCATCTGCAGCCTTTAGTCTGGGACTGCAATTCGTTTTGGTGAGGCCGATTTCCTTCGCCACACCCACGAATCCACCCCGTGTGGAACACCACCAGGCGGATCAACCACAGACCTCGGCGCCGTCGTTTCTGATTCCGGGGGCCTCCGCCAAGGCGGCTCCCGGACTTCGTCTCGATCGGATCAACAGCCAGCTGGTGATTCAGGCGGCACGGCGGGTGCTGTTTCAGGCTCTCAACAATGCCTCTGCGGAGGCGGATCCTGCCGGTGTGGTGCTCCACGGCAACCAGGGCCGCCTGGTGTTCGACCTGCCGGTGCTACTGCCGGACGAACACTTTGTGCCCATCGATCTGATCCGGGGCCGGCTGGGCCGCAGCGGCGGATCCCGCTTGCGCCTGCCCCGCAAACCTTCCTCCATGCCTCCCGCCTGAGGTCCGCTTGAGCGCCACGGCTCCACTTCTGTCCAGCTTTCCAGCCCTGCCGCTGCTGGCGGCCCTGCTCGGGGCCTGCGTCGGCAGTTTTCTCAACGTGGTGGCCTGGCGCCTGCCGCGGGAAGAATCGATCGTGCTGCCCCCCAGCCATTGCCCCCACTGCGGCAGCCGGCTGCGCTGGAGCGAAAACGTGCCTGTGCTCGGCTGGTTGCTGCTGCGGGCCCGCTGCGGCCACTGCGGCGCCCCGATCGCGATCCGTTACCCCCTGGTGGAACTGCTCTGTGCCGGTCTGTGGGTGGCGGCGCTGCTGGCCCGCCCTAGCGCCATGGGCCCCCAACCCCAGCCCTGGCTGCTGGTAGCGGCGGGCTGGTTGCTGCTCAGCTGGCTGATCCCCCTGGTGCTGATCGACCTCGATCGCCTCTGGCTGCCGGAGCCCCTCTGCCGCATCGGCCTGGTGCTCGGCCTGGCGGTGACGGCCCTGATCGGCTTCCAGCAGGACGCGGGCGTGGGCCGCGAGCTGCTGTTCCACCACCTGGTGGCCTCTGGTGTTGGGCTGGTGGGCTTTGAGGCGGTCAGCGCCCTGGCCCAGAAGGCGATCGGCAAGCCGGCCCTGGGACTGGGGGACGCCAAGCTGGCCGCCCTCCTTGGAGCCTGGCTCGGGCTGACCGGCCTGGGGCTCACGGTGATCCTGGCGGTGTTCAGTGGCGCCGTGGTGGGCAGCATCGGCCGTCTCAGTGGCCGGCTCGGCAAGCACCAGCCCTTTCCGTTTGGGCCTTTCCTGGCCGCTGGCGGGGCCGCCGTGTGGCTGCTGGGCCACGACGTCTGGCTTGCTGCGCTGGGGCTGGTGTGGTGAAGCGCCTTAAATAGGTCCATCGCCAGGCCCACTGCCCCCCGAGATCGCATGTCGTTGTTCGACTGGTTTGCGGATCGCCAGAAAAATGCACCAACCGTCCGGGTCACCCAGGACGTGGAGGAAGGCGATGGCCTCTGGAGCAAATGCCCGGAATGCGGGCTGGTGGTGTATCGCAAGGATCTGGTGGCCAATGCCAGCGTCTGCAAAGGATGCGGCCACCACAACCGCATCGACAGCGAAGAGCGCATCGCGTTGATCGCCGATCCGGGCAGCTTTGAACCGCTCGACAGCGCCATGGCGCCCACCGACCCGCTGGCCTTCAAGGACCGCCGCAGCTACGCCGACCGCATCCGCGACAGCCAGCAGAGCACCGGCCTGAGAGACGCGGTGATCACGGGGCTGTGCCGCACCAGCGGACTGCCCCTGGCCCTGGGGGTGATGGATTTCCGCTTCATGGGCGGCTCGATGGGTTCGGTGGTGGGCGAGAAACTCACCCGGCTGATCGAAACGTCCACGGCACGCCGCGTCCCAGTGCTGATCGTGTGCGCCTCCGGCGGCGCCCGCATGCAGGAGGGCATGCTCAGCCTGATGCAGATGGCCAAGATCTCCGGCGCTCTGGAGCGCCACCGCGAGGCCGAGCTGCTCTACATGCCCCTGCTCACCTACCCCACCACCGGTGGGGTCACCGCCAGCTTCGCGATGCTGGGCGATCTGATCCTGGCCGAACCCAAAGCCCTGATCGGTTTTGCCGGCCGCCGGGTGATCGAGCAGACCCTGCGCGAAAAACTCCCCGACGGCTTCCAGACCGCCGAATACCTGCGCGACCACGGCTTCGTTGACGCCATCGTCGAGCGCACCACCTTCAAGGCCACCTTGGCCAGCCTGCTGAAGATGCACGGCTGCCGCGAAACGGTGCCCGCTTGAGCAACCTGGCGTGAAACAGTTGCTGGCGTGAAACAGATCATCTCCACGATGGTGTCCCGAATCGCAGCCCTGGTGCTGCTGGTGGCGCTGTTCACGGGCGCAGCTGGCCCTGCACTGGCTGGCCCCGTGGACTGGCACGAAGTGGCCACCACCAGCGAGGGACGCCAGTGGTGGGACGGCGGCAGCCTGCGGCGCAGCCGCAGCGGCAATGTGTCGGTGCTGAGCCGATTTCAGCCCGCCGCCACTGAGGACAAGCCCCGCCCAGTGAGTGATCTTTACGTGATGGAGATCGATTGCGGCCAGGCACTGTTCCGCGACACCTCGATCAACGGCCTGCCCCAGTTCGGGGCCGAGTGGCAACCAGCCGCCGGAGACTCCCTGATCGCCAGCGTGATCGGCGAGGTGTGTGCCGCCGCCCCTGAGGCCCTGTCATGACCAAACCCCTGGGCGTGGCCATTGCGGGCCTGGGCTTTGGCGAGGCGGTGCATCTGCCGGCCCTGCGCGCTTGCCCCGGCGCCACGCCGGTGGCCCTCTGGCACCCCAGGGCGCAGCGGCTGGAGGCCGCCTGCCGCAGCGCCGAGCTGCCCGGCACCAGCGACTTCGACGCCCTGCTGGCCAACCCCGCAGTGGAGGCGATCGTGATCGCCACCCCCCCGGCACCCCGCTTTGATCTGGCCCGACGGGCCCTGGAGGCCGGCAAGCATCTGCTGCTGGAGAAGCCCGTGGCCCTCTGCGCCGAGCAGGTGGAGAGCTTGCAGCGCCTGGCCTTGCAACGGGGCCTCACCGTGGCGGTCGACTTTGAATACCGGGCCGTGCCCCTGTTTCAGCAACTGGCAGCCCTGCTGGAGAGCGGCAGCCTGGGGGAGCTGGTGCTGGTGAAATTTGACTGGCTGATGGGCAGCCGCGCCGACTCCTCCCGCCCCTGGAGCTGGTATTCCCAGGCCGCCGAAGGTGGCGGCGTGCTGGGCGCCCTCGGCACCCATGCCTTCGACACCCTGCACTGGCTGGTGGGACCCACCCATTCCCTGCAGGCCCAGCTGAGCACGGCCATCCGGGAGCGGCCGCTGGCCGATGGCAGCGGCCGGCTGGCCAGCGTCGATGCCGAAGACATCGCCCTGGTGCAGCTCGAACTGGAAACCCACCAGGGGCAACGGGTGCCGGCCCAATTGAATCTGGCCTCGGTAGCCCGCCGAGGAAGGGGCTGCTGGCTGGAGCTCTACGGCCGTGACGGCACCGCCGTGCTCGGCTCCGACAACCAGGCCGACTACGTTCATGGCTTCGGGCTGTGGCAGTCCCAGGCGGGGGAGCCCTTGCGGCCGGTCGATGCCGACGCCCGCTGGAGCTTCGCCCGCACCTGGTCCGACGGCCGGATTGCCCCCGTGGAGCGAATTCACAGCTGGTGGAGTGCCGCGGTCCGGGAAGGCCGGCCGATGGTGCCTGGCCTTGGCGAAGCGGTGCGCAGCCAACACTGCTGCGACTGGGCCCGCCAGTCAGGCAGCTAGCGCCGTTTTCGGCCAAAGGGCATCCCCTAGACTCCCCCCCAGTCCCAACTTTCGACCCCGAGAGGTTTTCCCATGGCGCTCGTTCCGCTTCGGCTGCTGCTCGACCATGCCGCTGAGAACGGCTATGGCATCCCTGCCTTCAACGTGAACAACCTGGAGCAGGTGCAGTCGATCATGGAGGCGGCCTACGAAACCGACTCTCCGGTGATTCTGCAGGCCTCCCGGGGCGCGCGCCAGTACGCCGGTGAAAACTTCCTGCGCCACCTGATCCTGGCTGCGGTGGAAACCTATCCCGACATCCCGGTGGTGATGCACCAGGACCACGGCAACAGCCCCGCCACCTGCTTCGGTGCCGCCGCCAACGGCTTCACCTCGGTGATGATGGATGGCTCGCTGATGGCCGACGCCAAGACACCCGCCAGCTACGAGTACAACGTGGCTGTCACCAAGGAAGTGGTGGACGTGGCCCACGCCATCGGCGTCAGCGTCGAGGGTGAGCTGGGTTGCCTGGGCTCCCTGGAAACCGGCATGGGCGAGGCCGAGGACGGCCACGGCTTCGAGGGCAAGCTCGACCACAGCCAGCTGCTCACCGACCCCGCCGAAGCCGCTGACTTCGTGGCCAAAACCAAAGTGGATGCCCTGGCGATCGCCATCGGCACCAGCCACGGCGCCTACAAGTTCACCCGCAAGCCCACCGGTGAAGTGCTGGCCATCAGCCGCATCGCCGAGATCCACAAGGCGATCCCCAACACCCACCTGGTGATGCACGGCTCCTCCTCGGTGCCCCAGGAGTGGCTGGACATGATCAACAAGTTCGGCGGTGCCATCCCAGAGACCTACGGCGTGCCCGTGGAGGAAATCCAGGAGGGCATCCGCAACGGCGTGCGCAAGGTGAACATCGACACCGACAACCGCCTGGCCTTCACCGCCGCCGTGCGGGAAGCCGCCTTCAAGGATCCCGCCAACTTCGATCCCCGCCACTTCAACAAGCCGGCCCGGCAGTACATGAAGCAGGTGTGCCTGGATCGCTACCAGCAGTTCTGGTGTGCCGGCAACGCCAGCAAGATCAAGCAGCGCGACATCAACTACTACGCCGATCTGTACGCCAAGGGCGAACTCGACCCCAAAACCGCCGTGGCTGCTTGAGCTAAACAGCCGCCTGATCAACCTGGCAGCTGGGCCATCCGGCCTCTCTCCAACAACACCATGGGCCCCGAAAGGGGCCCATTTTTATGGCGTCAGGGGGTGGTTGTTTCAGCTGGGCTGGGGAAGGTCGGGAGGGAGCGGCGGGGGTCCAGCAGGGCCTCGATCGCTTTCTCGAGGGTGGTGTCCATCGCCACCCGGCTTCCATCACTCACCACCACGCGGGTGAGGGTGGGCAGTCCACCATTGCGAGCCTTGAGATACACCGGCTCCACATAGAGCAGAGCCTCTCCCACCGGCACCACCAGCAGGTTGCCCTGGATCACTTCCGATCCAGCCCGGTCCCACAAGCCAAACTGCTGGCTGATGCGAGGGTTCTGGTTGATCAGGGCCTGCACCTGCTCCGGACCGAAAATCGGGGTCTGGGTGGGGAAGCGCAGCAGCACCAACTGGCCGTAGTTGGGCGCATCGCTGCGGGCCGCCAACCAGGCCGCCAGATTGGGGCGGGCCAGGGGCGTGAGGGGCTGCAACAGCAGGAATTCGGGTGGTAACTCCGGAGCCAGCTGGGCACTCACGTGATAGGGCTTCACCGGGATCTGGCTGCGGCCATAGAGCTCCTTGGGCACCTGCCAAACGTCGTCGCCGCTGTAAAACACCCGCGGATCGGTGACGTGGTAGCGGAGCAGCTGGGCGGTTTGGAGCTCGAACTGGCGCTGGGGGTAGCGGATGTGGTTCTGCAGCGGCGCCGGCATGGCCGAAAGGGGCTGAAACAGGCCCGGGAACAGCCGCTGCCAGCCGGCGATGATCGGGTCGCGTTGATCCGCCACGTAGAGCACGGCAGTGCCGTTGTAGGCATCCACCAGCGCCTTCACCGAGTTGCGCAGATAGCGGATATCGGGATCGCTCGGCACCGCGGCGCTGTAGGGATAGCTGCGGCTGGTGGCGAAGCCCTCCACCATCCAGAACTGGTGCTGGTTGGGGGCGAAGGGACCAGGATCCTTCAGCTGCACCGACACCAGAACGGGATCGCCTTCGAAGCGCACAAACGGAGCCAGGGTGCGCAACCGCTCGCGCACCTCGCGGCGCAGCAACAGCCGGGTCTGCGGCGTGATCGCCCCCTGCACCAAGAGCTTCGGTTCCCCCAGGTAGATCGCCGAGGCCAGCCGCCCCCAGGGTGAGCCGATCGGCACCCCGCCCGACCCGGCGTAGTGGGTGTAGAAATTTTCATCCCCCTGGGGATAGTCAAACTCCTGCACCCGGGTGGGGGCGAGGGCGTAGGGCGATACCAGGGCCCCGAAGTAGAGGCTGGGCTGGCCGATCGGAATGCCAGCGCGCACATCGGCGGTGGTGATGCCGAGCTGGCTGTTGCCCTGCACCCGCGTGGACGCGCCTAGGTCGCTGATGAAGTAATCGGGCAGGCCATCAGGACTGCTGGTGTTCACCGGTGAAACGGTAAAGCCGTAGCCGTGGGTGAACACCAGGTGGGTGTTGAGCCAGGTGCGTGCTGCAGGCGGCAGGGACGCCTGATCGAGCTCCCGTGCCGTGATGATCACCAGTTGGCGCCCCAGCGCAGGGTTGCCACTGAGGCCGTAGCGATCCACCGCAGCCCCGGAAAAGCGGTAATAGACCCGCAGTTGTTGCAGCTGACGGTTGGTGGACAGCAACGGCTGACTGTCCCAGAGCCGGATGTTGCGCAGGGTGGCATCGCCCGCCTGCACATCGGCCCGGGTGAGGCGGCGGCGCGGTTTGACAAAGCGGGTGCTGATGTCGTCGAGCTGGAACGCAGCCCGGGTGGCCCGGATCGAACGGGCCAGGTAGGGGGTTTCCAGCTGCAGTTCCCGGGGTTTGACCAGCAACAGCTGGAGCACGGGAGTGAGCGCGGCTTCCAGCAGCGGCACCAGCAACAGGGCCAGCGACACCCCAAGCAGAAGGCCCCCCCGGATCCCCTGCCGCGGCAGGGGAAGCAGCAGGGCCACGGCGGTGAGCACAGCCACCACGGCGGCCAGGGTGCGCAAGGGCAGCACCAGGTGCACATCCAACCAACCGGCGCCCGGCACGCTGCCGGCGGTGCTGAGCAAGAGCTGGTGGCGGCCGAGCCAGAAGCTGCAGGCCACCAGCAACGCCATCAAGGCCAGGGGCCAGCGCAGCCGCAACAGCTGGGCAGCGGAGAAGCCGTGGAAGCGACCGTCGCTGAGCTGGGGCGGGCGGGCCACGATGCCCCACAGCCCTGCCCCCAAGTGGCAGAGCACCAAGGCGATCAACAGGGTGAGACCCAAGGCCAGGGCGGGAAAGCGCACCAGCCCAAAGACGATGTCGGCCTGAAGCATGGGCTCGCGCAGGCCGCTGTCCGGGGCGAGCAAGGCCAACGACCACAGACCCCACGCCCTGCCCAGGGCCGTGGCCGCAGCCAGCGACGCCATCGCCGCCACCAGCCGGGGGGCCGTGCGGGGACGGGCCAGCAGGGCCCCAGCCAGCCCCGCCAGCAGGAGCAGCAGCGGGGCCGACACGCCACTGAGCACGGTGAGGCCGTGCAACCGGCGGGGATCGAAGGGGTCGACCATCAGGCGCTCGGCCAGCCGCAACAGCAAGGCAAGCGGCACCAACTGGGCCAGGGCCAGCACCACCAGGCTGGCGGCATAGGGCAGGGGCGCCAGGGCGAAGCGCCGCTCCGGGGCAGCCGCCGGCGCAGGGCGCCAAAACCGGATCAACCAGCGCTGCTGAGCCAGGCCCACCACCAGGCCAAAGGCAGCCGCAGCCAACTGCAACAGCCAGCGGTGCAGCAGCACCTCCCCCTTGGCGAATTGCTCAAACCATTGCCACTCCACCCACAGGCGCGCCGCCAGCACAGTGAAACCAGCCAGCAGGGCCAGACCAAGGGCCACGGAGGCCACCTGGCGGACAGCAGAGGGCGAGGAACGCCTCAGCATGGGGGATCGGGGCACCGGCCGAGGGTAGGAAGCCCTGGCTCAACAGCAAGCCCAGCAAGCCCCGAGACGCGCTCGGACCACTGGCCATGAATACCCGACTTCTGCAATCGGGATTAAATCGTCGCACCTGGAAGCGCTGTTAGCCTCCTTCGATCGTTGGGCGTGACTGTGACTGCCACCCTCTCCCGCTCCACCTTCACCGGGCTGCGCTGCAAGGAATGCGGCCATCCCTATGAGGCCGGTGCCCGTCACGTCTGCGAAGACGTCTGCTTCGGCCCACTGGAGGTCGTCTACGACTACGACGCCATCAAAAACCGCGTCAGCCGCGCCACGATCGAAGCCGGCCCCGCCTCGATCTGGCGCTACCGCGAATTTTTGCCGATCGAGGGCGATCCCATTGATGTGGGCACCGGCTTCACGCCCCTGCTCAAGGCGGGCAACCTGGCCAAGCGCCTGGGGCTCAAGAGCCTCTACATCAAGAATGACGGCGTCAACATGCCGACGCTCTCGTTTAAAGATCGGGTGGTGTCGGTGGCGCTCACCCGCGCTCGCGAGCTGGGCTTCACCACGGTGAGCTGTGCCTCCACCGGCAACCTGGCCAATTCCACCGCGGCCATCGCCGCCCACGCCGGCCTTGATTGCTGTGTGTTCATCCCCAGCGATCTGGAGCTGGGCAAGGTGCTCGGCACCCTGATCTACAACCCCACCCTGATGGCGGTGAAGGGCAACTACGACCAGGTGAATCGCCTGTGCTCGGAAGTGGCCAACACCTACGGCTGGGGCTTCGTCAACATCAACCTGCGCCCCTACTACTCCGAGGGCTCGAAAACCCTCGGCTATGAAGTGATCGAGCAGCTGGGCTGGGAGCTTCCCGACCACATCGTGGCGCCGCTGGCCTCCGGGTCGCTGTTCACCAAGATCCGCAAGGGTTTTGATGAATTCATCAAGTGCGGGCTGGTCGATGAGAAGCCCGTGCGCTTCAGCGGTGCCCAGGCCGAGGGCTGCAGCCCGATCGCCCAGGCCTTCGCTGAGGGCCGCGACTTCATCACGCCGGTGAAGCCCAACACCATCGCCAAGTCGATCGCCATCGGCAACCCGGCCGACGGCCCCTACGCCATCGACATCGCCAACAAGACCGGCGGCTCGATCGCGGCCGTCAGCGATGCCGAGATCATCGAGGGCATCAAGCTGCTCGCCGAAACCGAGGGCGTGTTCACCGAAACCGCTGGCGGCACCACGATCGCGGTGCTCAAGAAGCTGGTGGAGCAGGGCAAGATCAACCCCGAAGAGCGCACCGTGGCCTACATCACCGGCAACGGCCTCAAGACAACAGAGGCAGTGGCCGACTGCATCGGCGCGCCCTACACGATCGAAGCCCAGCTCGACAGCTTCAAAGCCGCCTGGGCCCAGGCCCAGTCCGCCCAGCAGGCCTGATCGCCGGCACCACAACTGACACCGTCCTCCTCCTCCTTCCCATCCAGCCCATGGCCGTTCAGGTTCTGATCCCCACTCCCCTGCAGAAGTTCACCAACGACGAGGCCAGTGTCGATCTCGAGGCCAGCAGCGTTGATGGGCTGATCGAGGCACTGGAGGGCCGCTACCCCGGCATCAAGGGGCGCCTTTGCGATGAGGCCGGCAAGCTGCGCCGCTTTCTCAATCTGTACGTCAACAGCGAGGACATCCGCTTCCTCGACAACCAGGACACGCCCCTCAAGGACGGCGATGAGGTGTCGATCGTGCCCGCGGTGGCCGGCGGCTGAATCGCGAACGGTGCTCCCTGCAGCAGCACGGCAGCGCTGAAGTCGGGCTCAATAGGTTGGATCCCACAGCATTAGCCCATCTCGCTTGGAGGCGTTTCCGATGACCCAAGCCCCGTTCCAACCGGGCGACCGCGCCGTTGAAGCCAGCCAGGCCAGCGCGTCCAGCTGGCAGGCCAAAGCCCAGCTGTTCGATTACCGCCAGGCCGCCAACCCGGTGCGCCCTGGCCTCACCGAACCGATCCGCTACCACCAGTGGTCGCCGGAGCTGCATCAGAGCGGCCCCACGGCGGTGATCCCCCTGGATCTCAGCGCCGAGCTCGGCTGCAGCGGCCCAGCCACGAGCCCCGCTCTGGCGGCCCATTTCCTACGAATCCAGGCCGGCGAGGGGCTGAAGGCCGCCGCCAACGCCACCAGCTCCCTCTTCTACGTGCTCCAAGGCGCCGGGCAGCTGCAGTGGGCGGCTCGTGCCCTGCACTGGGGCGCCGGCGACCTGTTCGTGCTGCCCGCCGGGGAGGCCCCCCTGCTGCAGGCCGAGCACACCAGCGTTCTCTATTGGGTGCACGACGGCCCCCTGCTCAGCCACCTCGGCGTGGAGGCGACCCAGGCCCGTTTCGAGCCCGCCCACTACCCGGCCGCCTGGCTGCAGCAGGAACTCGACCAGCTGCTGGCCGACCCCACGGCCGCCCGCAGCAATCGCCTCAGCCTGCTGCTGGCCAACAGCGACCTGCCCCAGAGCCGCACCGTGACCCACACCCTCTGGGCGATGCTCGGGCTTGTGCCCCCCGGCGCGGTTCAGCCTCCCCATCGGCACCAATCGGTGGCCCTGGATCTGATCATCGATTGCGACCCTGGCTGCTACACGCTGGTGGGCACCGAGCTCGATGCCAGCGGCGCCATCGCCAATGCCCGCCGCATCGACTGGCAAGCCGGCGGAGCCTTCATCACCCCCCCGGGCCACTGGCACGCCCACGTCAACAGCAGCAATCGCCTGGCCCGGCTGCTGCCGATTCAGGACGCTGGCCTACACACCTATTTGCGCAGCCTCGACATCTGCTTTGCTGGCGGCATCCACAGCGACAGCTGAGCGGGCTACCACGGCCCGGAAAGCCTCGCCCTCAATGGTTTCCTCCCGGATCAACAACTCCACCAGCTCGTCCATCAGGGTGCGGCGTGCTTCCAGCAACCCCACAGCCTGATCGAGGGCTCCGCGGGCCAGATCCCGCACCAAGACGTCGATGCGATTACCGGTTTCCCGGGAGTAGTGGGGCTCCGAGCGCAACCAGTCGCGCCCCAGAAACACCTCCGCCCCATCCCCCTCCAGAGCCACCGGACCCAGGCTGGAGAAGCCATAGCGGGTGACCATCTCGCGGGCGATGCGCGTCACCATGTCCAGATCGCCACTGGCCCCCTGGGTCACTTCCCCAGGACCGAACACCACCAGCTCGGCGGCGCGCCCCCCGAGGGCGACCACCAGGCGGGCGCGGAGGTAGGCCTTGCTGATCAGACCGGAATCGAGAATCTCCTCATCGGGCATCATCCGGGCGAAGCCGCCAACACCACCGGCCCGGGGCAGCAGGGTCACCTTGTCGAGGGGATCGGCGTGGGGCACCAGGGTGGCGAGCAGGGCATGGCCCACTTCGTGATACGCAATCAAGCGCTTCTTGGCACTGTCCTGCAGGGGTGCCGCTGACAAGCCCATGGTGATCCGCTCCAGGGCACCGGCCATGGCGGCATCGTCAATTTCGCTCTGGTGGCGGCGGGCCGTGAGGATGGCCGCCTCATTGAGCAGGTTGGAGAGGTCGGCTCCGGAGAAACCCGGGGTGCGGCTGGCCCAGGCCGACAGCGACACCGCCGCCGCCAGCGGACGGCTGCGGGCGTGGACCGCCAGGATCGCCTCGCGGCCGCGGCGGTCGGGCAGGTCGACGGTGATGCGGCGATCGAAGCGGCCTGGGCGCATCAGGGCAGCGTCGAGCACGTCGGGGCGGTTGGTGGCGGCCAGCAGAATCACGCCGGAGTTGTCGGCGAAGCCATCCATTTCGGTGAGCAGTTGGTTGAGGGTCTGCTCCCGTTCGTCGTTGCCGCCGCCGATGCCAGCACCCCGCTGGCGGCCGACCGCATCGATCTCATCGATAAAAATGATGCAGGGCGCCTTGGCTTTGGCCTTGCGGAACAGGTCCCGCACCCGACTGGCCCCCACACCCACGAACATCTCTACGAATTCGGAGGCGGCCATCGAGAAGAAGGGCACCCCCGCCTCACCGGCGATGGCTCGGGCCAGCAGGGTTTTGCCGGTGCCGGGTGGCCCCACCAGCAACACCCCCTTGGGAATCTTGGCGCCGACTGCGGTGAATCGATCGGGTTCCCTCAAGAAGGTGACCACCTCCTGGAGCTCCTCTTTGGCTTCGGCGATGCCAGCCACGTCTTCAAAGCGCACCGTCACAGCACCATCGGCCTGGAGGCGTGGCTTGCTGCTGCCAAATCCCATCGCCCGGTTGGCCACCTGGGCCGAGCGACGGATCAGCAGCGCCAGGCCGCCGAGCAGCAACAGCACCAACATGCCGTTGGCCACCAAACCGGCCAAAGCCCCATCGGCGCGATCGTCCCGCACCGTGAGCGGCACCTTCGCCTGCTCGGCGGTGCGCAGCAGCAGCTGGTCGTTGCTGAACACCGGCACGGACAGCTGAAGGCCGTCCTCAAAGCGCACGCGCGCTTCGCGCTGGCGCAACGACAATTCCAGCTCCTTGACCTTGCCGGCCCGCAGATCCTTCAGCAGCTGGCTGTAGGAGGGCACCGGTTCACGGGCCGACAGGGCGTCCCAGCGAAAGGGCTGCGGGCCTGAAGGAGGATTGCCCGGAGCAGAACTGCCTGAAGACAGGCGTCCCGGAGGAAGACTTCCCGGAGTGAAGGCGTCCGGAGGAAGGCTGTCGCTCACTGAGTTCAGGCTTTGTCAGGAGCTTAGCGATTTGACGAAAGGCCAGGCGACAACGGAAGATCTTGGTTTGGCAGTGAGTGTGCGGGGATGGCTGTTCCCAAGAAGAAAACCTCCAAGGGCAAGCGCAATCAGCGCCACGCCACCTGGAAAGGCAAAGCTGCTGTTGCGGCCCAGAAAGCGCTCTCGATCGGCAAGGCCGTGCTGAGTGGCCGTGCCCAAGGCTTTGTTTATCCCGTGGATGAAGCGGGCGACGACGGCGAAAGCTGATCGTTCTGATCCCTGATCCAGCCACCACACCAGCGGCGGCGTCCATCCAGGACAGCCAAACCCGCGGCTTTGTGGATTAGGAGATCCTGGTAGTAACCCGGGGGCAGCGAGCAGAGGCTGGAGCGCACCAGCCGCTCGAGCGCATCGGATGGAAGCCAGGCAGCGCCACGGCGGCGTTGCCTGGCTTCTGCTTGAAAACGCCAGCGGCGCGGCAGGTGCCACCACTGCGGACGCAGCAACCAGAGCTGGCTGCATTGATCCCAGAGCGGCTGGTAGGCCTCCAAGGCCTGATCCCAGCGGGATAGCCACGTTTGTTCGTCGCTGCTCAGGCCCGCCACCCCATGGGCCTGAAGCTCCAGGAGCCGGGTTGGCCCCAGCGGCCGGCAGCCCAGCAACCAGCCTTCCAGCAGAAGTACCTCAGCCTCACGGCCGTCGATCCCATCCCGGTCGCCCTGGCCACCGCGCAGGGTTTTGTCAAACCGTGGCAGGTGCAACGGGCCTCCAGCCCGCCAGGCCTGCAGGCAGGCCAGTGCCAAGGCAACGTCGTGGCTACCCGGAGGCACCCGCGAGACGCCGAAGGGATTGCCGGCCAGGGCCAGCCGGCGCGGCTCCCAGGGCAGATAGAAGTCGTCGATGGAGGCCACAGCCAGCTTCAGGCCCCGAGCGGCAGCCCGTTGACGCAGAAGCGCCGCCAGGGTGCTCTTGCCGGCGCCCACCGGTCCATTGAGGGCCACCACCGGCCTCTGTCCGCCAGCGCCGAGGCGCGTGAGCTCCGCCAGCAGGGGCTGAAGCCAGTGGCGATCCAGGCCTGGATCAATACTGGGATCCAGCGCAGGGGAGGCCATCAGGTGCCGAGTTTGAAGGCCTCCAGCACCACCGCATACACCGCCCCAACGCGCAGGTTGTCCACTACCAGCCAACCCAGGCCAGGCGCCGTTTTCACCAGCCGGCCCCGCAAGCGCACGATCAGCTCCACCAGCAGCACCATCAGCAACACCACCATGGGCCGCCCCCCGGGGATGAGCAACAGCACGTAGGCGGTGACGTTGCTGCCGGCGTAGAAACCCAGCAGCAGCGCTAGCAGCACGGTGCTGCGATGGCGCCAGTTGCCGCGCAGGCTGCCGAGCAGCAGGGCTCCGAGCTGCTCCAGGGCTTGGTTGAAGCGGGTGCGCTGAAGGGGCAGGCGCGTCACAGCTGTGGAGCCTCCAGCAGATCCTGCAGATAGGAGAGCGTGATCTGTCCGCCCTGGCAAGCAGGGCCCCACAACACGCTGGCACCGCTGCCCAGCTGTGTCACCACGGCCCGAGCCCGGCTGAACCGCTCGGGCGGTTCGGCGCTGCCGTAATGGCTGAGCGTCAGCAGGCAGGCCACCCCGGCCTGATCGGCCGCTGCCAGGCCATTGCCGGAGTCTTCCAGGGCCAGCGCCGCCCCGGGGGGCAATCCCAGCTGCACCAGGGCGCGCTGGTAGGCCTCGGGATCGGGTTTCTTGCGGGCGACATCGTCGCCGCACACCCAGACGCTGAAGCAGGGGGCCAACGGACCCAGCAGATGCTCGGCCAGGGCGGCCACGGCCAAGCGGCCGCTGGTGGTGACGATCGCCTGGGGCAGACCGGCGGCATGCACCGCGGCGATCAGCTCCGCAACACCAGGGCGCAGCTGCAGCTCACCGGCACCCACCAGGGCGGCGTAATGGCGTTGCTTGCGGGCCTGCAGATCGGCCACCAGCGCGGCCTCGGGCGGGGCCCCCTGCAGCTCCGCCAGGGCGGCGGCAATGCGTTCGCGGCCGCCGCTGATGGCCAGCAGCTCGCCGTAGCGCAGCCCGTCCCAGTGCAGGGGCACGCCCAGCTCCGCGAAAGCCCGGTTGAAGGCGCGGCGATGGCCGTCCCGTTCCGTCTCCGCCAGGGTGCCATCGACGTCCCAGAGCAGGGCCCCCAAGGCCATCGGCCGGTGCTGCATCTCCGAGTCAGGCTACGGGGATGCATCCGCACGGCAGGCGCCGCACAATGGCGGGGCCCCGGTTGCGCCGTCGTTGCTGCCTGCCCTTGATCAGCAACGCTGGCACCTGCCTGGCCCCCTGGCGCCCGAAGGACTCTGCCAGGCGCCAGCAGACAGTCCGCTGCCGGAGGCCTTGCTGGCGGTGCTGAGCCGGCGCGGCTTCAACAGTGCAAAGGCGATCGCGGCCCTCTTGGATCCGCCCGCCGCACCGCCGGCTGGCCGCCACTTCCCCGACCTGGCCAAGGCCGTGGCCCGGCTGAAACAGGCCTGCAGCCAAGGGGAAGCGGTGGCCATCTGCGGCGACTACGACGCCGATGGCATGACCAGCACGGCCCTGCTGGTGGGAGTGCTGCAGCGCCTGGGGGCCCGACCCGTCGCGGCAATCCCCAGCCGCATGGACGACGGCTACGGCCTCAACGCCGCCATGGTGGAACGGCTGGCCGAGCAAGGCGTGGCCCTGCTGGTGACGGTTGACAACGGCGTCTCAGCCCTGGAGGCCCTGGTGGGGGCTGAGGCGCTCGGCGTCGAGGCGATCCTCACCGACCACCACACGATCCCCGATCCCCTGCCGCCCCACCTGGCCCTGCTGCACCCGGAACGCACGCCACCCAAGTCGCCCTATCGCGGTCTGGCGGGCGTTGGCCTGGCCTACGTGCTGGCGGCGGCCCTGTGCCAAAGCCTCAAGCGGGCCGATGGCCTGCAGATCGCCCTCAATCTCTTTTGCATCGGCACGATCGCCGACATGGCGCCCCTGGTGGGGGTCAACCGGCGCTGGTTGATCGACGGGCTACCCGGGCTGGGGGGCAGCCCCCTGGCGGGCCTGCAGGCCCTGCAGCGGCTGGCCGGACTGGACGAGGCCCCGCTCGATGCCCAGGCGGTGGGATTTCAGATCGCCCCGCGGATCAATGCCGTGGGCCGGCTGGGGGATCCCCAGCTAGTGGTGGAGCTGCTCACCACCGACGATCCCGACCGAGCCCTGGATCTGGCGCGGGACTGCGAGGCCCTCAACCGGCAGCGCCGCGACCTCTGCAGCGCCATCGAGGCGGAGGCGATCGCCCTGCTGGAGGCCGATGGTCCCCGGCGTCCCGCCTTTCTGCTGCTGGCTCAAAACCACTGGCACCACGGCGTAATCGGCATCGTGGCAGCGCGGCTGGTGGAGCGCTTCGGGTTGCCCGCCGCCCTGCTGGCCGGCGAGGGGCAGGGCCGCCTGCGGGCCTCGGTGCGGGCGCCCCGGGGCTTTGCGGTGGACCGGGCCCTTCAGCACTGCGCCCCGCTGCTGGAGCGCTTTGGCGGCCACCCTGCGGCGGGGGGGTTCACGGTGCGGGCCGAACAGGTGGCAGCGCTGCACGAGCAGCTCAACCAATTGGCCGACGCCTGGCTGCAACAGGCCGGCCAGGGCACCCCGGTGGAACCCGAGGCCCTGCTGCCGTTCGCCCAGATCGACCGCGACTTCCACCGGCAGCTGCAGCGGCTCGAACCCTTTGGTATCGGCCACCCCCAGCCAGTGTTCTGGAGCCAGGGCTGCGAGGTGGCCAGCCAGAAACTGCTGCGCGGGGGACACCTGCAGCTGGAGCTGCGCCAGGGTGAAGCTGGCCTGCGGGCCATGGGCTGGCGCTGGCAGGGCGAGGCCAACCTGCCGGGGCGGGTGGATGTGGCCTACCGCCTGGCGCTCAACAGCTGGCAGGGGGAGGAGCGCCTGCAACTTGACTTGGTGGGACTGCGGCCCAGCGCCGGCGGGGCGAGCGGCAGCGATGAAGTGGTGCTCAAGCGGCGCGACCGCACCTACTGGTGCCGCCGCGAGGGGGCCGGCCTGGTGGTGCGCAATGCGGCCGGGGATGAACTCACCAGTGCGGAGGGCAGCAGCCATGCCCATCCCTATGTGCGGGCCCTCATCCAGGATGCGGCCATCGCCTTGGGACTCGTTGCCTGAGATGGCCTTCCCCCTGCTCCGCCCCCCCCTGCGCACCCTGCTTCAGCTTCTGCTGATCGGCGTGCTGGTGGGTCTGGCCTGCTGGCCCCTCAACCTGGTCGAGTGCGCCCAGGACCTGCTGCTGCAGCAGCTGCCCGGTTTCCGGGGTGGGCACTGGACGCCCCAGAGCCTTGCCCTGGCCTTCGCACCGGTGCTGGTCATGCCCCTGCTGCTGTGGCTGCAGGCTGGGCCGCTGGCCCTGGGCGCCGGCTCCGGCATCCCCCAGACGATCGAAAGCCTGGAGCATCCTGCGCAGGCCCCACAGCTGATGAGCCGCGGCCCAACGCTGGCGCGGATGGCGCTCTGGAGCACCGCCAGCCTGGCCCTAATGCCCCTGGGCCGGGAAGGGCCGGTGGTGCAGGTGGGCGCGGCCGTGGCCCATGGGCTGCGCCGCCGCTTTCCCCGCTTGCTAGGCGCGCTCGCGCCCGAGAGCTTGATGGCGATCGGCGCCGGCGCCGGCCTGGCAGGCGGGTTCAACAGCCCGCTGATGGGGATGGTGTTCGTGCTGGAAGAGCTCACCGGCAGCTTCCAAACGTCGGTGCTTTGGCCTGCGGCGGTGGTGTGCGCCGCCGCCGCCCTCGTGAGCAACCTCAACGGCATCTCGATCTTCACCCTGGGCCTGGTGCAGACCCCTCAACCCGAGTGGCAGCAGCTGCTCTGGGCCCTGCCGGTGGGGATCGGCGGCGGCCTGCTGGGCGGACTGTTCAGCCGCCTCCTCTGGACTGGCACTGCGCTGCTGCGCCAGCGGGTGCGGCAACGCCCCCTGGCCTGGGGGCTCGGGCTGGGCCTGGCCCTGGGCCTGATCGCCTTTGCCAGCGGTGGCTGGAGTGGTGGCGATGGCGAGGCACTGATGAGCCAGCTGCTGGACAGTCAGGGGAGCTTGCCCATCCCGGGGGAGCCGATGAGCATCGCCGCCTGGTGGCTGGTGCTGGGCTCACGGATCGTGGCGCCCGTGCTGGCCCTGGCTGCCGGAGTCCCTGGGGGGCTGATTGACCCGGCCTTTGCAATCGGCGCCCTGTTCGGCAGCGGCTCACTCGAGCTGCTCGGCGGCGACGCCCAGCTCGGCCTCGCGTTGGGCATGGCAGCAGGATTGGCCGGAGCCACCCAGCTGCCGCTGATGACGGTGTTGTTCGCCCTGCGCATGCTGGGCGATCAGCAATGGCTGTTCGGCATCCTGCTCAGCGCAGTGGTTGGAGCCAGCGTTGGTCGCCGGGTCCAACCCGAACCGATTTATCACGCCCTCTGGAAGCTGGGCAGGACGCCAGAGCTGGCGTTGGATCAGAGCGCGCCGCGGCGGTAGAAGAGCACGAAGATCACGGCCGGACCGGCCAGGGTGATCAGGGCTAGGGCGGCGAAATTCGCGATCAGATGAAAGTCGATACCCATGGTGGTGGCGGCTGAGAAGCGGCAAACGCTGCGACCACAGGGTAGGCGCCGCGCCCGCCGCTCCAGGGCTTCGGCTTGGCTCTGTGACGGCTTGTCACAGCGGCGGCGCGGGAATCACTGTGGCTGAATGGACAGCAACCGCGACCGGCCGATGGACCAGGAGAAGTGGAGCTGCATCAGCGGTTGCGGGGCCTGCTGCCGCCTGGATCCGAGCCTGCGGCAGGAGGCCATCGACGCCCTCAGCCCCGCTCAGCAGGAGCAGTATCTGGCGATGGTGGGCGCCGATGGCTGGTGCATTCACTTCAACACCGGCTCCCGCAGCTGCCGGATCTACGCCGACCGCCCCGATTTCTGCAACGTCGCCAACCTGGTCAAGCTGTTTGGTTCGCCCGAGGACCCCGGCGCCGGCGACCGCCTGGCGATCGGCTGTTGCCTCCAACAGATCCGCAGCGAATACGGAGGCCGTGGCAGGGTGATGCGGCGCTTCCGGCGGGCCATCCGACAGCGCCCATGAGCACGCCCATGAGCACTCCCATGAGCAACGACAGCGAGCTCCCCAAACCCGCCCCAGCCGGCACCTGGGGTGCGGTCTTTTTGACGACCTTCACCACGGTGTTCCTGGCAGAGCTGGGCGACAAGACCCAGCTCGCCGCCCTGCTGCTGTCGGCCCAGTCGGGACGTCCGGTGGTGGTGTTTGTGGGGGCCTCCCTGGCCCTGATCAGCTCCAGCCTGGTGGGGGTGCTTCTGGGCCGCTGGCTGGCGCGGGTGATGCCGCCGCAGCAGCTGGAACGCCTGGCGGGAATCCTGATGGTGGCCCTGGGGCTCTGGCTGGGCCGTCAGGCCGTGCTGGGGCTGGTGCCCTCTCCCTCCGAACTCCCCCTCAGCTGAACGACCGTGTCCGCCCTGCCGCTCGCCCTGCTCGCATCCACCTTCGTCACTGTGTTCCTGGCCGAATTGGGGGACAAGACCCAGCTGGCCATCGTCACCATCAGCGGCACCTCGACCCGCCCCGGGGCGGTCTTCGCTGGTAGCTCCCTGGCTTTGGTGCTGGCCAGCCTGCTGGGGGCAGCGGCGGGCGGATCCCTCTCGGCCGTGATCCCCACCAATGCGCTGCAACTGGCGGCCTCGGTGGGCTTCCTGGTGATCGGCGTGCGGCTGATCCAGCGCTCCAGCGGCGAAGAGGGCGAAAAGACCGTCGCGGCGGCCGCCGCGGCTGAGGATCCCTCAGCCGACTAACATTTGAAATGAAGGTTTTGGTGGCCGCGGGCATCGCTCCGAGCCCAGTCCGCCATCAGCCGCCTTCATCCCCTCGCCGCCCGCCCCTGCAACCCGGGGCATTCCTGGGTGGCCCACAGCCAACCAGCCCTCCCACCGATGAAGTTCACGGTCGCCGACCTGCTCGACCAGCTTCCCGCCCATGAAGCCCTGCCACTGACCAAGCTCGAAAAGGCCCTTGGCCTGAGCCAGAAAGCTGAAAAGCAGCAGCTGCAGATCGGGCTCGACGGACTCACCAAGCTGGGGCTGGTGGAAATCAGCGATGCCGGCATCGCCCGGCGCGAGGACCCCGAGCTGATTCCCGCGCGGCTGCGCTGCTCCAGCAAAGGCTTCTGCTTCGCCCTGCGGGAAGACGGCGGCGAAGACATCTACATCCGCGATCACCAGCTCAACCACGCCTGGAACGGCGATAGGGTGCTGGTAAAGGTGACCCGCGAAGGCGGACGGCGCCGCTCTCCGGAAGGGGGCGTGCAGTGCATCCTCGAGCGGCACACCACCTCGCTGCTGGCCCAGGTGGAGCAACAGGAGGAGCGGTTGGTGGCCACCCCCCTCGACGACCGGCTGCTGACCGCTGTGGAACTGCCGGCCGGTGATGCCACCCATCTCGACAGCGAGCAGAGCTCGGTGGTGGAGGTGCTGGTAGACCGCTATCCAGTGGGCCAGTTTGCACCCCTAGGCCACGTGGCCCGGTGCCTGCCCGTGAACGGCGGCGAGGCCGCCGACCTCGATCTGCTACTCACCAAGCACCGGCTTCACAACCGTCCCCAGCCCCCTCGGGCCACCCTCAAGGCCCTGGCAGCCAAAGAGCGCACCGACCTCACCGGCCAAGCAGCCCTGCTGCTGGAACCGTGGAGCGGCAAGGAAGCCCCGGGACTGCCGGCCCTGGCCCTTGAGGAGCGTGAAGGCGGCTGGACCCTGTGGGTGCATACCCCGGCCATCGCGGAGCGCTTCGCCAACGGCACCGCCCTCGACGCCTGGCTCCGCAACCAGGCCGATGCCTACTGCGTGGGCCGACAGTGGCTGCCCCTGCTCAGTCCAGCCCTGGCCAAGGCCAGCGCCTTCAAGGTGGGCGAGGTGCAGGCAGCCCTGTCGGTGAGCCTGGAGCTCAGCACCGACGGCAAGCTGGAGCACTACCGCTTCTGCCGCAGCCAGATCCAGCCGGTAGCCGCCGCGGGCCTTGAAGCCCTGACCGCCCTGGGGGATCGCAAGCCCAAGAGCCGCACCGTGCCGGCGGCCCTCAAGGGACTTAAAGATCAGCTGCCCCTGCTGGAGCAGCTGATCGCTGTCACCGGCCTGCTGCGTCAACAACGTCAGGCGGGCTCCCTCGACCTCAACCTGCCGCTGCCCGCCATCGACAGCCTCGGCGACCTGGCGGTGCCAGGTCCTGATGCTCCCCTGGAGGGCTGGATGGTGACCCTCGAACCCCACCATCCCCTGGCGCTGCTGCGCGAAGCGGTGCTGGTGGCCGAGCAGGCCCTGGGCCAGCACCTCCAGACCCTCGAGCTGCCAGCGGTTTACGCCACCAACGCCCCCGCCGACGCCAACGACCTCAACGACGTCGCCCGCTCGGCCCTCGCCCTCGACATCCCCCTCGAATTGAGCGAGGAGGGCAACGCCAGTGGGGCCGAACTGGCGGCCGCCTTCGCCGGCACCGATCGCAGCCGGCCTCTGCAGCAGCAGCTGCAGGCCATCCTCAAGCCGATTCAGCTGAGCAGCGCCCCCGGCGCCCATGCCCTATCGGGTTGGCTGGAGGAGGATGCGGCCCTGGCCCCGTGGTGCTGCCCCACCCTCCATTACGCGGACATCTGGAACCAGCAGCTGCTGGTGCTGCTGCTCACCGAGGGCAAGGATCGCCCAAGCGTGCGCCACAAAACCACCGTCGACCTGGCCTCCGATGCCTGCCACGGCGCCATCGACTGGCCGCTGCTGGCCCCCAGCCAGCTCACCCCCTTCCTGGAGGCCCAGGAGCATGGGCTGGTGCAACGCCTCAATGGCCGGCGCCGTTTCCTGGCCGAACTCCAGGCCGACCTGCTGGCGATGCTGCAGGCCCGCCAGGCCGAGCCGCTGGTGGGCCAGGTGCTCCCTGGTGTGATCAGCGGCGTGCAGAGCTACGGCTTCTTCGTCGAAGTCCCCCCCTCCCAGGTGGAGGGTCTGGTGCACGTCAGCTCCCTCAAAGACGACTGGTACGAATACCGCTCGCGCCAGAACAGGCTGGTGGGACGCAAGAACCGCCGCACCTACATGCTCGGCGACCAGGTGGAGGTGGAGATCCAGAAGGTGGATGCCCTGCGCCATCAGATCGATCTGGCCGTGGTGCTACCCGAAGGCGTGATGGCCGACGGGGACGGGCTGGCCGAGGGGGCCGATGACGCCGATGACGCCCGCGCTCTCGAACATGACCACGATCCGTTTGCGCCGATACCGGTGTTGAGCGAGGCCTGAGCCATGACCCCTGCGGCCGGAAGCGGGCCGGTGGTGCTGGCTGTCTCCGGCGCCTCGGCTCAACCGCTAGCGCAGCGGGCCCTGCAGCTGCTGCTGGAGGCCGGCGAGTCGGTGGAGCTGGTCACCTCCCGCGGCGCCATTGGTGTGTGGCAGGCGGAGCTTGGCCTGAGGGTGCCCTCGGAGCCGGCGGCCCAGGAAGCGTTCTGGCGCGAGTGCACCGGTATCAGCTCCGGCCAGCTGCGCTGCCACCGCTGGAACGACCAAGCTGCCGGCATTGCCAGCGGCAGCTTCCGCACCCGCGGCATGGTGATCCTGCCCGCCTCCATGGGCACCGTTGGTCGTATCGCCTCTGGGGTGGCCCTGGATCTGGTGGAGCGCGCCGCCGATGTGCATCTCAAGGAGGGACGGCCCCTGGTGATCTGCCCGCGGGAAACACCCTGGAGCCTGATTCACCTGCGCAACCTGACAGCCCTGGCCGAGGCAGGCGCCCGCATCGCCCCACCGGTGCCCGCCTGGTACCACCAACCTCAGACCATCGACGACATGGTTGATTTCCTGGTGATCCGGGTTTTTGACGTGCTCGGCTACGAACTCGGCAGCCTGCGCCGTTGGCAGGGGCCGCCCCACCAGCCAGGATCCCCGGGCGACCCTTCCGCCTAGGTTGGCCCTGCTTCAACGCCTACTGCTGCTCCCCCTGCTCGCCCCGCTGCTGCTGGTGCTGCTGGTGGGCGCCCTCAACCCCAGGCCCAACCTGGCCTTGCGGCTGCTGATCTGGAGCACCCCAGCGCTACCGATCGGGGCCTGGATCGCCCTGGCCGCCGGCGGTGGCGCCGGCCTCAGCGCCGCAGCCGCCGCCCTGGCCCTGCAAACGGGGCCGGTCTCGCTGCGCCGCCAGGTGCGGCGCGAGCCCCGCGAACCGGTGGAGTCCTGGGAGGAACCACCCCAAGCGGCCGCCCCTCCGCCACCCCGCCGGGCCGCCGGGCCACAACGTCCACCCGGCGATCCGGCACCCACCGTGGCGGTGCCGTTCCGGGTGATCCGCAAGGGTCGCTCTGCAGCTGCCGCCGAGCCCACTAGCGCCACGCCCCAAACCACCGCCGTGGGCAACGGCTGGGACAACCCCGGCGGCGACGACTGGTGAGCGCGATCTGCGTAGAGTCGGCGCAGATGCCGAAAGGGGCCTGCACCGGTGAGCGAATCCGCCCAGCCAGCCGCCAAAGCCAAGCCACCGGCCCCGGAAGACCAGCCGTTTGCCACGTTTGTGCCCGAGCTCCTGCTCCCCGCCCTGGCCAAGGAGATCCAGGGCTACGGCGGTCCGGCCCCCGAGTTGGCCTTCGAGCAAGGTCCGATGCCCGTGGTGGGTGCGGACTGCTGGATGGTGAAAGGCAAGCTGCCCGGGGAGCGGCGTTTCTGGCTGTGCTTCACCACAGCGGACATCAATTCCCCCAAAACCGTGGCCGTGGCCGAAGCCGGCAGTGAGCCGAGCCTGCTGGAGTCCTTTCTGATCGATGAGAAGAAAATGAGCCTGGCGCTGCTGGTATCCCGGCTGGTGCAGCGGCTGAACGGTCAGAAATGGCTGGGCCCGAACTGACGGGCGGTCCCTCTACGATGACCTCACTGCCGTAAGCCGCCACGCTCGATGGTTCCTCCCGCCGCAATTGCCAGCCCCGCTGCACCGGCCGTCAAGGATCCGGTCAAGGACACGATCCTGACCCCGCGGTTCTACACCACGGATTTCGACGCCATGGCGGCGATGGATCTGCGCCCCAATGCCGTTGAGCTGGAAGCGATCTGCGAGGAGTTCCGCAAGGACTACAACCGGCACCACTTCGTGCGCAACGCGGAGTTTGAAGGCGCCGCCGACAAGCTCGATCCTGAAACCCGCCAGGTGTTCATCGAGTTTCTGGAGCAGAGCTGCACCTCGGAGTTCTCTGGCTTCCTTCTCTACAAGGAGCTCAGCCGCCGCATCAAAGACAAGAACCCCCTGCTGGCGGAGTGCTTTGCCCACATGGCCCGTGATGAGGCCCGCCATGCCGGCTTCCTCAACAAAGCCATGGGCGACTTTGGCCTGCAGTTGGATCTTGGCTTCCTGACCGCCAGCAAGGCCTACACCCACTTCAAGCCCAAGTTCATCTTCTATGCCACCTACCTGAGCGAGAAGATTGGCTACTGGCGCTACATCGCGATCTTCCGTCACCTCGAGAAGAATCCCGACAGCAAGATCTTCCCGATCTTCAACTTCTTTGAAAACTGGTGCCAGGACGAGAACCGCCACGGCGACTTCTTCGACGCCCTGATGAAGGCCCAGCCCGACACGGTGCGTGGCTTGACCGCCCGCCTCTGGTGCCGCTTCTTCCTGCTGGCGGTGTTCGCCACCATGTACGTGCGCGACGTGGCCCGCAAGGAGTTTTATGAGGCCCTGGGCCTGGATGCCCGCGACTACGACAAGTACGTGATCGCCAAAACCAACGAAACGTCCGCCCGGGTCTTCCCGGTGGTGCTCAATGTGGAGCATCCGAAGTTCTACACACGGCTGGAGCGGCTGGTGAGCAACAACACCAAGTTGAGCGAGGCCGATGCCAGCTCGGCTCCGGCCCCGATCAAGGTGCTGCGCAAGCTGCCCTATTGGATCGCCAATGGCGCCGAGATGGCCAAGCTCTATTTGATGGCCCCGATCCGCAGCGAGCAGTTCCAAGCCTCGGTGCGCTGAGGCCTCTGCGGCCCAACGCTTTTGCCCCCCCCATCGCTGATCTCTTTTGGTTGCCTCTGCACCCGACGCCTTTGACCTGGCCTGGCAGCCCCGTCTCGAAAGCCTGTTGGCGGTAGGACAGGGGGCTGGGGCTGACCTGGTGGAGATCTTTCTGGAGCGCACCGATCACCTCGGGGTGCTGGCCGAGCAGGAGACCATCACCAGCGTCAGTCCGTCCTTCGGCATGGGCGCCGGGATCCGGGTGTTTCGGGGCGATCGGGATGGCTTCGTCAGCACCAACGACCTGAGCGACTCCGGCCTGCTCCAGGCCCTGGATCAGGCTCTGGGCATGCTCGGGCTGCTGCGCAGCAGCGCACCCGCCACCCAGTTCGACGGCCTCGGTACCCTGCGCGACTTTGCCGCCGCCAAAGCCGATTGGCTGGAGCGCTGCCCCTCCTTGGCGGAGGCCACGCTGAAGCTGCTGGACGGCACGGCCCGCCTGGCCCACCACGGCCGCCACCTGCAGGCGCGCCGGGGCAGCTACTCCCGCGACTGGCAAGCGGTACTGGTGGCCGCCAGCGACGGCACCTTTGCCCGCGACATCCGCCTGCACCAATCCCTGGGCATCAACGTCCTCGCCGCCGATGGCGACCACCGCGCCGGCCTGGGCCGCCGCTACGGCACCTCCGGCCGTCCCGACGACCTGCGCGCCTGGGATGCGGACGCGTCAGCCCAGGACGTGTGCGCCAGCGTTGGCACCATGCTCTACGCCGACTACGTGGAAGCCGGCCAGATGCCGGCGGTGCTGGCCAACCGCTTCGGTGGCGTGATCTTCCACGAGGCCTGCGGCCACCTGCTGGAAACCACCCAGGTGGAGCGCGGCACCACCCCCTTTGCCGACAAGGTGGGCGAGCCCATCGCCCACGCAGCGGTGACGGCCATCGACGAAGGCCTCACCGACGGCGCCTTCGGCTCCCTGTCCATGGACGACGAGGGAATGGAGCCCCAGCGCACGGTGCTGATTGAAAACGGCATCCTCAAACGCTTTCTCAGCGATCGCGCCGGCGAACGGCGCACCGGCCATGGCCGCACCGGCAGTGGCCGGCGCCAGAGCCATGCCTTCGCCGCCGCCAGCCGCATGCGCAACACCTTCATTGCCGCCGGTCCGCACACGCCCGACCAACTGATCGCCTCGGTCGACAAAGGGCTCTACTGCAAATCGATGGGCGGCGGCAGCGTCGGCCCCACCGGCCAGTTCAACTTCGCTGTGGAGGAGGGCTACCTGATCGAAAACGGCCAGCTCACCAAGCCGGTGAAAGGCGCCACCCTGATCGGCGAAGCCAAGGAGGTGATGCCCCGGATCTCGATGTGTGCCAACGACCTCGAACTGGCGGCTGGCTTCTGCGGCTCCGTCAGCGGCAGTGTCTACGTCACCGTGGGCCAGCCCCACATCAAAGTCGACTCGATCACCGTGGGGGGCCGCTGACGATGGCCACCTCCGCCGGCCTCAATGCCGAGGCCCTGAGCAGCCGCCTCCAGCAGCTGGCCCAGCAGACCGGCATCCAGCAGTGGGATCTAGGCGCCTCCTGCAGCACCGACACCTCCGTGCAGGTCGACCGCGGCGAGGCCAAACAGATGAAAGGGGCCCTGCGCAGCGCCATCACCGTGAGGGTGTGGAACGGCGATGGCCTGGTGGGCATCACCAGCACATCCGACCTCAGCGACGCAGGTCTGGCCAGGGCCCTCGCCGGTGCCCGCGACGCCAGCGCCTTTGGCAACGCCGATGAGACCCCGGCCTTCTCGCCCCTGGCCACGGCCCCCCTGGCCAGCCTGGAGCAGCCCCTGCATGAGCCCCAGCCGATCCTCACCCTGCTTGAGACCCTCAAGCAGGCCGAACGGCAACTGCTCGATCGCCATGCCGCCATCGGCACCGTGCCCTACAACGGCCTGGCCCAGCGCAGCAGCGAGCGGCTTTACCTCAACAGCGAGGGGGCCTGCCGCCACCAGCGCCTTACCACAGCCAGCCTGTATCTCTACGCCCGGGCCGAGGAAGCCGGCCGCAAGCCCCGCAGCTCGGGCGCGGTGCGCCTGGCCTACGGCACCGCCAACCTCGACATCCAAGGCTGCATAGACGAAGCCGCCCAGCGCACCATTGCCCACCTCGACTACGCCCCGATCGAGACCGGCCACTACACCTGCGTGTTCAGCCCCGAGGCATTCCTGGATCTGATCGGCGCCTTCAGCAGCCTGTTCAACGCCAGGGCGGTGCTCGATGGCGTCAGCCTCAGCCAGCGCGATTCCCTGGGCCAAACCCTGGCGGTGCCATTCCTCAGCATCCGCGACAACGGCCTGCACCCCGGCAACGTGGGCGCCTCAGCCTTCGATGGCGAGGGCACACCCACCGCTCCCCTCGACCTGGTGGACGGCGGGGTGCTGCGGCATTTCCTGCACTCGGAGGCCACGGCCCGGGCCTTCGGTGTGCCCCCCACCGGCCATGCCGGCATGGGGGCCAAGGTGTCGGTGGGGGTCGACTGGTTGGAGATCGGCGCCACCCCGGGCAGTGGCGGCGGCCAGCAGGGCCTCAACCGCCTCGGCCACGACGGGCCCGTGGTGGTGATCGATTCCCTCTCCGCCCTGCACGCCGGCGTCAAGGCCAGCCAGGGCTCCTTCTCCCTGCCCTTCGATGGCTGGCTGGTGCAGGGCGGTAACAGCCGCTCGATCGAAGCCGCCACCGTGGCCGGTGACATCCGCACGCTGCTCCAGGCGATCGTCGGGTTTGAGGGCGAGGCCAAGGTGACCCCCGATGGCCTCTGCCCCTACGTCTGGGTGGAAGGTCTCTCCATCACCGGCGAAGCCTGACCCCCCAGTTCTGAACGGGCCCTGAGGTCGCTGTTGTGAAGATCCTGTTCTGGGGCACCCCTGCCTACGCCGTGCCCAGCCTGGAGGCTCTGGTGGCTGCCGGTCACACCCTGGTGGGGGCGGTGAGCCAGCCGGATCGTCGCCGTGGGCGCGGCAAGGAGCTGCAGCCCAGCCCAGTGAAGGCAAGAGCCCTGGAGCTCGGGATTCCGGTGTTCACGCCGGAAAGGATCCGGCGGGATCAAGCCTGCCAGCAGCAGCTCGCGGCCCTGGGCGCCGACGTCTCAGTGGTGGTGGCGTTCGGTCAGATCCTGCCGCCCGAGGTGCTGGCCCAGCCCCCCCTGGGCTGCTGGAACGCCCACGGCTCCCTGCTGCCCCGTTGGCGCGGCGCCGGGCCCATCCAGTGGTGCCTGCTGGAGGGCGACGCCGAAACCGGCGTGGGGATCATGGCCATGGAGGTGGGGCTCGACACCGGTCCGGTGTTGCTGGAGCGCAGCCTCGCCATCGGTCTGCGGGAGAACGCCCAACAGCTGGGGCAGCGGCTGGCCCAGCTCAGCGCCGAGCTGCTCGTTGAAGCCCTGCCCCGGATCGAGGCCGCTGGCACGGGCCCGGAAACCGAACGGCTGACCCGATTGGGAGTGCGCCCCCAGGGGGAGGCGGGGCTCACCATCGCCCGCATGCTGACCAAAGACGACGCGGTGATCGACTGGAGCGCTTCCGCCCTGGCGATCCACCGGCGGGTGATGGGTCTCTATCCCGCAGCCCACACCAGCTGGCGGGGCAAACGGCTGAAACTGCTCAGCACCGAGCCGCTGGTGGCTCGCCTTGCCGAGCAGCTGAGCCCCGAAGCCCAGGCGGCACTTGCCTCCAGCAGCGGAGCCGCACCAGCTCAGCCGGCAGCGGCCGTTGCCCCAGGCACGGTGCTGGCGCTGCTAGCAAGCACAGGCCTGGTGGTGGCCACCGGTGGTTGCCCTGTGCTGGTTCGTGAAGCCCAGCAGGAGGGCAAGGCGACCGCCCGGGGCGGCAGCCTGCTCCAACAGCTCGCGGCCCAGCCTGGCGATCGCCTGGGCTCCGCATGAAGCTCCATGACGGCATGGCTTACGTTCTGTGTTGTTAGGGCTCGCACACTTTTCCTGATCCCCCAAGGTCGCTACAGAGGGTGGAGACTTTGCTGAGGATCCATGGGAAGCGAGCTGTCCTATGTCGGTGAAACAGGCCAGGGCTGCCTGATCTACCGGGAGACGTCGGGTCGCTACGTGGTCAGCCACGAACAACAACCCAAGCAGCGCCGCAGGGTCGCCACGCTGGCCAGTGCCTACGCCACCTGTCAGTGCCTCCAGATGGAGCGGATCACCGAGGCCAGCTGATCGCGATCAGCCCAAGCCAATCTCCTTGCGGTAAAGCCCATGGAGGCCCTCCAGCTGGTTGTGCACCGACACCAGCTGGTCGCGGATGTGCTGGCTGTTGTCGATGCGCCCAAGGGCCAGGAGCATCGCCTCAATCTGCCCCTTGCAATCGATCAGCACGCGGCACTCCGGGGATCCGGGCTCGTAGGGCATGTCAAACGTCTCAACCGCACCATCCGAGCGGAGACCCACCGCAGCCGGTGTGTCCATTGCTGCCGTTCAGCGCGACTGCTGCCGTTCAGCGTCGCGCGCCAGGAGCGCGCGGACTGCGACGGCCCTCACGGCGGGCCCCCTGGGGGGAGGCGTCGGGTCGGGAGGAGGAGGGGCGGCGTCCGCCGCGACCCCGGCCGCCACTGAGATCGAGAGGTGGAGCGGAGAGCACCTTGGGTTCGAAGCCGGGCACCTCCTGACGCGGCAGGCGGGTGCCGATCATGCGCTCGATGGCACGCAGCAGCTCACTCTCTTCGGCCGCCACCAGGGAAATGGCGTGGCCGTTGTGGCCGGCCCGACCGGTGCGGCCGATCCTGTGCACATAGTCCTCGGCCTGGTTGGGCAGATCCAGGTTGACCACGTGGGGCAGCTGGTGGATGTCGATGCCCCGGGCAGCCAGGTCGGTGGCCACCAGCACCCGCAACGTGCCGGCCTTGAAGTCGGCGAGGGCCCGGGTGCGTGCCCCCTGGCTCTTGTTGCCGTGGATGGCGGCCGCCGACATGCCTTCGCGGCTGAGCCGCTCGGCCATCCGGTTGGCGCCGTGCTTGGTGCGGGAAAACACCAGAACCTGCTGCCAATCGTTGCTGCGGATCAGGTGGCTGAGCAGATCCGCCTTGCGATCCATGTCACAGGGATGCAGCAGGTGCTCCACCGTGGGGGCCGTGCGGTTTTCCGGAGTGGCCTGGAGCTGCACCGGGTTGTGCAGCAGTCCAGTGGCCAGGCGCCGGATATCACCGGAGAAGGTGGCTGAAAAGAGCAGGTTTTGACGCTTGGGAGGCAGCAGCGCCAGGATTTTCTGGATGTCACGGATGAAGCCCATATCGAGCATCCGATCCGCCTCATCGAGCACCAGGATCTCAACCCGATCGAGCCGCAGGGCCCGCTGCTGGTAGAGATCCATCAAGCGGCCCGGTGTGGCCACGAGCACATCGGTGCCCTTCTGCAACCGGCTGATCTGGGGGTTGACCTTCACGCCGCCGAACACCACGTCGCTGCGCAGGTCGAGGTAGCGGCCATAGGCCCGCACGCTCTCGGCCACCTGGGCCGCCAGCTCGCGGGTAGGGGTGAGCACCAGCGAACGCACCACACCGCCGCGCGCATGGGGGCCATGGCGCAGCCGCTCCAGCATCGGCAGGGTGAATCCAGCGGTTTTGCCGGTGCCGGTCTGGGCGGCCGCCATCACGTCGTGGCCCGCCAACACGGCCGGAATGCACTGGCCCTGGATCGGCGACGGCTTGGTGTAGCCCTTTTCGGTCACCGCCTTGAGGATCGGCTCACCCAGTCCGAAGGAGGCAAAGTCGACCAACGCCGTGCTGGTTGCTGGATCAGCGGCAGCCTGCGACTGGCTAGCAGCCTGCACCTCGCTAGCAGCCCTCACGAGACTTTCAGCCTCCGGGAGACTGGAAACGGCCGGATGACTGGAAACGCCTGCTGGGCTGGAGATGGCCGTTGCGGTGCGGGATCGGGGAGGGGACTGACGGATCGCCGGCTCTGCGGGATTCTCCACCCTAGGGGGGGCCTGGGCAACGGACCGCACCCCTGTCAGGGGCCATAGAGCCGCCAGGCCTGGTCACAGGTGGCCAGCAGATCCCTGTCGCAGAGGGCCAGAGCCTCGGGCCAGGCCCCCAGAAGCCACAGCCGCAGACGGGCCGGATCCACGGCACCGCTGGGGGAATCGCGCCAGTCGCGGAAGAAAGCGTCCTGGGCTGCCAACACCCGAAATTTGAAAAACTCCAGCAGGCGCGCCCACAGGCGGGTGCCTTCGATAGTCCAGAGGCGGTTTGGGTCCACCCCGAGGGCGATCTCCACACCGGGCGCAATCCCCTCCAGCGGCGGCGCCAGCACTTCCACCACCTGGGGCGGCTGCCCGTGGCGTTGTTTGGTCTGCGGATCGGGCTGATAGATCCACCCCTCCACGGCAGGGGAGTCGCCGCAGCGCACCAGCACACGCCAAAACCGAAAGGTCTCCGGCGGATGGCGATCGGTCCAAAGGAGCTGCTCAAAGCAGTGGTCGGGGTGCTCGCTGCGCAACTCCAGGGGTGCCAGGCTGAGGTTGAGGGTGCCGGCGAAACAGTCAGACAGATCCAGGCCCCGCTGGGCAAACAGGGGGCGCTGCAGGCTGATGGTGCCGGCCGGGTAGGGGGAGCCGGGATCGCGCCCAGAGGCGACGCCATAACCCCGGATCAGGCGCCCCGTGATCCAGACCGGCTGCTCTGGTTCAGCCATGGCCGGCAGCGCCCGCCACGGCGAAGTGGCTGCAGCGCTCGCAGGGGCCATCGGGCAGCACGGCGCAGCGCAGCAGCGGGCTACGGGCGTTGAAACGGCAGCTGGGATCGCCGATCACCCATTGGTTCTGCCACCAGCGGGCATCGGCGGGCCGCCGCTGGGCCTTTACTTGGAGCGCCACGGAGGCGAGTTCATAGCGGCCATTGCGCAGCTGGTAGCGGTGGCGGCGCTGCAGCACCAGAAAACTACGGCCAGCCGCCTCCAGCCAACGGCCGGGCTGGGGCACCTCACCAAGCTCGGCCACCTCCAGGGCATCGAGCAGCTGATCGCTGCCGATCTGGCGCAGCTCCACCCTCATGGCTCGGGCGGTATTTCCAGTGGGGCGTTGCGCGCCGAGAAGCCCCAGGCGAAGAGGGCCGCTACCACAAGCAGCAGCACCCATTCCGGCGGCACCACCTGGGGCAGACCAAGCCGCAGCAACAGCCGAATCCCCACCAGACCCACCGCCAGGTAGCCGGCGGTCTCGAGGTGCCGGTACACCTCCAGCCAACGGATGAACAGCTCGGCGGTGAGCCGCAGGGCAATCACTCCGATCACACCACCCGCCATCACCAGCAGCAAACGATCACTCACCGCCACCGCCGCAGCCACGCTGTCGAGGGAGAAGGCGAGGTCGGTGAGGGCCAGGGTGGCCACGATCGAGCCGAGGCCGGCGTGGTGGAGCGAGCCGGGATGGGTTGATCCACCGGAGCCTTCGGCACCAGCGCCGGCTGTGGCCAAATCACTGGATTCAGCCCCATCTCCGGGCTCCGACCACACCAGCAGCAGATGCCGGCCGCAGAGCCACAGCAGATACCCCGCTGCCGCCAGCTGCAACGGCCAGAAATTCAGCACCCACTGAGCCGCCACAATCAGGCCGAGACGAAACACCAGCGCCAGCGCCAGGCCCAGGTTGAGAGCCTGGCGCTGACGCGCCGGATCCTCCAGGCCACGGGCGATCGCCGCCAGGGCAATGGCGTTGTCGGCGGAAAGCACGGCCTCGAGCGCCACCAGCAAGGGCAGCAGCAGCAGCACCTCTTTCCACTGATCGGCCTGGTTGATCAGGGGAGTGAGGGACTGGATCGACTCGGCTTCCACGGGCTGCAGCGGGCCAAGATGAAAAGCAGTCTAGAAAGACACCCTGAGCCGCCCGCTGCAGGATTCACAGCTCGTGGAGGGTTTACAGCAATTGGAGGAGTCACAGCTGGAGGTCCAACTGGTGCATGCCGACCACGGCAGCCGGGTGGTGCTGGTGCAGGCGCGGCGCGGCGGCACGCTCGTCGACGGTGCCCTTGGGGAAGCCGCCACGGCGGAGGAGGCCGAAGACAGGGCCCGCCAACGCCTGGCAGCTCGCCTCACCCCCAAAACCCCGCCAGCAGCCGCAGCGACTCCAGCACCCGCTTCAGCAACCCCATCAGCCCTGCCCAGCAACCCAACGCCCAGCCCGCCGCCACACCAAGAGCAGCCGAGCCCGCCGGCCGCCCAGCTCGCCGAGGAACCCCCTGCCGATCCGGAGGACTGGAGCAGCGAACTGGCCCGACTGGATCTGGAACTGCAACGGCTCGGCTGGGACCGCGACCAGGAGGCGATTTACCTGGAGCGGGTGTTCAACCACCCCAACCGCAATCGCCTCACCAGCTACGGCGATCTGCTGGCCTACCTCCAGGCCCTGGAGGGATTTGCACCGGGCACGGATCCAGCCACCGCCCCGGCTCCGCTGCGGCGCCGGGAGCTGCTCAGCCAGTGCGACGCGCTGCTGGGACAGTTGCAATGGGATCCCGGCCAGGGCCGGGCCTTTCTCGAGCAGCACTTCTCCCTCACCAGCCGCCAGCAGCTCAGCGACGCCCAGTTGCTGCAGTTCAACATGCTGCTGGAGAGTGAATGGCTGGCCGGGCAGAACCCTTAACAGTGCTGGCGCACCAGTTGGGCACCCAGACCCGATTGAGCCTGGTTGGCATAGGCCTCCCGCTCGAGCTGCTGTTCGTGGGCTGAGGCCTGGCGGTACACCGGATCATTAAGCACCCCCGCCAGGTGGGCCGGCAAGGCGGTAGGCAGACCCAGCAGCCGCGGACTGGAGCGCACCCCCCGGTTGCGGCAGCTCTGGGCCACATGAATGGCCTCATGGTTGAGCACCGTGGCGAATTCCGCACTGCCCTTCTCCACCACCCGGGGCTGGATGCGCAGCGTGCGCGCCTGGGGATCCCATTCACCCGCCGCCCCCAGCTTGTGCGGCTCGGTGAGCTCCAGGCGCACCCCCGCTGTCGCCAACACGCTCAGCAGTTCAGCAATCGCCTGCCGCTCCACTCCAAAGCTGGGGGGATTGGCGATCAGGGCACGCAGCTCAGCCACTGAAAGCGTCGGTTGATCGGCGCGGCGGCGGTAGTGGTAACGGATTGCACCGTTGGCAAGGGTTTCTGCCCTGGGGATCCACTGCTGATCGGCCACAGCCAATTGCTGCAGCAGAGACGCCTCCAATGCCGACGACGGGGCAGCGGGCTGGGAGAGGGCGGGCGGGGGAAGCGGCGGGGCCTCCACCCCAGGCCTCGACAGTTGGGCTACCAATCCGGCGCCCAGTAAAGCCAGCAGCCCGCTGAGCACACGCAGGGAAACCTGGCCGTGGGGGCGATCCAGGCGGGACGGACGGCGAGAACGCACCAGGGCAGTCGGACGGTCCGCACCAGTCTGAGGCTGGTTGCGAAGATCGGGGCTTCTTGCCTCCCGCACCTCCATGCCCCTCTCCGCCCTGGTGCGTCAACTGCAGCAGGCATCCCTCACCGGGGAGGTGCTGGAGCGCAGCAAGCGGCCCGAGCGCCTGCGACTGAGCGGCGCTGGCCGGGGGGCCAGGGCCCTGATCAGCTCGGCGCTGGCGGGCGCCGCCGGCGCTCCCCTGCTGGTGATCGTGCCCACCCTGGAGGAGGCCGGGCGCTGGGCGGCGCTGCTGGAGCTGATGGGCTGGCCCAGCTGCCAGCTTTATCCCACCAGTGAAGCGAGCCCCTACGAGCCCTTCGATCCCACCAGCGAAATCACCTGGGGCCAGCTGCAGGTGCTGGCGGAGTTGCTGGATGGCGGCCAGCGCCTGGCGATCGTGGCCACCGAGCGGGCCCTGCAGCCCCACCTACCGCCGCCGGAGGCCCTGCAGGCCCAGTGCCTGAGCCTGCGCAAGGGCGACACGGTGGATCTCGACGAGCTAGCCACCACGCTGACGCGCCTTGGCTATGAGCGGGTGCCCACGATCGAGCAGGAGGGCTGCTGGAGCCGCCGCGGCGACATCATCGACGTGTTTCCGGTAAGCGCCGAGCTGCCGGTGCGGCTGGAATTTTTTGGCGAGGAGCTGGAGAAGCTGCGGGAGTTTGATCCAGCCTCCCAACGCTCCCTCGATGCCGTTGAGGTGGTGCGCCTCACCCCCACCGGCTACGGCCCACTGATCGCCGATGCCCTGCGCGAGGCGATGCCCGATGAACTGGATCAGCTGCTGAGCGCCGAGGCCAGCGACCAGCTGCTGGAGGGCGGCACCCCCGAGGGCCTGCGGCGGCTGATGGGGCTGGCCTGGCAGCAACCGGCCTGCCTGCTCGATTACCTGCCCGCCCACACCTTGATCGCCGTGGACGAGCGGCGCCATTGCCTCTCCCACGGCCAGCAGTGGTTCGACCATGTTGTGGAGCATCACAGCGAGGTGTGCCAGGAGCTGGCTCTGCTGCCACCGCTGCTGCACCGCCCGCCCAGCGAGGCCCTGGAGCAGGCGGCAGCCTTCGGCGGCTTCGATCTGGCCGAGCTGCACGAAACCGACAGCCACCCCAACAGTCTCGATCTGGCCTCCCGCTCGGTGCCGGCCTACCCCAACGCCTTCGGCAAGCTGGCGGGGCTGGTGAAGGGCTTTGTGGCCGAGAAGGCCACGGTGTGGCTGCTCTCGGCCCAGCCCAGCCGGGCGGTAGCCCTGCTGGAGGAGCACGACTGCATCACCCGCTTCGTGCCCAACCCCACCGACTTCCCGGCCATTGATCGGCTGGTGGAGCAGGCCACGCCGGTGGCGCTGAAAACCAAGGGCACCGCCGAGCTCGAAGGGCTGCAGTTGCCGGCCTGGAAGCTGGTGCTGATCACCGATCGGGAGTTCTTCGGCCAGCACGCCCTGGCCGCCAGCGGCTATGTGCGGCGGCGGCGCAAGGCCGCCAGCCGCACGGTGGATCCCAACAAGATGCAGCCGGGCGACTTTGTGGTGCACCGCAACCACGGCATCGGCCGGTTTCTCAAGCTGGAAAAGCTGGCGATCAGCGGCGAATCGCGCGACTACCTGGTGGTGCAGTACGCCGACGGCCTGCTGCGGGTCGCCGCCGACCAGCTGGGCAGCCTCGGCCGCTACCGCGCCAGCACCGATGCCCCGCCCGAGCTCAACCGCATGGGCGGCACGGCCTGGACCAAGGCCAAGGAGCGGGCCCAGAAGGCCGTGCGCAAGGTGGCGCTGGATCTGGTGAAGCTCTATGCCGAGCGCCACCAGGCCCCGGGTTTCGCCTTCCCGGCCGATGGCCCCTGGCAACACGAGCTCGAAGACTCCTTCCCCTACGAACCCACCCCCGATCAGGTGAAGGCGATCGCCGATGTGAAACGCGACATGGAGCAGCCCCAGCCCATGGACCGGCTGGTGTGCGGCGATGTGGGCTTCGGCAAAACCGAGGTGGCCATCCGCGCCATCTTCAAAGCTGTGACCGCCGGCAAGCAGGTGGCGATGCTGGCCCCCACCACCGTGCTGGCCCAGCAGCACTGGCGCTCCCTCTCGGAGCGCTTCGCGCCCTATCCGCTCAAGGTGAGCCTGCTCAACCGCTTCCGCACCGCCGGTGAGCGCAAGGTGATCCTCGAGGGGCTGGCCAGCGGCAAAGTCGATGTGGTGGTGGGCACCCACCAACTGCTCTCCAAAGGCACCGGCTTCAAGCAGCTGGGCCTGCTGGTGGTGGATGAGGAGCAGCGCTTCGGCGTAAACCAGAAGGAAAAAATCAAGGCCCTGCGCAAAGACGTGGACGTGCTGACGCTCAGCGCCACACCGATCCCACGCACCCTCTACATGAGCCTCTCGGGCGTGCGCGAGATGAGCCTGATCACCACACCGCCGCCGCTGCGCCGGCCGATCAAAACCCACCTGGCCGCCCTCGATGAGGAGGCGGTGCGCAGCGCCATCCGCCAGGAGATCGACCGCGGCGGCCAGATCTTTTACGTGGTGCCCAGGGTGGAGGGCATCGACGATGTGGCCGCCCAACTGCAGAGCATGATTCCGGGCCTACGGCTGCTGGTGGCCCACGGCCAGATGGCCGAGGGGGAGCTGGAGAGCGCCATGGTGGCCTTCAACGCCGGTGAGGCCGACCTGATGCTCTGCACCACGATCGTGGAGAGCGGCCTCGACATCCCCAGGGTGAACACGATCCTGATCGAGGACGCCCACAAGTTTGGTCTGGCCCAGCTGTATCAGCTGCGCGGCCGGGTGGGCCGCAGCGGCATCCAGGCCCACGCCTGGCTCTTCTATCCCGGCGATGCCTCCCTCAGCGAAGCGGCACGCCAGCGGCTGCGGGCGATTCAGGAATTCGCCCAGCTGGGCAGTGGCTACCAGTTGGCCATGCGCGACATGGAAATCCGCGGCGTGGGCAACCTGCTGGGGGTGGAACAGAGCGGCCAGATGGAGGCGATCGGCTTCGACCTCTACATGGAGATGCTGCAGGAATCCCTCGCCGAGATCCAGGGCCAGGACATCCCGGCGGTGGACGACACCCAGATCGACCTGCCGATCACCGCCTTCATCCCGGGCGACTGGATCACCGAGAACGACGAAAAGATGGCGGCCTACCGCGCCGCCGCCGACTGCAGTAACAGGGAAACCCTAGTGGAGCTGGCGGCCGGCTGGGTGGATCGCTATGGGGCCATCCCTGCGCCGGTGCAATCGCTGCTGCAGCTGATGGAGCTGAAGCTGGTGGCCAAGCGCTGCGGCTTCTCGCGCATCAAGCCGGAAAAGCCCAACATCGCCCTGGACACACCGATGGAAGAGCCGGCCTTCCGGCTGCTGCGCCAGGGTCTGCCCCAGCACCTGCATGGGCGGCTCGTGTATCAGCCGGGGTCGGGGAGCACCGCCAAGGTGCTGGCCCGGGGCCTGGGCGTGCTTCCCGCCGAGAAGCAACTGGAGGAGCTGATGGGCTGGCTGAACCAGATGGCGGCCCAACTCCCCGGCGCCGATGGCCTCACCGAGGCCCAGCGCAGCGAGCAGCAAGTGGTTCAGAACGAGGCGGTTTTAACGGTGTGAGAGCGGGCGGCGTAAGAGGGCTGGCGGTGCTAATTCCCGCCCCTGCCCCAAAACCCTCAAAGTTCCGTTACATTCATGAGAACTTGTGTAACGGTGGTCCGATGGGCGAGGTGATCGACGCGACTTCGGGCTTCGGCGGTTTCAGTGGTGGCTTCAGTCTGATCTCCGGAGTGGTCAGCCTGGTGGCCTTAGGCCTCTACGCCCTCCTTCAGGGCGACACAAACAACAACGACGATGACGATTCCAGCCCCGGTGGCGGCCTGATGCAGCCTGTTTCCTAGGCCGTTTCAGGGCTCCAGGCTTTGGCGCTCCTGCTGTTGTGCCCGATAGCTGGCTGGCACCAGCACCAGAAATAGCAGCCACCAGAGCAGTACCACCAGGGGCACAGGCCCAGCGATCCACCAGCGCTGCAGGAGAAACCAGCTCACAGCGATAACTCCCGCTCCGGTGAGCACGATGCTCCAGGGCTGACACCACCAGGGTTTCAGGGTCCATATCGACTCAGCGGGAGCCGTCATTCAGTCAGCGGGCGGCGCCCGTTGGTTTGGCCAAAGCCGAAGGCAGGTTGGTGCTGGCCGGGTTGTAGGCCTTCTCCACACCATTGGCAGCGCGAAGCCGCTTCACCAGGGTGGTCTCGGCCACCCGGTATTGGCTGTCTTTGCGGGTGCCGAGATCCTCCAGCTTGAGCCGCTGGGCATCCAGCTCGGTCATCTTCGCCGTCACATCGGGGTCGATGCCGTGCTTGTGGATGTCCCGGCCACTGGGGGTGAGGTATTTGGCGATGGTCACGGTCATGCCGGAGCCATCGGAGAGCCCCCGCACCGACTGCACCAGACCCTTGCCGAAGGTCTTCTGCCCCACCAACACCGCCCGCTGGTTGTCCTGCAGAGCGCCGGAGAGGATTTCACTGGCACTGGCCGAGCCTTCATTCACCAGCACCACCAGCGGCTTGTTGGTGAGGGCGCGGCCGTTGGCCCGCTTCACATCGCGGATGCCATCGCGGGTTTTGGTGGACACAATCGTGCCCTCGTTGAGCCACTGGCGGGCGATTTCCACGCTCGCCATCAGCAGGCCGCCGGGGTTGCTGCGCAGATCCAACACGTAGCCCTGGGCGCCTTTCTCCTCCAGATCCTTCACCGCCAGACGCATGTCCTTGGTGGCCGTGGCGTTGAACTGGCGCAGGCGGATGTAGCCCACCTTCACCCCATCAGTGGTGGTGTTGATCTGATGGTCAACGGCATGGAGCTCAATGCGCTCGCGGGTGAGCGGCACCTCCAGGGTCTGGCCCTTGCGCTGCAGGGTGAGGGTTACCGAGGTGCCGGCCTGACCGCGGATCAGTTTGACCGCGTCCTCGGTGCTCATCCCCTTGGTGCTCTTGCCATCGATGGCCACGATCACGTCCTTGGGTTGCACCCCCGCCTTGGACGCGGGCGAGCCCTCGATCGGCGACACCACCACAAGATTTTTGGTCTCCTTGTCGAGACTCAGCTGGATGCCCACCCCGGAGAGCTCTCCGGAGGTGTCGATCTGCATCTCCTTGAATTCCCGCGGATCGAGAAAGCGGGTGTAGGGATCATCGAGGCTGCCGAGCATGCCCCGGATCGCTTCGTAGGCCTCTTTGGTGCTGCCGTAGCTCTTGGCCAGCACACTGCTGCGCAGGCTGCGCCATTGCTCCGGTTTGTACTTGCCGTTGATGTCCAGATAGTCGCGGAAGACGATCTGCCAGGTCTGGTCGATCACCTCCTTGGGGCTGTCGCTGATCCGCGACGTGCCCCCCGGCGGCGTCACCACTTCCCGGGCCACAACCGCCGTGGCCGCACAGGCACCGATGCCTACCAGCACAACCAGGCTGGTGCGGGGGCTGGCCATCAGAAAAAGCCGTGGAGGCGCGGGATACGTTCTCTGAAACTAGCGCCGCCGCAGAGGTTTCCACGGGGGTGGGTAACCGGACGACAACAAGCCAGGAGCGCTCAGGGATCAACCCAGCGGCCGTCCTCCCGGATCAGGGCAATCAGGGCCTCCACCCCTTCCGCCTCCGGCACCCGGCGAATCTCCTCGCGGCCGCGGTAGAGGGAGATGCTGCCAGGGGTCTTGCCGACGTAGCCGTAGTCGGCATCAGCCATCTCGCCGGGGCCGTTGACGATGCAGCCCATCACGGCGATGTCGAGGCCGGTGAGGTGGGCGGTGGCGTTGCGCACCTTGTGCAACACCTCCTCCAGGTTGAACAGGGTGCGGCCGCAGCTGGGGCAGGCCACATATTCGACCATCGTTTTGCGCAGCCCCAGAGCCTGCAGGATCGAATAGCAAACCGGGATCTCCTTCTCCGGCGCTTCGGTGAGGGAGACGCGAATCGTGTCGCCCAGGCCCTCGGCCAGCAAGGGCGCAATGCCGGCGGTGCTCTTGATGCGCCCGTAGTCGCCGTCACCGGCTTCGGTCACGCCCAGGTGCAGGGGGTAATGGAATCCCTCCGCATCCATGCGGGCGGCCATCATCCGGTAGGCGGCCATCATCACCGTCGCCCGCGAGGCCTTCATCGACACGACGATGTTGTGGAAGTCGAGCCGGTCGCAGATGCGGATGAACTCCAGGGCGCTCTCGACCATGCCCATGGGCGTGTCGCCGTAGCTGAACAGCATCCGCTCGGCCAGGGAGCCGTGGTTGACGCCGATGCGCAGGGCCTTGTCCTGCTCCTTGAGCAGGCTGACCAGCGGCTCGAAGGTGTCGGTGATGCGCTCGCCGATAGCGGCGATCTCCTCGGGGCTGAATTCGGTGCGGTTGGGGTCGGGCTTGTCAAACACAAACAAACCGGGGTTGATCCGCACCTTGTCGACGTGCTGGGCCACCTCGAGGGCGATCTTCATGCCGTTGTGGTGCACGTCCGCCACCAGCGGCACGGGCTTGTAGCTGTCTTCCAGCCGCTGGCGGATCTCCTTCACCGCCTTGGCATGGGCCAGGGACGGCACGGTGAGCCGCACGATCTCGCAGCCGGCCTCATGCAGCCGCCGAATCCCAGCCGTGGCCCCTTCGATGTCGAGGGTGTCTTCGTTGATCATCGACTGGACCACCACCGGGTGGTCGCTGCCGACCCAGATGCCGCCCACCCGCACGCTGCGGGTTTTGCGGCGGTGGATCTGGGTGTCGAAACGGGGGTCGCTGGCCCAGTCGTTGGTCGGGTCGGTGGCCCGGTCGGGAGAGGAGGCGTCGGGGCGGGCCAGGGTGCCGGTCATGACGGGAGAGCGCTGGGGGCCGGAGGCTGCGCAAAGCCTGTCACAACATCACCACCGCTGGCGGATCAGCCAAGTGATACCTCAGCCAAGTGGCGGGTCGATCAAACGGCGGCGCAGCTCGGCCAGATCGCGAACGGTGTGCCAGCGGGGAGATCCCTCCGCCTGGGAAGGATTGCGCAGCAGATAGGAGGGATGCAGCAGGGGCATCAACCAGCGCCCCTGCAGGACGCCAAGGTTCGGGGTGTCCTGGTCACTGGCGCGCCACTGGCCCCGCAGCCGGGTGATGCCGCCGCGGATGCCCAGCACGGCTTCCAGGGCCGTGGCGCCCACCAGTCCAATCACCAGGGGATCCACCAGGGCGATCTGCTGCTCCAGCCAAGGGCGGCAGGCAGCCATTTCCGCAGCCGTGGGCTTGCGGTTGCCCGGCGGCCGGCACTTCACCACGTTGCACACGTAGGTGTCGCTCTGGCTGTCCAGCCCGGCGGCGGCCAGCAGCTGCTCGAGCAGCTGGCCGGAGCGACCCACAAAGGGAAGCCCCGCCAGATCCTCCTGGGCACCCGGCCCCTCGCCGATCAGCATCAGCCGGGCGGTTGGATTGCCTCGGCTCACCACCACCTGCTGGCGGCCCGCCGCCAGGCCGCAGCGGCGGCAGGCAGCGCAGGAGCGGGCCAGCTGCTGCAAGGGGTCGCGCGGCGGGAGTGGGGAAGTCATCAAGGACCAGTGGTGACGCTCAGCAACGAACTGCCCCTTTCGTGCCAGCTCGAACCGTAGGTGGAGAAACTGTGCGGCAGGATGGATTTCAGTGCTGAAGCCGCGCATCCCGATGCCGGACACAGGGATGTTCGCCGCACCCACCACCAACACCCCTGGGCTCTCCGCCCGAGCGAGGGCGCTGCAGCCCTCCCTCACCCTGGCGATTGCCGCCCGCGCCAAGGCCCTCAAGGCCGACGGCCACGACATCTGCAGCCTCAGCGCCGGCGAGCCGGACTTCGACACGCCCGCCTTCATCCGTGAGGCCGCCACCGCAGCCCTGGAGGCGGGCCACACCCGCTATGGCCCCGCCGCCGGCGAACCGGCCCTGCGCGAGGCCATCGCCGCCAAGCTGAACCAGGAAAACGGCGTAGCCACCACCGCCGACCAGGTGCTGGTCACCAATGGCGGCAAGCAGGCCCTTTACAACCTGTTCCAGGTGTTGCTGGAGCCGGGCGACGAGCTCTTGCTGCCGGCGCCCTACTGGCTCAGCTACCCCGAAATCGCCCGACTGGCCGGAGCCTCGGTAGCGCTGATTCCCAGCTCAGCGGCCCAGGGATTTCGGCTCGATCCCGCCGCTCTGGAAGCGGCCATCACCCCGGCCAGCAAGCTGCTGGTGCTCAACAGCCCCGGCAACCCCACCGGCATGGTGCTGAGCCGGCCAGAGCTGGAGGCGATCGCCGCGGTGCTGCGCCGCCATCCCCAGGTGGCGGTGGTGTGCGACGAGATCTATGAGTTTCTGCTGGCTCCTGGCCACAGCCACCACAGCTTTGCCGCGGTGGCACCCGACCTGGCCGATCGCATCTTCACCGTCAACGGCTTCGCCAAGGGCTGGGCCATGACCGGCTGGCGCATCGGCTGGCTGGCGGGTGCACGGTCGGTGGTGGCCGCCGCCAGCGCCCTGCAGAGCCAGAGCACCAGCAACGTGTGCAGCTTTGCCCAGTTCGGTGCCCTGGCCGCGATCAGCGCCTCCCGCGACTGTGTGCGCGCCATGGCCGCCCAGTTCGATGAGCGCCGCAGCCTGCTGACGGCGGGACTGATGGCGATCGAACGGCTGGAACTGCTGCCGCCGGAGGGAGCCTTCTACGCGTTCCCCGACGTGAGTGCCTACGGCCTCGATTCCATGACCCTGTGCAATCGCCTGCTTGATGAGGTTGGTCTGGCGGTGGTGCCCGGCGTGGCCTTCGGCGACGACCGCTGCATCCGCCTGTCCTGCGCCGCCGGACCTGCCACCATCCAGGACGGCCTGGCGCGCTTGCAGCGCTTCTTGGCCAGCCTGTAGCGCCAGCCGATGGCGGAGGATTGGGTCGTTTCCGAGCCACTCCTGCCTTGATCACACGAGAACGTTGGGCCGTTGCACTCGCCGGCCTCCTGCTGATCGGTCTGCTCCCAACGGCCTGCTCCAATCCCTCCGATCGCGGATCTTCAGCCCCCGGCACAGGGGCCGACCTCGCGGTGCAGCCGCAAGACAAGCGGGTGCTGCGCATCAGCGCCATTCCCGATCAAAACCCCGAAAAACTGAATCGGCTGTACGGCCTTGTGGCCGATGAACTGAGCGAGCAGCTGCAGGTGCCGGTCAAGTTCATCCCGGTCACCGATTACACCGCCGCGGTGACCTCTTTCCGCACCGGCGATCTCGACCTGGTGTGGTTTGGCGGACTCACCGGCGTGCAGGCCTGGCTGCAGAAGCCCGGCGCCCGCGCCCTGGCCCAGCGTGACATCGACCGCTCTTTCCACAGCGTGTTCATCGCCAACCCCCGCAGCGGCCTCAAGCCAATCAGCGGCGTGAACGGCCTGCGCGAACTGAAGGGCAAGCGCTTCACCTTCGGCTCGGAAAGTTCTACATCAGGCCGGCTGATGCCGCAGTTTTATCTCAATGAAGCGGGCGTGCAGCTCAATGATTTTGCCGGCGGCGCACCGGGCTTCAGCGGCAGCCACGACGCCCTGATCGCCCTGGTGAAAAGCGGCACCTACGATGCCGGCGTGGTCAATGAAGAGGTGTGGACAAGCACGCTCAAGGCCGGGAAAGTAACTACCCAACAAGTCATCCCGATCTGGCGCACCCCTGGCTACGCCAACTACACCTGGGTGGTGCAACCCAATCTTGACCAAGAGTATGGCAAGGGCTTTACCATCAAACTTGAGCAGGCCTTTGTGGGGCTCAAAGCCAGCAACCCTCGCCAAGCCCAGATCCTCGACTTGTTCGGTGCTGAGCGCTTCGTGCCAGCCAGCAACGACCAATACAAGGCCATCGAATCCGTGGGACGCCAGATCGGCAAGATCCGCTAACAGGCCCCTCGCCCAGGCTGGCCACGCTGGGTGCCAGACCATTCACAATTGACGCATCCCGGTGCCTCTGTCTGTGGTCTGGTTGATCGATCTGGTGCTGCTACTGGCTGGCCTGGTGCTCTGGCGCCGGGCGGGCAACGAGGGCGATGAGGCGTGGTCGTTGTTTCTGCGCAGCATCGCCTTCCTCGATCTGGCCTTCATCGCCTTCGGCAATGGCCAGCTGTTGCTGGAGATTCCCCTGCTGGCGGTGGCCCTGGCGCTGCCCTCGGCGGCCAGCCTTGAGCGGCGGCGCTTCTAATCCGGCCATGAACCCCCGCGGCCCCGATCTGATTGAGATGAGCCTGGTGGCTTTGATCTTGGCGCTGATCGTCTATCGACTCACCCTGGCCTGACCTCACCTTGCCGTCCCTGCTGAGCCTGGAGTCCATCACCGTGCGGGGGCGCACCCAGCCGCGGCTGGATGGGGTGTCGCTGCAGCTAGAGCCCGGCGAGCGGGTGGCCCTCTTGGGGCCCAGCGGCGCCGGCAAGAGCACCTTGATTGCGGTGGCCAACGGCCTGCTCGCCCCGGATCACGGCCAGGTGCGGTGGCAGGGCGAACCCCGGGCCCGCAGCCGCCGCGCCCGTCGCCGCCAGCAGGCCCGCATCGGCACCCTCTGGCAGGACCTGCGCCTGATCGAGGAGCTGACGGTGCAGCAGAACCTCAACGCCGCCCGTCTGGCGGCGTGGGGCTGGCCGCGGGCCCTGCTCAACCTGCTGCTGCCCCTGGACACCCCGGCCTGCGCAGAGGTGCTGCAGCGGCTGGATCTGGATCCGGCCCTGCTCAACCAACCGGTGTCGGCGCTCTCAGGCGGCCAGCGGCAGCGGGTGGCCCTGGCCCGGCTGCTGCGCCAGGAGCCGCTGCTGCTGCTGGCCGATGAACCCCTGGCCAGCCTGGATCCGCGCCTGGCTGCCGATCTGCTCACCCTGCTGCTGGAGCTGGCCGGCCCGCCGCGGGGCCTGCTGCTGAGCCTGCACCGCCCCGACCTGCTGACGGGTTTCGATCGGGTGGTGGGGCTGCGGGATGGGCGTCTGGTCTTCGACCAACCCTGCGCCAGCCTGGATCCTGGCCAACTCGAGGCGCTCTACGCCGGCGCTGAACCATGAGGCCCGCTGCGCCCCTGTGGGTGCTGCTGCCCGCCCTGGTGCTGCTGCCGGTGCTGGCCCTGCTGCCCGGGATCAGCCATGGCGGCGGCTGGGAGCTGGTGGGGCAGTTTGCGGCGGCAGCGCTGCAGCCCTCCCCTGATCCGCTGGTGCTGAGGTCGGTGCTGGGAGGGCTGGGCGTGACCGCAGGCATCGCTCTGCTGGGCTGGGCCGGCAGCCTGGTGCTGGGCCTGGGGCTCGGCATCGCCAGCTCCCGGGTGGTGTGGCGCACCTGCACGGGCAGTGCCGCCCCGGCCGGTTGGATCCGCCGCCTGCTGGCCCTGCCCCGCTCGCTTCACGAACTGCTCTGGGGGTTGCTGCTGCTGCAGCTGGTGGGCCTGCAACCGGAGGTGGCGGTGGTGGCGATCGCGATTCCTTTCGGGGCCCTGGTGGCCAGGGTGGTCAGCGACCTGCTCGACACCCTGCCCACCGCGAGCCTGGAGGCCCTGCGCTCTGGCGGAGCCCCGGCCCCGGCGGCCCTGCTCACGGCCCTGGGGCCGCCGCTGCTGCCCCAGGTGATCAGCTACAGCGGCTATCGCCTCGAGTGCGCCCTGCGCAGCGCCACCCTGCTGGGGGTGTTCGGCCTGGGGGGTCTGGGCACCGAGCTGCGGCTCACCCTGCAGTCGCTGGCCTTCCGTGAGCTCTGGACCGGCCTGTGGCTGCTGCTGCTGTTGATGCTGCTGCTTGAAGCGCTGCTGGGCTGGCTGCGGCGCCGCTGGGCCATGCCGGCGCGGCTGGGGCTGCGCCAGCGGTCCGTGGGACGGCAAGCGCGCGAGCTGGTGGCCGCGGGTCTGGCCCTGCTGCCGCTGCTGGCGGTGGTGGCCTGGCAGCTGGAGGTAGAGCCCGCCGCCTTGCTGCAGTGGCAGGGCCTGCCCCCCCTGGGCCCGTCCGACTGGGGTGCCGTGGCCGCCCTGCCCTGGCCGGGCCTGATCGCCAACACCGTGCTGTTAACGGTGCTGGCCGCGGCCCTGGCCGTGGGGCTGGCACCCCTGCTGCTGTTGGTGGTCGCGCCCTGGCCGATTGGGGGCGCTCTGGTGCGCGGGCTCTGGGCCCTGGGCCGGCTGTGGCCGCCACCGCTGACCGCCCTGCTGCTGCTGTTTGTGCTCCAGCCCGGGGTGCTCACCGGCGCCCTGGCCCTGGGGTTCCACAACCTCGGCATCCTCGGCCGCTTGCTGCTGGAGGCCACCGAAACCACAGGCGCACACCAGCAGCAGGCCCTGCTGGCCGCTGGAGGCGGGCCGCGCCTGGCCCTGCTCTACGGCCGCTTCAGTGGCCTGGCCCGCCCCTACCTGGCCTACGGCGCCTACCGGGCCGACGTGATCCTGCGGGAATCGGTGGTGGTGGGTCTGGTGGGCGCCACCGGTCTGGGCAGCCAGCTGCTCGAGGCCCTCAGTTCGTTTGCCGGCGACCAGCTGCTGGCGCTGGTGCTGGCCTATGCGTTGCTGACGCTGCTGGGGGAAGATCTGAGCGATCGCGCCCGCCTGTGGCTGTTGGAGACCCCCCATGGTGATGGCCATCCCCAGGAAGCTGGTGGCGCTTGGCGATAGCGGTGTGTTCGGCTGGGGCGACCCGCTGGAGGGGGGCTGGTGCGAGCAGCTGCGGCGCCATTGGATGGACCTGCCGGGCGGCCCGGTGCTCTACAACCTGGGCGTGCGGGGCGACGGGCTGGAGCGGCTGGCTGCTCGCTTGAGCGCCGAAGTGGGTTGCCGCGGAGAGCTGCGGCGCCAGCAGCCCCAGGGAATCCTGCTGGGGATCGGGCTCAACGACACGGCCCGGGTGGGACGGGCTGATGGCCGGCCCCAGCTCGATGCCGAGGGCTTTTTGTTTGGCCTGCAGCAGCTGCTGCAACAGGCCCGAGCGATCGCCCCGGTGCACGTGATCGGGCTTACACCGGTGGAGGAGGCCGCCATGCCCTACGCCGACGTGCTCTGGTATTCCCTAGCCGACATCCGCCGCTACGAGGGCCTGCTGGAGGAGGCCTGCCTGGAAGCCGACGTGCCGTTCCTCCCCCTGCTGAAGGGATTGCTGGCCGATCCCGACTGGCCTCAGTGGCTGAGCAGCGATGGCCTGCATCTCAACAGCGACGGGCATCGTCAGGTGTATGAGCGGGTGCGCAACTGGCCGGCCCTGCTGACCTGGGCAGATCTGCAGCCCCTGCACGGCCAGACGCCTCTGGCCTACTGAGGGGCGATCCCCCATTTGGGTGAGCGCAAGTCCCCCGCGCGGGGGAAGCGACGGTTGGGGCACCGCGGCGACGGTGAAAACACCGACGTCTCGCCCTCCATGGCACCCGCTCCGAAGGTCCCCGCTCCCCAGTCTCTTGCTCCCAAGCCCACCGCATCAACACTCGCCGCATCCGAACTTCACGCGCGCAACCGCAGCTGGCTCGAAGCCATGGCAGCCAGCCCCGACGCCACCACCCGACTGCTGTGGCGCAATGCCCTGGTGGAGCACAACCTGGCCCTGGTGCGCATGGTGGCCCAGCGCCACACCCGCCGCAGTGGCCAGCCCTTCGACGACCTAGTGTCGGCCGGAGGCCTTGGCCTGATCCGGGCCGTGGAGGCCTTCGACCTGCGCCAGCGCTGCAACTTCAGCAGCTTCGCCGTGCCCTACATGCAGGGACATTGTCCATTACTCTGCAGAAACGGACATCGAAAATTCTGTCTTGTCGCAGACCCCTGGGGGCTACTTGGGCAGCCCCTCCGGCGTTAGCGGCAGTGCCGTCCCCGGCCACGGCGCGCCCTCGGCCCTCATCAAGTCCTAGAGGCTGCCCAGCAAGATGCCCCGATAGCCTGCGGTGATGCGGATTGCGGTCGGTGACGAGGACCCAGCTCAACATCAAGGTCGATCCTGAGCTGCTGAAGCTGGTGAAGGCTTACGCCACTCGACAAGGTGTGACGTTGACCGAATTCGTTGCAGCCGTTCTGGCCAAAGCAGTCTCAGGGGAAGACCCCCTGTCCCTGGAGGAGCGCGTCAGCAGGATCGAAAAGCACCTCGGCCTTGGCGACTAGGCAAACTAGATAAGCTAGTCAGCTCATCTTCCGGGGCGGCATGGAGGCAGTGGCAGAGCTTGCCGTCGGCCTAGACGGGGAAGTGCTCAAGCGCTTGACGGCGCTTGCCCGAGCCCGCGGAATCTCCCTCGATCAACTTGTTGGAGAGCTGCTGCTCGCAGCGGTTGAGGAGCTGGAGCGTGGTGAGTAAGCGGCCGTGGTCGCTGAACAGGCTGCCCGCGGTCATGGCTGCTGGGGCAGCCGTTGCCTCTTTGGCCGCCTCGGATGCGATCCCAGCAGGCTCAGCATGGGCTCAACCAATTCCGAGTCAGCCCAGCCCAACGATGCACCGCCTACAACAGCTCCAGCAAGTGGAGCGGGATAGGCAGTCTGCCGAGGATGCGAAGTGGCGGAGCTTCAGAGGCCATGACATCGCCCCCTCGTCCCTCTGGTTTTTTGATGCCTTGGGGCGTACTCCCAAATGCGAGTTCTACTGGCCTGGCTGGACGCTGCGCCCAGATGGGACCCGAGTCACAAAGGTGCGGGGATGCCTTCGGGGCTGGGTAGCCGTCGATTGCAAATCGTTGAAGGTCGCCTGGAGCTTTCGCGCGTATCCACCTAGCTGGTCTAACTGGGGGCTCCCAACATCTAGTGACGTCGAGACGACCCAAATGGTCGCTGCGCTTTGCGACAACATTGCTCCCCCCATAGGCAAGGAGGCGCAGTCCCTCAGCTCTATTGCCTCGATGCCAACACGGTCTGCAAGGCCGACTGCATCAGTCGCCAAGCCGATGATGCCTATACCCAATGATGCCCAGATCAGCACCGTAAACGTCGGAGCAGGAGGGAAGCAAATCCTCCAGCTTCTTGGGGAGATGGGAGTTGAAACTGAGATCAGGGATAAATGCCCAAAAGCTGGGACAGTGGGCGCCTATTCGAGATTCGACAACCTGCTGATTTTGTGCAAGGCATCTCTCCGTGATCCAGCCCTGGCGACTGAAGTCATCGCCCATGAAGCTGTTCATGCACTTCAAGATTGTCTGCAGCAAGGTGGTATCAAAGGATCGGACTCAATTACTTTAACTCGATTTTTTAAGACTTTCAATAATGGTAGGCAATCGGCAGATTTCCGGGATCTTGTTCGCGCGGGTCTCGCAAATAGGCCTAAGACTTTAGCCCATCTTGAAGAGCTAAAAAAGAGCATGCCGCGCAACATGTATGCGATGGAGATCGAGGCCCATGCGCTTGAGGTATCACCTAAGTCTGTAAGGATTTTGCTAGAAGCTTTAGCGCCTTTATGTGGCTTGCCGGCCTGAATTGATGCGGTTCGCTGCTCTGCCTCAATCCCTGCTGAGGACTGTTTGCCCACAGCTTAAGCTCACAAGACCGGCCAGGTGATTGGGCCAGCTCTGGCAGCCCCGGGGTGAGCGATATCGCTGCTGTTACTACTGGATGGTCTGGTCCTGTCGCCGTAGCTCGGTGATCATCATGCCGATCGGCGGCAGTTTGGACTGGGAGGCCCGGATCTATTCACTTGTATGCCTGCTGATGGCAGCTCGTTCGCACAAGGCCAAGCTGGATTCCACGGTTGCAACGCCATGGCTTGTCCGCACTGCGGCAGCACCTCTGTTCGCGCCGATCGCAGCCTGGCTGGTCGGTTGATCTGCGGTCGCTGCGGAGCGGTGCTGCAGGGTGGGAGAGAATTTCCTACTGCCAAGCGCAAGGGGCGGTTGCGGAGCACTCCGAGAGGTTTTCCATGGCGGTTGCTGGCAGTGGCGGTGCTGGCGGTAGCTGTTGCCTTGGCAATGCTGGATGATTCCTGCAGCCGGCAGCGCCAGCTGCAGCCGACGCTGCAGAGCCTGCCTCAACGTGGCTGGCTGTAATCTCCACCACCTCACTTTTCTCGGTTTGCCTGATCTGCAGGCAATTGGCTGTGCGTGGTCGGGCAGCCTTTGACTGTCCATGGCGTGGTGTCTCTTGTGCCGCTGGTCCAGTGATGAGGTTGCCGACGGGCAGACAGGGGGGACTACGGCAAGGCCTAAATGTATGCACAAAGTGCAAAACAATGCAGATTTAAGAGCAATGCAGGTTGGGTAGCGGTTCCCAAGCATCAGACAGGTGCAGACTGCTGAAAGGCGCTCCTGCTCCTTTAGATGCCGATGAAGCCACGGCTGGCGGCGCAACGATGACGGCCACCCCCTCCCGAACTCGCCAGAAGCTCAAGCCGGGCGCAGTCGTCCGGTGTCGCACCCGTCGCTACCTGGTGGAGGACGTTCAGGCACCTCAGGAGCCAGGCGCCGACACGGTTGTGTCGATGGCCTGCATGGAGGACGACGCCATCGGAGCCCGGCTGACGGTGTTCCGCGAGCGGGAGATCGACTTCGAAGTGCTGGGGGAGAGCAGCTGGGAGGCGGTGGCCCAGCGGGGCTTTGACCAGCCCAAGCAGTTCGCCGCTTACCTCAACACCCTGCGCTGGAACTGCGTCACCGCCACCGACGCTGAACTATTCCAGGCCCCTTACAGGGCCGGGATCGATGTGAAGGGCTACCAGCTCGAACCGCTGCGCAAAGCCCTGCAGATGCCTCGGGTGGGCCTGTTCATCGCCGACGACGTAGGCCTGGGTAAGACGATCGAAGCAGGCCTGATCCTGCGCGAGATGCTGCTGCGCCAGCGGATCAAGCGTGTGGTGATCAGCTCCCCTCCCTCTGTCTTGCGGCAGTGGCAGGAGGAGATGGCCAGCCGCTTTGGCCTCGCCTTCACCGTGATGGACCGGGCCTACCTGGCCAAGGTGCGCCAGGAGCGGGGCTACGGCACCAACCCCTGGAGCACCGGCAGCCGTTTCCTGATCTCCCATGCGCTGCTGCGCAATTCGGAGTACTCCGCGCCGCTGCGGGTGTGGCTGGAGCAGGGCAAGGGAGGGGAAGACCAGTCTCCTGTCCAGAGCCTCCTGATCCTTGATGAAGCCCACAACGCCGCGCCGGCCAGCAACACGCTTCGCTATGCCATCGATTCCGGGCTGACCCGCAGTCTGCGGGACCTGGCGCCCCTGTTCGAGCACCGCGTTTTTCTTTCGGCTACACCCCACAACGGCCACAGCAACAGCTTCACGGCTCTGTTGGAACTACTCGATCCAGCGCGCTTTGTGCGGGGTGTCCCTTTCGAGCCTGGGGATCTGGACACCGTGTTGGTGCGCCGCCTCAAGGAAGACCTACGCCGCATTGGCGAGGAGTTCCCTGAGCGGATTGTTGAACCACTTTCCGTACCAAAAGGCAGCCTGCCAGCAGATACCCCAGAGCTGGAGCTCTCACGGTTGCTGCAGAAGTACCGCAAGCAGAGGGAGCAACGGCTGCTCCTGGGGGGTGCCACCAAGCGGCAACTCAATGCCGATCGGCTGGTGATCACCAATTTGCAGAAGCGATTGCTCAGCTCGATCGAGGCCTTCGCACGCACCCTCAAGGTGCACCGCAGGAGCCTGGATCAAAAGCAAGAACAGCGGCGGGAATCCCTGGCGGCTTCAGGTGCCCAACTCGATCTGCTGCTCGGCGGCGTGAATAACGACAGCGACCTAGCCGAACTCACAGAAGACGAGCTGCTCAACCTGGAGGAGGCTCAAACCCGAGCGGCTTTACGCCAAACCGTTGAGGCTGATCAAAGCGATCTGGCCCTACTGGAGCGGATGGGCGAGATCGCAGCGGCCAATCGATCCCTGGCCGATCCCCGCATCCAGCTGCTGGAGAAGTTTCTGCGCACCCACCTCTGCCCCAATCTCGGAGAGGCCAAGGCTGCATGGAACCCAACCCGGCTGCTGATCTTCACCGACTACGTCGACACCAAGCGCTATTTGGAGCGGCAACTGCGGGACCTGCTCGGAGATGACGATGCCGATCGCCGTATTGCTCCCTTCACCGGCGGTATGAGTGAAGACAACCGCGAGCGACTGAAGGCCCAGTTCAATGCCGACCCCGATCAGGAACCATTGCGGATCCTGATCGCCACCGACGCCGCCCGCGAGGGGGTGAACCTTCAGAACCACTGCAAGCACCTGATCCATTTCGATATCCCCTGGAACCCCAGCAAGCTGGAGCAGCGCAACGGCCGCATCGACCGCAAGCTGCAGCGCGCTCCCCAGGTGTGGTGCCACTACTTCGTGCTGGAAGACCGGCCGGAGGACCGGGTGATGGATGTCCTGGTGAAGAAAACGGAGGTGATCCGCCAGGAGCTGGGTTCCCTTTCGCCCCTGGTGCAGCGGCAGGTGGATGAAGTGCTCGAAGGCGGCATCGACACCGACGACACCGAGGTGGTGGAGCAGCAGTTGCTGGCGATGGATTCAGCCAGCACCGATCGGGGCGCGATGCTCAACCGCGCCCGCGAGGAGCTGGAAGCGACCCGGCGGGTGGAGAAGCTGCAGCAACAGCAGGATGAGCTGCGCCAGCTGCTGGCCAAATCCAAAGGCTGGCTGGGATTCGATGACGACCCCTTCCGCGATGCCCTCAACTGCTCGCTCGATCTGTTGGGCGTGAGTGGTCTGGTGAAAGGCAACGACGACAAGGGGCAGGCCTGCTGGCGGCTGGATCATCCCGAGGCCCTGGTGGCCGGCAGCAACGACCGCAGCTGGGAGAACACCCTCGACAGCCTGCGAGGCGTGTGGGATCGCAAGACGCCCCTGTGGCAGTGGCGCCAGGAGCACCCGGTGCGGCCGGTGATCTTCTCGGATCCCGGCCGGCTCAATGCCGAGGCTGTGCACCTGCACCTGGAGCACCGCTTGGTGCAGCGGTTGCTGAGCCGCTTCCTCAGCCAGGGGTTCCTGCACCACGAATTGAGTCGGGCCTGTGTGCTGGCCAGCACGGATCCGCAGCCGAAGGTGTTGGTGCTGGGGCGGCTGTCGCTGTTTGGCCAGGGGGCCACGCGACTGCATGATCAGCTGATCAGCGTGATCGCCGACTGGCATCCCGGCGACGACCGCGCTTCTGCGCTGAAGCCACTGGCGGGTGCTCAACAACAGCAGGCCTGGGCTGTACTCACCAAGGCGATGGAGGCTGGAAACGCAGAGGCGGTCTCGGCTGCCATCCGCAGCCAGCTGCAAGCCGATGCCCCAGCCGATGTCGCGGCCCTCAAACCAGCGTTGGATGCGGCAGCCGAACAAGCCCAGGCCACCGCGGCTGAACTGCTCAAGCAGCGGGGTTCCACCGAGGCCGATGCACTGAAGGAGGTGCTCCGGGCCCAGCGCAAACGCATCAATGCCACCGTGAGACAGCGCAACCGGGATCTAGCCAAGCTCGATCGACAGGCCGCGGCCGCCGATCCCACCGCACTGATCCCAGGTCTGGAAGAGCAGCTGGAAGTGCCTGCCCTGGATCTGCAGAAGCTCTCCAGCCAGGAGCGCAAACAACTCTCGGCTGATCAGAAGCACTGGCAACGGCGGCTGGAAACGATCGAATCAGAGCTGGCCACCGAACCGAAGCGGATTCAGGAGAGCTATCGGGTGATCACCCACCGGCTGGAGCCAGCCGGGCTCGTCTACCTCTGGCCCATCAGCGGATAAACATGGCCAAACGAGGAGTCCAACGCGATCCAGAGCTGCTGGCCCACCAGGAGTGGCTGGGCTACCTACAGCCGGTGGGCCTGGTGGTGGCCCCGGCTGCGATGCAGGACGCCGGCTGGGTGGTGACCCGCAGTGGCAGTGAGCTGATCGAGCGGCAGGAGCGCTACCGGGAATCCCTTGAAGCCCTTGGCTCTGATGAAGAGGCGGATGCGGAAGACCGGGAGCTGGGTTTCTCCCGCATCGAGACCTTGCTGGTGGATCACCTGGGCTGGAGTGGTGATCAGGTCCAGAGCGACCCGAACCTGATCGAGGGCTACACCAGGGACCTACCTGAACTCGGCGAGACCTTGCAACCTTCAGCCGTGGTGCCTGCTGCGGCCGGCGATGGCGCCCAGCTGCTCGTGCAGGAATTGCCGTTGCTCACGCCCCTGGATCAGAAGGTCACCGGTGGCGAGCACCTCTGGCGCGCGAGTGCCCAGGAGCGCTTTGAGCGGCTACTGCGCGAAACAGGCGTGGAGGCGGGGCTGCTGTTCAACGGCAGTCAGCTGCGGCTGGTGGTGGCCCCGAAGGGTGAAAGCTCTGGGCACATCACCTTCTCGCTCAAGGATCTCGCGGCGGTGAGCGGCCGGCTGATGTTCTCGGGCCTGGATCTGCTGCTGGGCCAGAGCCATGTGTTCCTCGATCCCGATGGCTACCGGCTCGCTGATGTGCTCAAAAAGAGCCGCAGCTTCCAAGCGGTGGTGAGCAACGCCCTGGCCGATCAGGTGCTCGCTGCGCTGTGGGAGTTGCTGCGGGGCTTCCAGCAGGCCGATGAACTCACCCAGCGCCAGGGCGGCCTGCTGCTGGGGCATCTGGCCGAGAACGAACCAAAGCAGCTCTATGGCGGCCTGATCACGGTGCTGATGCGGCTGGTGTTTCTGCTCTACGCGGAAGACAACGCCTTGTTGCCAAAGGATGCGGTGTATGAGCAGAACTACAAGGTGAGCGGTGTCTTTGAGCGGCTGGAGCAGGACGCCGCTGAGTTTCCCGACACCATGGAGCAGCGCTACGGCGCCTGGGCCGGATTGATGAGCCTCTGCCAGCTGGTGTTCGCCGGCGGTGGCGCCACGGTGGATTACCTGCCGGCGCGCAAAGGGCAGCTGTTCGATCCGGCGGTCTACCCCTGGCTGGAAACACCCTGGATCAGCGATGGGGTGGTGCACGAGGTGCTCTCCAACCTGCTGGTGGTGAAGGGTGAGCGCATCAGCTACCGGGCGCTGGACGTGGAGCAGATCGGCTCGGTGTACGAAGGGATCATGGGCTATGCGGTGCGCCGAATCCCTGGTCGCTGCATCGGCCTGAAGAGCAAACCCCAGGGGGCAAAGAAGCAGCTCACCACGGCGGTGGATCTCGATGCCCTGCTGGCGCTGCCGGGTGGGAAGCGCAAGGCGTGGTTGGAAGAAGAAGCGGCCACCACCCTGCCGCCCAAATCGGCCAATGCGCTGAAGGCCGCCACCAGCGAAGGCGAGCTGCTGGAAGCCCTGGCCCCGCGCATCAACCACGAGCTGTTCGATGGGCCTCAGGCGGCCGGCAGCCTGGTGTTTCAGCCAACGGAAGAGCGGCGGCGCAGCGGCAGCCACTACACGCCCCGATCGCTGACGCGGCCGATCGTGGAGGAGGCGTTGCGCCCCTGGCTGGAGCGCTGCGGCGGCAAACCCACCGTGGCCCAGATCCTGGCGTTGAAGATCTGCGATCCAGCCATGGGCTCCGGCGCCTTCCTCGTGGAGTGCTGCCGCTACCTGGCCGAACTGCTGGAGCAGGCCTGGGTCCGCGAGGGGCTGCCAGAGGAGTTGAAACCGGGTGGCCATGCTCTGGGCGAAGAACCCCTGATCTATGCCCGCCGGCTGATTGCGCAGAGCTGCCTGTATGGGGTCGACAAGAACCCCTTCGCGGTGAACCTGGCCCGCCTGAGCCTGTGGCTGGTGAGCCTGAGCAAGGACGCACCGTTCACCTTTGTGGATCACGCCCTGAAGTGCGGCGATTCCCTGGTGGGCATGGAGCGCGCCGAGATCGAGAAGGCCTTGAAGGGGGCCAGCCTGCAGCGCGACTTGCAGATGGCTTATCTCGATCAGGTGCGCCAGCAGGAGGCCCGCAGCTTCGCCCTGTTCCATGCCGACAGCCGCAGCGATGCCGACGACGCCCAGAAGCGCCAGGCGCTCGACGATCTGAACGCCAGTACCGCCTACCTGCGCACGGTGGGGGATCTGCTGGTGGCGGCGTTCTTCAACGGCAAGAAGCCGAAGGACCGCGAGGAGCTGAAGCAGCTGTATCTGGAGGCCACCCTGCAGCACAACTCAGCGGATGAACTGGAGGCAGAACTGGCTGAGCCCCTGGAGCGACTGCGTGAGGGGGAGAAGGGGATTCAGCCATTGCACTGGCAGCTGGCCTTCCCCGATGTGTTCGGCCGGGATCAACCGGGTTTTGATGTATTTATCGGTAATCCACCATTCCTTGGAGGCAGTCGGATTGCGGGTGCTCTTGGCTATGTCTACTCTGACTATCTTACGAGCAGGACACTCGCAAAGGCTGGAGCTGCAGATCTGTGTGCCTACTTCTTTAGAGAATTGTACAAGCTTTTGCGGCCCAAAGGCGCGATGGCGTTCGTAGCGACTAATTCTATTTCTGAGACTGCTACAAGAAGGGTTGGGCTTGCATATATTCAGGAGCATGATGGAGAAATCTATTCTGCGGTGACTGATAGAGACTGGCCCGGAATTGCATCTGTCGTGATCACAATCATTTGCGCTTGCAAAGGCGGAAGTGGCTTTGCGCCCATTCTAAATGATCGTGTCGTCGATAAGATTAGCCCCGCACTGCTAGGCGGAATTGACATAGAGGAGGCGAAGAGGCTGAATCACGGCATTAGTTTTTCTCAGGGTGTTTGCCTGATTGGAAGTGCATTCGTCGTTGATTATAGCGATCTGGAGTTGATCAGAAAGGATAATCCTGGAATATCAAAGTACTTGCGGAGATACGTTAACGGGGATATACTCAATAACTGCATTGGTCAAGATGGAGGGAGATATGTCATCGACTTTGGCGAGCGAAGTCTCGATGAGATTAGAGATTGCGGCGAGATTCTTAAGGTTATTTGTAGGGTTAATTCTGATGAAAGAAAGAAGTACACTCAGCAGGTTCACGAGGATCGCCCTTGGCTGTTCTGGGATAAGCGAACAGAGTTCTTTGACAAGGCGAGAAGACTTGAAAGAATTCTGGCCTGCACTCGTGTAGCTAAGCACTTATTCTTTGAATTTGTCGATCCCCACCACCTTTATTCTGACGCAGTTATTCTTTTCTGTGACGATAGACCTTCGCTATTTGCGGTATTGCAATCTACCCTGCATTCATGCTTCGTAGCAATTTCTTCCTCCAGACTTGGCAAGGCAACTAGATATAGTACATCTACTTCGTTTTCCACTTTTCCTCTCCCCGCCAGCGAAAAGCTGGTGGTCCTGAGCGAGTGTGGCTCTCAATACCACCAAATAAGAAGTGCTATTTCTCGGGAGCTTGGTATTGGTCTTACAAGTGTGTACAACCTTTTTCATAGCCCAATTATTGCTACGACTGAAAGTGAGATTAATGCGCTCCGGTCTGCTCGCAGGAGTCTAGATAAAGAGGTCTTGAATTCATATGGTTGGCATGATTTGGACCTTTCTTACGGGTTTGCTCTGGAAGAACTTGATATGCCCGAGGATGTCGAGATGCCAGATGCAATTGCTTGCCGCACTTCTGGTGGCAGTTATTTCTTCCCCGACGCTTATGGCGCAATTCGTTTTCAGGAATACCTAAGGTCGATGGGCATTTCAAGTTCTAAAGGTGAGCTGGCTTGGCGCTACCGCTGGCCTGATGCCGTTCGCGATACCGTGCTCGCCCGCCTGCTGGCGCTGAATGCCGAGCGCTACGAGGAGGAGGTCGCCCAGGGCCTCCACAGCAAGGGCGGCAAGAAGGCTGCAGCCACAGCCGCCGCTGGCGGCAAGCGTCGCGGCAGGCCTGCCAAGGCCGCTGATCCGGCCGATACTGAGCAGATCGGACTGGCGCTATGAGCCTCGCCCTCGCCCAACCCCAGCTCGACGCCATCGCCGACGCCTGCCGGCGGCATCAGGTGTTGCGCATGCACCTGTTCGGCTCGGCCCTGCGCGACGACTTCGACCCCAGCCGGAGCGATCTGGATTTGCTCGTGGAGTTCCAGCCGATCGAGCCGGGTGCCCTGGTGAAGGCCTATTTCGGCCTGGAGCGCCAACTGGCCGCGATCACCGGCAAACCAGTGGATCTGGTGATGGCCGATGCGGTACGCAATCCCTACGTGCGCCGCGATATCGAGGCCTCGAAGAAGTTGATCTATGAAGCGTGATCCTCGGGCCTTCCTCAGCGATGTGATCGAGGCAGGGCAAGCCATCCACCAGGCTATTGCTGGCATCAGCCTCGACGAGTACGGCAACAGTCGTCTGATCCGCTCCTCTGTCGAGCGTGAATTCATCACCATCGGTGAAGCGCTGACGCAGCTGTCTCAACGTGATCAGGCGCTGTTCGGAGAGATCGAGCCGGCACCGCAGATCATCAGCTTTCGCAACAAGCTCACCCACGAGTACATCAATATCAACAACCAGTTGGTCTGGGGTGTCATCAAGACCAATCTGCCTGTGTTGGTCGATCAGTGCCGTCAGTTGCTCGATCGCCTCGATCGGGAGCTTCCCTGACCATGGCCACCTCCGCTGAAATCCGCTCCCAGCTCGTCGCTGCCCTCCACAGCGATCTGATCGGCCCCAGCTGGGACGATGTCGCCCGCCGCCATGAGCAACTGCCCCAGCCGCCATCGGTCTGGTTCACCACCGGCTTCCTGGTGCCCCATGTGTTCCAGCAGGAAGCTGGCCGCACCACAACAGACGAACAACTCTCCTTCTCTGATCTCGCCGGAGAAGAACCCAGCAGCGATGCCGCCAACCGCCTGGAGAAGCAGGAAAAGGACGACGACGCCAATGATGCCCTTGATCAGGCCAACACCCGCCGCAGCTGGTTTACCTCGTCCTGCGGCTTGAGCTTCATCCTGGAGCGCGGCTCCACCATTGAAGCCACGGTCTCCTGGGGGGATTACACAGCCCCGGTCGATGGCGACGACGAGAAGCTCTGGCTGCGCAGCCCCCAGCGCCACAGCGTGACGCTCACGATTGCCGACGAGGGCACCAGCCCAGACATCCCATTGGAGGCCAACCCTCAGGGCCTTTGCCTGCGCTGGATCGCCCGGCCAGCCCCCAACAAGCTCGGCTATCACAGTGATCAGCTGTCGGTGTCGCTCTTTCTGCTCAACAAGAGGGAGCCCCCCAAAACCAACCAGATCCGTCACCGCGATCCGGTGTCTGCTTTCCAGGTGGAGCTGAGCCTCCACTGCCCCCAGGGCTTCCCACCGCGTCGCGATGCCCTGCAGCAGGCCGCCAAGGATCCCGACGAACGCCTCGCAGCCCTTCAATACCGGCGCGATTACTGCTTCGCGAGCGGCCACAACGTCGCCGTGATCGCCTCAGGCATCCCAGACGACAACCCCGCCCGCTGCCACACGCTCACCACCACCTGGCTCCCCACCGCCCGGGTGTTCCGCACCCTTCCCGAACCACCCCCCGGCACCAACGTGCCCATGGGGATGGAGGCCCTGGCGGATCTGGCCCGCAGCGAACGCATCGGCAAAGAGTTGATGCCGATGGTGACGGCCTACCGGGGTTGGATCACCCAGCAACCGAAACACCCCATCAGCGACAACGATCAGAACGAAACCGCCAAGCAGCTGCGGGCCCAAGCGGAAGCCTGCGCCAAGCGCATCGAAAACGGCATCAAGCTGCTGGCTGATCCCCTGGTGCGCGAGGCCTTCCGCACCATGAACGTGGTGATGGCCCGCGCCAGCCGCCATCGCAGTGCCTTCAGCGCCAAGGTGCCGCCCGATCAGATCGGCATCGCTCCGAACACTCGCATCCCGAAGTGGCGCTTCTTTCAGCTGGCCTTTGTGCTGATGAATCTGCCGGGCCTGGCGGCTCCTGAGACCCCCGATGGCCGGCTGGATCGTGAGGCTGTGGAGCTGCTGTTCTTCCCCACCGGTGGCGGCAAGACGGAGGCCTACCTGGGCCTGGCGGCCTTCCTCCTGGTGCATCGCCGCCTCCAGAGCCCTGGGATCGAATCAGCCGGCATCACCGTCCTGATGCGTTACACCCTGCGGCTGCTCACCCTCGATCAGCTCGGCCGTGCTGCCACCTTGATCTGCGCCCTCGAGCTCGAGCGCCTGGAGCGAATCGAGAAGAGCGACCCCTACCTGCTGGGTCAATGGCCCTTCGAGATCGGCATGTGGGTGGGCAAGGCCGCCACCCCCAACAAGCTCGGCGGACAGGGCGACAGCGACCAACAGTCCACCCACGCCATGCTCACCAAGTGGAAGGCGGGCAAGCGCGATCGGCCGATCCCGATCGAAACCTGCCCCTGGTGCAACCGCCCCCTCCAGCCGGAAGGCTTTCACCTGTTGCCCCCGAGGAATCCCGATCGACTGGAGATCTACTGCCGCGAACCCCGCTCTCCTGAGGCCAAGCAGGACTTCGCCCACATGGGGCCATGCCCCTTCCACAAGGGCACGCCATTGCCGGTGCTGGCGGTGGACGAGCAGATCTACCGCCGCCTGCCCTGCTTCCTGATCGCCACGATCGACAAGTTTGCCGCCCTCCCCTGGGTCGGCAAAACCTCCTCCCTGTTCGGCAACGTCAGCACCTATCAGTTGCCCACGAGGAGCGGACCTGCCGGTTTCTGGGGGCCTGCCGAGAAAAGCGCCGGTGGCCTCAAGATCCCCCACGGCCGCCTACTGCCGCCGGAACTGGTGATCCAGGACGAACTGCACCTGATCAGCGGCCCCCTCGGGACCCTCGCTGGCTTGTATGAAACGGTGATCGAGGGGCTGATGCGGCCGAACGCCTCCTCGCCGCCACCCAAGATCATTGCCTCCACCGCCACCGTGCGCCGGGCCGAGGCCCAGATCAAGGCCCTGTTCGCCCGCAGCCAGGTGCGGATCTTCCCGCCGCCGGGCCCAGAACGCGACGACAACTTCTTCTCTCGCACCATCCCCGATCCCGACCAGGCGCGGCTGTATGTGGGCCTCTCGGCGCCGGGCCGCAACCTGAAGGGCGTGCTGCTGCGCTCCTACCTGGGCCTGATGGCCGCAGCCCAGAAGGGCTGGAACGACAACAAGGCCATGGGCGCCAACAACCCAGCCGATCCCTACATGACCCTACTGGGCTATTTCTCCAACCTCAAGGAGCTGGGCGTGACGCGCAGCATCCTGGAAGACGAACTCGGTGGCCAGCTGGAGCAATTTGCCAAAAACCGAGCCCTTGATATGGAGGGCTTCGTTAACCCTTTTGCTACTCGTAAGCGGCCCAATGAACCGCAGGAGCTCACCTCTCGCGTCAACACCGCCAAGATCAGCAGCACTAAAGATCGGCTCTCCAAGCCCTACGTAGATAAGGACCACCTCGATGTGGCCCTAGCTACCAACATGATTTCGGTGGGCCTCGACATCTCTCGCCTGGGTCTGATGGTGGTGCTCAACCAACCGAAAACCGCAGCCGAGTACATCCAGGCCACCAGCCGCGTTGGCCGCCAGCTCAGCGACAACCCGGAGCAAAACAAGCCGGGCCTAGTGCTGGTGCTGCTCAACCCAAACCGCCCAAGGGATCGCTCCCATTTCGAGCTGTTTCCCTACTGGCACCAAACCTTCTACCGCCACGTGGAGGCCACCAGCTGCACACCCTTTGCCAGCCGGGCTCTTGATCGCGGCCTGCCGGGGGTGGTGGTGGCGATGGCCCGCCACGGCGATCAAGCCCTGGCTGGTGCCAAAGGCGCCATGGCCGCAGATGCCCTGCAGCGCATCAAGGCTCAGATCGCCCAGGCGCTGCAGGATCGATGCGTTGCCACCGGTGCCGCTGACGACAGCCTCGATGAACATCTACCCACAGAAGTACGCGATCACGTGATCGATCTGCTCGAAGCCTGGTGGAAGCTCACCCAGGAGCCTGAAGCCAAACTGCAGTACTGGACCCATGAAGAAAAGGGTGCCGGTGCCGGCTTCCTGCACACCGCCCTCGACAACGATCCGATCTATCAAGCCGAGGGCTACAAGCAATTCACCACCAACTGGAGCCTGCGCGATGTGGAGCCCTCCGCACCGATTCGGATGGTGAATTTCAAGGAAGAGATCACCGCCGACGACTGAACCAGTCGCCCACATCCCCATGCCCCCCTCCACCCGCCGCAAAGCTGCTCCCCCGCCCCTCGGTGAGGCGCGTCAGAGCCAGGTGCTCCAGCTCTACGGACCTGGGGCGATGGTTGATTTGCCCGACTACTCCCTGTTGATCGGGGGGCTGGATTTCTGGAACGATCGTGGCTGCGATCTGATCCATGAGCCGCGACTGCTGAACCTGGTGCGGCAGGCCACCGGGGTGGCACGCGTTGACCTGCGCACCCCGCCCAAGGAGGTGGACCCGCTCAAGAACATCAGCGGTTCGATCAAGGCGTTTCGCTTCCCCGAATGGTCCGTGGCTCAGAAGGTGAGCGAGCGGATGGCCTTTGGAATTCCCTGCCGGGCCAGGCCCCTGGTGCATTTCAACGACGGCTGCATCTCCGACTGGCGCACTTATCAGGACGACGAAGGCAAATACCAGCTGGTCCCTGTTCGCTTCGTGATGGCTTGCCCCCATGGCCACCTCAGCGACATCCGCTGGCGGGACTTCTGCTTTCGCCAGTTCGGCTGCAAGAACACCGAGCGTCTCTACCTGCTGGAAGCCGGCACCGGTAATGACTTCACCCAGATCTATGTGCAGTCAGAAGGGGGCACCACCCGCAAGCTTGCCGATGCCCTGGTCACAGAAATGAGTCCTCTGGGGCTTTGTCAGGGGTACACGCCCTGGCTGGGCCGCAACACCCGTGATCCTGAAAAGTGCACAACCGATGGTGAGCCCACCAAGAATCGTCTTCTGGTGCGTTCGGCCACCAACGCCTACTTCACCGAGACCCTCTCGGTGATCTCACTGCCGGAGGAAGCCAACTCCCTGGCCAAGCGCGTCACCGAACTCAAAGACGACCTCGCCTTGATTGAAGCGGAGGCAGATGTGTCCGCAGCCATCAAGTTCAACCCACGTCTCAAGAGCGTCTTCGCCGGGGTGGATCCAGCAGTCCTCTGGCAGACGATCGAGGCCCAGCGGGGCGGATCCGCCGGTCAGCTCGCCCAACCCAAGGATGAGGAGCTGGCCCTGCTGATCGGTCCGATGGATGGTGTCTCCAGCTCAGCCGAGGGGAGCTTGTTCGAGGCGGATGTGTGGCAGCCCCCCAACGCACCAGCCTGGTTCTGCAACGCCATCAAGCGGGTGCTGCTCGTGCACCGTCTGAGGGAGGTTCAGGCCCTGGTGGGGTTTACCCGCTTCACGGCCCGTACCAGCAGCCTGGGCGGCCTGCCGATCGACACGACCAAGGTGAATCGACGGGCACCACTGGCCAACGATCTGCGCTGGGTGCCGGCCAGTGAGAACAAGGGGGAAGGGATCTTCATCGAGTTCGATCCCGCCACAATCAAGGCCTGGGCCGCCAGTGATCCGGTGGTGATGCGCGCCGGCCAGTTCACCAAGGCTTTCGAAAACGAATGGCTGGCGTCCCGCGGCCTCGACGAAGCCCAGTTCCCCTTCCCTGGAGCCCCTTACCTCCTGCTGCACAGCCTCAGCCACCTGTTGATTACCGAGATGGCACTGGAGTGCGGCTATGGCGCCAGCTCGATCCGCGAGCGGATCTACGCCAACAGTGAGATCGGCTACGGCATCCTGCTGTTCACCAGTAGCTCCGGATCAGAGGGCACCTTGGGCGGCCTGGTGGGTGCCGGGAAGCGGATCGTGGCCTATCTGGAGAAGGCCTTCGAGCGTGGTCAGCTGTGTAGCAACGATCCCTTCTGCTCCGAGCACGACCCCAACCACCCCTTCGACATCCGCCCCACCCATGGCGCCGCCTGCCATGGCTGTGAATTGATCGCCGAAACCTCCTGCGAGATCCGCAATGAGTTCCTCGATCGAGCCCTGGTGAGCCCCACCGTTTCGGCAAATCCCGAAATCGGTGATCCATCCTTCTGGGAGTTCATCAACGCATGAACCTCACGTTGCCGGCTCAGACATTGCGAGCAGTAGCGACTGATCTCCGGCATCTGAACTACACCCCCACCAGTTGGCAGGGGTTGCTGTTCACCCACAGTGAAGCGATCCGCCTTCAGCTCGAGCCACTGCTGGTGGAGATGGTGCAAGAGGGGGCTCATCCCCGCTTGATGGCATTGCTGCTGGATCGCCTCGCCGATGCCCAGGACGCTCTGCAGAGGGAGCGGAACGCCTGGAGCTTTGTCTGGTCTGGCCCAGATCCACTCCATGCCAAAACCGCCGACACGTTTGCCACGGTCGCTCAACTCATCAGCGAAGCGCGCTGCAGCCTGTTGATCGCCACCTACAACATCGGCCTCAGCAGTGAGTTTCGCGACTTATTCGCCTCCATTGCCGATCGCCTGGCCCATGGTCAGCTGAACCGGGTCGACCTGTTCTTCCATCCCAAACAGATTGAAGATCGCCTCGGCGCTGATGCGATGGCAACGATCTCAACATGGTTCAACCGAGAAGTCTGGCCTTGGCCAGCCAAACCTCACGCCTATGTGGACCAACGGATGATCTCAGGCTCGGCCGAGCGCTGTTACCAGCACGCCAAGATTGTGATTGCGGATGCTGAAACACCAGAAGCAAAAGCCCTTGTGACCAGCGCCAACTTCAGTGAAACGGCGCAGCGTCACAACTTCGAGGCCGGCTGGCTAGTGCGCGAGCCATGGCGCGCTGACATGATCAACCAGCATTTCCAACAGCTGGTGGAGGCAGGTCTATTTGTCGAACTGCACGGCCGCTCCCCTGAGCGAAACTCCAACCCCCAGAAGAACTCCCATGACGGATGACAACAGAACCCCTCAGTGATGAGTGGAGGATTTCAGTAGCTTCCTGGGATGGGAGGCTGGCGTTCATGTCAGCCTCCTGCTTGTGGCTCACTCCTCCTCGTCCCCGCCCACCGGCACCAGGCGGATCTGCTTTTTGCCCATCTTGATTTCAAACTCATCGCCTGGCTGCAGATCCAGCATGGCGGTGTAGGCCTTACCCACCAGCAGGTTGCCGTTGAACTGCACCTTGGCGGTGTAGCTGAGCGAACGGCCGCCTTTGCCGCGTCCCTTACCACCACCATCGATGCCAAGGCTGACACCTTTGGCACCGAGGAGGGCTTCATAGAAGGCTGTGAAGTTCAGGCGCTCGCTGCCATCCTTCATGGTGCTCACATAGCCGCAGCTACGCACCAAATCGGACTTGGAGACATCGCCGAGCTCTTTGACTTTGGCGAGCAGTTCAGATCCAGTAAGCATGGGTTTAAAGCTATCTCGGCCAAGGTACCAATAGACAGCGGATTGTCTAGTGGGAACAGATCGTGGTGAACAGATTTACTTGTTTGTTTCAATGATCTGGTTCTGCCGCCGCTGATGCTTCTTCAAACAAGGGGCCGAGCGTTATCACGTCGAGCCTGCCTTGCTCCACCACCTGCAGACCAGGCGGGATGGCTTGTTCGGGCCCGTAAAGCACGACTGGTGGCGCTTCCGGGCCGATCGGCAATGGGTTCTGCTGGTAACGCAGTCGTGGCATTCCTCTGATCTGCAGCCGCTCCCAGCGTGCCTCAGCTGCTTGTTGTTGGCTGTGCAACGCCGCAACATTTCGCGGACCCACCCCCATCACCGCTGCTGTCCAGGTAAGCAAGCCATTAGCGCAGTAGCTCTGGGAGCGGTTAGAGGAGCCGATCTCCCGGCTGCAATCCGGGTGGTGGTGGCGTCATTAGTTGCCAGCGCAGCTGGATGGCACTGTTGTGAGGCTGCTTTGCCAGATTCTCCAGAGCCGCCTCTACAGCACGGTCGATGACCTGATCGGCGATAGCTTCCCAGTAGCGGCGTGTGGCTTCATCTATTGAAAAGAAGCGCGGCGGCAGAGCGTTGCTGCTGTTGGAGCTTCTGGTGGCTGGTGTAGGCCGTCCACAGCGAACCGGCGATCACGACAACCACGAGGCTCACCAACAGCTGGTAAACAGTGAAACCCTGGTCAAGGCGAGGCTGGCGCATCCGTTGAGTTCTTTCGACCATCAAAACAGGTCGTGCCTTGCCTTGCCAGCTAGACTCACTCAGAGCTTCCAGCTTTGTTGCCCAGATTCGCGGTGTTCTTCGATGACGAAGGTGGCGCGGGCATCCAGCTGGTGATGGCGATGGATGAGGGCCACGCCAAGGACATCATGCGCGCCACGCATCCGGAGGGTCGGATGAGCGTGCTGGCTGCAGCCCTGATCGAAGGGCAGGACCGACATGCCCTGCTTGCCCGCTGGCTCAGGCGGAAGCAGTGAGCTGCCCAAACAGCTCCCGCTGCCTGCTACCGCCTGCGGCGGCGGATGAACAGCAAGAACTCATGCCGCATCGCTGGTGCAGCGGCGTGATGTCAAATTTTCTGGAGGGGGCCAAACCCCGGGGAGCCACCTTCTCCAGATATGGGTTCAGCTTCCGGCCGTCCGGGCGGCATGGCCAGGAGATCAGCTGGAGGGTGGAGCGGTAGGCCCCACTGCGGAGCGACTCGCCTCCAGCCCTGCCGCTGGAGTTTCCTCCACAGCTCCCTGGCGTCGTTACGGCGCTTGTGAGTGCGCCAGGCATCGGTCGGCCTGAATCGACGAAGTACATCGGGTGCGCGCTCCAACTCTTGGGATCGAAGTGGAACCGCATCGTGTTGGTGGTCCTGGGGTCCTGGATCCACGCCTGCTTCTTCACGGCCTTGACGCAAGTATGCCCGTACTAGCCCTATGCATCTTGTCCCGTCAAGGAGCCATCTCGGCAGAGGCGGGCTTAGGCCTGGCCATTGGCAGCCGAGCACCTGAACCCTGCTCTAGGCATCACCTGCCCCCCACCACCAACCTGGGATCGTGGCCGGGTGGCAACGCTGGCGCTTTACCTGGAGATAGCGGGGGAGCTTAATTGGCTGAATAGAGCTGGAATAATTCGCCTTCGAAGCCGAGTTCGCGCATCATCTCTATCCAGTCTTCTTCGTCATGGGCGTCGTAGTTATCGCTTTTACTGATATTTTCAGTGCCCCACATCGGACGCAGGTTTCGCCAGTTAAAGCACACCCGCTGCTGTTCCTCGATCGTTAGATCAAAGCTCGCGCATGGCCTGATGTGATCCACGTGCCAGCCACGCTTGCCGTAGTTATCCCAGCTCATTCCATCTTCCCAGTTTGCGGACAGATATGCTTTGAAGTCCGCCACTGGTGCGTCGATCAACTCTGCAGTCTTGGCAGCTTTGACAACGCCTTGCCTTTGGAGTGCATCGCTAATCCGAGTATTTAGCCGCGAATGCAGTTTGAACTGCGGATCATTTTTTAACCGCCAAGTGCTCACCGGCATTCCCTTCTCAGCTTCAAAGCGTTCGCGCCATTCCCTACGGGCTTTGTCATGCGATACCTTTCCCTCATCGCTTTGGGCGTAGCGCCTGTCTGCTTCTGCCTTCTTGCCACTAGCAGCAAACTTAGCTTTCGCTCGCTTAGTGGATTCTCGGTACCACTCGGAATCTTTAAACCGTTCGTACCAAGCCTTACGTTTTTCCTTGGCCCCTTCATCAGCTTTGTGTCTTTGGTACGAATCTCGCGCAACCCTTGCTTTATTAGTGCGCCAGTTAGGATCGTCTTCTCGCCGCCTGGCTTCGTAGTCGCGGAAGTATCCTTCCTGACGTTTCTGCTCCATCAGTTCTTTTTGGCAGATAATGCACCTTCCGCCGCTAGTGAACCGCGGTGCCAAGTGCCCTTTGGGGCAGAAGCTGCCGGGGTAGTACTGCTTAAGCCCACGCTCCTGCGCCATTTTTCGCGTCAGGAAAGGTCCATAAACAGCCGCTGTCTCCTTTGCCTGGTTCATTCCCCCAGCTTGATCGACAGGTCTGCTGAGCACAACAGCACCCCAAGTAATCACCCCCGGGGAGCCACCATCTGAGCAGAGGGTGAGTACTCCATCAGCTCCCTCTGCACCTTTCATGGCTTCTGGTGGCACCTGTATGGGTCCTTGAGTCCACGGCCGTGGCTACCACCAGGGTGAGCCACTGCACTGCTGATGGCCCCTGCGGCAAGTACCTTTGTGCTAACTCGCAAAGACGTCAAGGGTCAAGCTCTTGGCCGCAGTACCAGCCACGTCACTACCAACAAGCTGGCGATGCTCACCCCGGTGAAAATCCAATCGGCGTAGGGCGTCCAAACCATCAGCTCTCGCTTCTGTCACTCGCCGTCACTTTCCTAGAGGCGTTGCGGCCGTCAAATCAAGTCTATGACTGGTGTTTGGCTTGCTGCAACCGGGACTCCCAAAGCACCCGCGCAACAATTGGCTCCACGTTCATTTGGGACGGCCTGCTGATTCAGGGGGGCAGAGCCGATGGGCCAGGGCTCATCTGCTCTGGATCGGTTCGCGTCTCGGAGGCTGCCGTCATAAGCAAGTTGCAGCGACGGTAACGGGTCTGCAGACCCGGGTCCTGCATCACCTCCAGCAGCAGGTCCGCCGCAGCCTGGGCCAGAGCTTCGGGGGCCCCCAGGAGGATCTCGTCGTGGATGACATGGCACAGACAGGCCCCGGGCAGCTCTGACCAGAGCAGTTACATCAGGAGGGCCAGGGCCTCCTTCAGCAGCTCTACCAGCTTCAGCCGCATCTGCTCCTAAGCACCTCCGGGGTTGGTGAGGTCCACAACGACGGTGGTCTCGGACTGGCGCAAAGGATGCTCTGGCCAGCCCCGTTTTGGGGTCGTGCGATGTGGTGGTGACCCCCAGCGCGAGGCAACAGCGCTCCCCCCGTACCGGGTGGCCTGGGCGCCCCTGGGCGCTGTTCTTGGCGCCAACGGCGCTGGTCTCCGGCTGCAGGTACTTGCCTGCGGAGGTGGCTGAGTCCACCGCCTGAGCGGCATGGCAAACAGCACCAGGGCGCCGACCGCCACCAGCCCGACCGGGCGAGCAGGGCGCACCCCTCGCGATGGTGAGCACCACCAGCCAGGCCAGGGCCAGCAGCCGCCAGCAGCCGCCAGCAGGGCAGCAGAAGCAGTGACAACCGCGGGCTGCAGGCTTGCCCTTCGGGCCTGCAACGAATCTTTAAATATTCGCTAGATCTATTGTGCTGCAGTGCGTCCAGGCCAATCCACTGGCCCGAGTTTGACCCTGTCAATGCAGTTGTGACAACTGCGGGGCTATGGTGGCCGTGGCGGTGGAGCCGGGCCCAGCGACAGCGGCCGGCACCAGCCACAGAACGCACCCACAACCGGCAACCGGCAGCGAGGCCCAGGCCCTGCCGCACCCGGCGCCACCGCCCTCACGTTCCGCCCCGGCTTCGGCCGGGTTCAACTGATGACCGCCACAACCGCAACCGCACCAGCGCCCGCGGGCTGGGTTCTGCCCATCGACCAGCTGACCTGGAGTCGCGCCGACTGGCTCGACGCCTACCAGGACTACGTCTCCGACACGTTCGCTAGCTCGGTGATCTGGGCCAGTGACGACGCGTGCCAGCTCGCTATGGCCGACCTCCACCGGCTCCTGCAAATGCACGGCTCCACGGTGGCCGAGCTGCAGGCGGAGCTCACCGCCGGCCAACTCCAGGGCGCTGGCGTCCTGCCCCTCACCCACGCAGCCCAGGCCCTGACCTGGCTGGGGTACTGAGCCATGCGCGACCCCAACCCCAACCCCTGGCCCGGCAACCCCAACGCCTACGAGTGCCCCTGGGGCTGCAACGGCACCGGCTCGATGCCCTGGTTCGCCCACATCCAAGGCGGCGTTTGCTTCAGCTGCCACGGCCAGGGCTGGATCCTCGGCCGCGGCCACGCTGCCCTGGCTCAGCCCCGCAAGCGCCGCCAATGGCGCAAGGAAGGCGCCCGCCTGGTGGAGGTGGCCAAGTGAGCACCACCACCACCCCAACCAAGGCAGACGAGCTCGCTGCTGTCGAGGCCCTCGCCGCACAGCTGGGGCCCAGCAGCTACCTAGGCCCATGGCTCAGGGACGCTCTGCCCTGGCTCGCCGATCAGCTGCGATGCGACTACACCCCGCAACGGGCCCGGGCGATGGCCGAGGAGGCCGCCCGGGTACGGGCTGAGGCCTGCTGCGATGCCATCGCCATACGGCAGGCCGCCCAGCTGGATGCCCGCCGCCTGCTGGAGGGCACCAGCGCCCAGGCCGAGCAGCTCAAGGCCCAGGCCGAAGCCGACGCGGACCGCATCCGGGGCCGTGCCTGGCAGGCAATCCGGCTCGCCATGAAGGAGCTGGAGCAATGACGACCACACACCGCGCCGTCTGGCACGCCATCGCCTGCCCTGGGGGCTGGCTGCCCTGGGAGCTGATGCAGACCCCGGAGAGCACCACCCCGGCCGAAGCCCACATGGTCGCCCGCTCTGTTCGCAGGGTCTGCCCCGCCGACCTGGTGGCCGTTCGCCCGGATGACGGCTCCATGCCGGTCTGGCCCGACGCCATGGCCGACCACTACGACCTGCCGCCCTACGCGGGCTGACCAGCCCTCACACCACCACCACCAGGGCCCGGCCACCAGCTGGGCCCATCACCCCTCCGACGTTCCCCGCCATGACCACCACCAAGACCAAGCCCAGGGCCCGCAAGGCCTACGACGGGCCCAGCCCAGAGGAGAAGCTGGCCGCCGATCTCATCGCCCTGCTGGAGCAAGGCGTTAACCCGTGGCGCCGGCCGTGGGTTGGCCACCAGGGGGAGCACAGAAACTTGCTCACCGGCCACCAGTACCGCGGGGGTAATCCCCTGTTGCTGGAGGTGGGCAACCTCAGCCGCGGCAACACCCTGCCGCTGTGGATGGGCGCCGGCCAGGCCAAGGCCAACGGCTGGCACCCTGCCAAGGGCAGCAAGGCGGCCCGCATCGCCCAGCCGCGGCCGGTCACGATCGAAGACGACAACGCCCAGCCCGGCGAGGTCAGCAGCAAGGCCCGCAGCTTCACGGTCTACAAGCTGGTGCCCGTGTTCAATGCCGCCGACCTGGTTGGCATCGACGAGGACAGCACCGCGGCCCTGGCCCGCCGCATCGACGAGGCGACCGGCAACATCGAAGACCGCCCCGAGCACGAGCGCCTGGCCCACGCTGAAGACGTGCTGCAGGCCTGGGAGGTGAAGGCTCAGCTCGGCGGCGCACTGGCCTGCTACAGCGTCGCTCAGGACCGAATCAGCCTGCCCGAGCCGCGAGCGTTCGACAGCCGCGAGCACTTCGCCGCGACCTGGGCCCATGAAGCGGTTCACAGCACCGGCCACGAAACCCGCTTGAAGCGCTGCATGGCCGGGCAGTTTGGGTCGCCCTCCTACGCCCGGGAAGAGCTGATCGCCGAGATGGGTAGCGCCATCCTCTGCGGCCGGCTGGGGATCGGCTCCGAACTCCAGGAGCACGCCAGCTACCTCGGCAACTGGATCGAGGTGCTCAAGGAGGATCCGCGGGCCCTGCTCAAGGCCCTGGGCGCTGCAAAGAAGGCGGCCGATCTGATCGCGCCAGAGGCGATCGAGGCGGCGGCATGAAGCGTCACCGCTACCGGCAGGAGGCCCTACCGCTGCCGGGGGGCCAGCCCCTGGACTACAGCCCCCAACCGCAGCAGCTGGCCGGCCCACATCAGGGCTGGCTGGCCCTCGACGGTGGCGCCCTGGGTCCGCTGTTCAACGACCACGACGACGACACCACCAGCAGCGCCCCGACCCCCTGAACGCAGCGGCAGCGGGCCCGAAACGTGGCTCCAAACCGTTCGCAATAAGGCCCGATTCCGCCCCCTGCAGCGCCGGCCGGATGCACCGGCAAGGCCTGGCAGGGGATCGGGGCCTCTGTTTCGCCTTCTGCCCAAAAGACGAACCGCACCACCACCAACCGACGCCATGGCCACCACACCCCGCAGCGGTGCGCAACGCGCCGCCATTCGCGACCGAAAACACCAAGAGCAAGTGCCCGAGCGGCGGGCGGCCGTGCTCACCCCGCAGCAGATCGGCCAGCTGCTGGCGATCGCCGATTCCAGGGATGCCGCCCTGGTGGCGGTGCTGGCCGCCGGCGCCTGCCGCATTGGCGAGGCTCTTTTGCTGTGCTGGGGCGACATCGACCACAACGGCCGGGTAACGGTGCCGGGCAGCATCACCAAGAACGGCCGCAGCCGAGCCTTCACCATGCCGCCGCAGGCGCTGCAGCGCCTTGACGCCTGGCAGCACCAGTGCCCCCCCAGTGAACGGGGCTGGCTGTTCCCGGGCCAGCCGGTGCGCCAGCCGCTCAGCGTCCGAGCCGGACAGCTGGCCATAAAGCGCATGGCCGAACGGCTAGGGCTGGAGCGGGTCAGCTCACACAGCTTCCGCCGATCGGCACTTACCGCTGCCCACCAGGCCGGCCTGCCCCTGCGGGCCCTGGCCGAGCTCAGCGGACATCAGAGCCTGGCCAGCCTGCAGCGCTACCTCGATGCGGATGCAGCCAGGGCGCAGGCCGAGGAGGCCCGCTCCCTGCTGTTTGGAGCTACCCCGCAGCATGGAGGCAGCGGATCGCTGCAGCCATAAACACCCCGGCCCAGACTGGCCGCAGTCGTCACACTGCAGTAATGCCAGACCAGGTCAGGGAGACATCGGCTGAGCGGACCCGGGCCTACCGGGAACGGCTCAAGGCAGCGGGGGTAGACCAGGCCGACACCCCGCCCTGCTTGCTCTGCGGCCGCCCGATCCTGCTCTCCCGGATCGACCCAGACAGCCCGCGGGGCCGATCCCGCACCGGCCGGGCTCTCTGCGCTCCCTGCTGGCGCAAGTCAGACGATGGTCGAGCTGCCGAACGTGCACGTGACCGCAACCGAATCCGCAACCGATCAGGCACTACGAAACAGGAACCATGACCAGCCCGCACCAGCCCAGCCAGGCCAGCGCAAAGGACTTTCTCTGGCTGCTCGCACCCTTGGTGGCGGTGGCGATGCTGATGACATGGCCGGTGTGGGTGCTGCTGGGTATCGGCTGGGCAATCGTCCACCACTACCGCAAGCCTGCGGGCCAGCGGGCAGCCGAGCGGGACCAGGCCAGGGCCAAGCACAAAGCGCGCCTGCACCGCATCGACACGGTCATTGAGATACAGCTGGCGGCCCATGGTCTGCCCAACACGCCGAGGAACCGAGCATTGATCGCAACTGTTATCAGCCAAGACAGGAGCACCGGCCGGGGTCGGTGAGCTTGGCAGGGCCTCCGATGCGCAGCAGCATGGGGAAAGCGCGTGCAGATGATGGCGGCCGAGGGCATGATCGTTGCGGTCATCGCTAGGGCCATGGAGCGGAGCGAAACCACCCGCCGGAGGTTGAAGTGCCATGGCCGTTGAGCTCAGCCGCTATGGCATCAAGGTGAATCGCGTCTTGATTCACCGGAACAACACATTCGAATTCCTGGGTGATGAGCTGCCAGAGGGCGTATGGCAGTGCGGATCCTTAGTAGGCGGCACCGTCGAGCTGTACCGAGCCGGACCGTCGCCCCGGAAGGTGCAGCCCGCTGAGGTGGTCGTCTACGTGGTGTTGGGCACAGCCGTCTGGGCCGTGGTGCTGGTTGCGCTGCCGTTCGTGGCCACTGTGGTGGGTGTCCTGCTGCCGCTGGCTGCCGTCGGCCTGCTGGTGCGGTACGTGGTGCGGTCCCGCCGGCGCTGAAGGAGCCCCTACTGGCGTGGCATCTACACCTCGGTGAGCAGCCACCTGCAGCTTCGGATCGACATCCTGGAGTTAGGCGAAACCCCGCCGGTTTGGCCGACCTGTTCGATGTGGACTGATGGCGGCAACGTGGGGCATGGCTCGACGACCCCGCTCCGAACGCCAGCTGCAGCTGGATCAGGCCCTGGCCAACCTCAAGGTCGAGAAGGCCGCGCTGAGCACCATCCGAGGCCAGGCCGCTGCACAGCAGCGCCGAGTCAGTGCCGCGCAGCAGGCGGTCGATGCTCTTGGGGCGTGCGACTGGTGCGGCACCAAGGTGCTGCCGTGCGGCGCCGAGCTGCAGCTGTGCAGGAGCTGCTCTGAGGTCGAACGCCAACGGCAACGGGTGAAGTTCCTGGCCCAGCACGGCTACGGCCCCGACGGCAAACGGCTGGCCGCCTGACCGGGGCCTCACTCCAGAGCAGCGCTGAACTGCAGGCCCTGCAGCCGGCGCCGGTGCTTACCGCCCGTGGCTGCCACGGCCCAGGGGTTGACGCACCAGAACCGCCGCCGCGGGTCGCGCTTGTCGCTGCCCTTGGCCACCATCCCCGCCTGCCTCAGACGGGCCAGCGAACGCACAACGGTCTCGGTACGGCTGTGGCCCATCGCCGCGGCCAGCTCAGCGCTGTTCACCCAGGCCCGACCGGTGCGCCAATCCAGACGAGCCAGCAGCACCCACAGCAGCGCCACGTCACGGGGCAGCAGCAGGCCATCGCGCAGCGCCACCAGCAGGGGCCCGCTGGGCTCGAGGGGCACCATCGCGAAGGCGCCGCCCATGCCCTCGCTCAGCTGTTCTTCTGCCATGGCAACAGGTACGCAGGACAAGAACGACCGGCTTCGGTTGCGGCGCCTATGCAGCCTGTGCGGCACCGCGGCGGCGGGAGGTGCAGATCCGCTGCAGCCAGGCGCCAGGCGCCGGGAGTTGCGGTCAAACGGCGACACGATGCACAGGTGCAACTCTCTGCAGGTGGAGAGATCAGGGGTAGCCAGGGAGCACTCATGCGGCCAACAGCGCTGCTGTTTCGTTGTCGTTGTCTTCCTCTTGCAGGCGCGCCATTGCAGTGGTGACAGCTGAACGGGTGCAGGCGGGCTGCTCAGGGTTCTGCTCCAGCCAGGCCATCACGCGCGAGACCATCGCGACGTGAGGGGCCAGCCCCAGCTCGCCTAGGGCCAGCCGCACCCAGTCGGTGGTGGTGGCTGGCCTGGCATCCACTGCTTGCGCCACAACAGAGATGCCCTCCCCCTCTCGCGCGGGGGCCTGCATTTTTGTCTCCGTTGTCTCTGTTCTCTCGGTTATTGGGTCTCTACAGGGATCTGACAGATCTGTCTGCTGCGGGTCCTCAAGCGCGAGGGGGTCACTACGGAGAGAACGGAGACAACCGAGATGGTTTTTAAAGCCCCCGCGCGAGGGCATTTGCATCGTCTCCGTTGTGGGCCAAAACGCATGGGCGCCCTTCTTCCCGAACTGGCTGGGGAGCCTGGTGCTCTGGGCCAGACGCTTCCGTTCCAGCTGTTGGAGTGTTTGGCGGGCAGCCCCCTGGGGGTCCGATCCCGTGAGGCCCAGGGCATCCACCACGTCGGCGGCGGTTGTTCGCTGCTGGTGACCAGCCCACCGATCGCGAAGGACCTCAAGGGCTTCGGCCTGCCGATCGGTTAGCCCGTCGATGGCCGCGGCCTGCTGGCGTTCCTGTTCAAGGTCATCGATGCCGCCATGCAGAACCCAGGTGCTGCCCTCGCGTTCGATCACCAGGGCCTGGGGTGAGCCGCCGCGGCCTTCTGTGGTGAGCAGCCGACGGTTGTCGCGGGGATTGTTGGGGGTGGCCGGCGCCAGCTTGAGGATCTGAGAGGCCAGGGCGGGCAGAGCTGTGCTGCCCCGGCTGGCCCTGGTTGCGCTGTCCCCTGCCCTGCCCTTACTTGCGTGATGGATGAGCGCCACGGTGGCGCCATGGGGCTCGAGCTGTTCCATCAGCTCGGCTACCGGCATGGCGATCTCGGGGGACTCCTCCTTGAGGCCCAGGGGGGCGATGCAGGCCGAGAGGCTGTCGATCACCACCAGCAGGCCAGGATGCTGCTGGGCCTTCTCCGCGATCATGTCGATGCCCTCGGGGTCAAGGTGCACCGGGCGGCCGCTGTGAGCCAGGCCCACGATGGGGGCCAGGATTCGCCCTGTCTTACCCGTGCCTTCCAGCAGGCCAGCGGGCTGCAGCATCCTCCCCCAGTCGGCCTGACCCTGGTCGGTGCCGATGAGCAGCACCGGCGGGCAGGGGCCGTTCAGTTCTCGGCCCAGGAACGTGCCGGCACCGTGATGCCAGGCCGCGATCATCGCGATCAGCAGGCTGGTTTTTCCCTGCTTGGGCTCAGCCACCAGCAGGTTGAGGCAGCCACGCAACAGCAGGCCGCCCCAGGCCCAAGGCTCCGGGCTCAGGTCGAGAACATCCCCAGGGCCAAGCAATCCCTCCACTCCGAGCCGCCGCCGGCGTGCAGCGCTCAGGAGTCCCAGCAGCTCGCTATCCCGAATCGTGAGGCCAATGTCCCCCGCGCGGTGACGCAGCGTTGGGAGCCGCTCGGCAAAGCCCACGCGGTCGGACTGCATCTTGACCGCCAAGCTCTGCAGGTCTGCCAACATCTCTGCGGGGGTCACAGGATTGCGAGGCCGCTGGCCTTCGCGGGGGTTCGTCTCTCCCTCCTGCTGCTGCTTTGCCACGTGCGCGCTCGCTGCCGCTGCTGGATGCGTTTTCTGGTGCTCATGGCTCACATCTGGCTTCCGTGATCGCTTCGGCTCTCGGTAGCCGTATTGCTTGGCCAAGTGGCACAGGGTCGCGATGGTGGCTGGCTGGCCCTTGTGGCCCTTGCCGAAAGACTTCCACTTCGCCAGGCACTCGGCCTCATCGAAGTTCGGCATTGCCTTGCACCAGATCACCCAGTCGGCAAGCAGACCTGGATCGGTGTGATGCAGCGCCATGCCAACGCGTAGCCAGCTGTCGTAGCTGCAGTAATCAGCGGCGGGCAGATGCTCGAGCATCGCCGCGGCGCGGGCCGCATCGTCCTCATTGGATTGCAGCGGCTGAAGGTTGGGCAGTTCCTGCACCAGCAATGCCTCGAGCAGCCAGTCAGGCGCTGCTGCCGGGTCAGGGATCTCATCAGGGCTGCGCCCAGGTAGCCAGCGGTAACCACTGGTTTCAGGGTGTGAGCCAAGGATGACGCTCTGGTGTCGATCCCCTCGAAGTTCCCAGCAGGTCCTGCCGTTGGCGTTGACCCAGCAGCGGCGGTTGGCCAGATGGGGCCACCAATCCTGATCAACCTGGAAAGCATGGCCAGAACGCCCAGACTTGCCACTCGTCCAGCCGATGGTGGTTGGGAGGTCGGTAATTGGATGGCAGGTTTCCTGCTGGAAGGATTCGCGCCAGCCTTCTGCGTCCAGGTCAAGCACCACCACGCCGGAGACCGGACCGGACTTCAGTCCCCAAGCCGGGGGGCCAGACCCAGGCAGGCCGGCCGCCTCATCACCGCTGAAGTTGTCGGCATCAAACCAGTTGTCGCCAGCGATCGGTTCTTTGTGCCTCCCCACCCGTACCAGCCGCCAATCAGTTGGCAGCGCGAGCAGGTCAGCGCGGTAGCCGTTTCCGGATTCCGTCATGCCCTCCCCTCCCACAGCGCGAAATCACGGGCATGGGTGAGCCGGTCCACCAGCAGCGACTCGGGGTGCGGGCAAGCGGGGTGGCGATCAATCAGCCGACCGGCCGCGGCCTCCAGGCCGGCGCAGCCCAGGGCACGGTGCTGGCGGAGGAGGCCGATGCGCCTGACCAGCAGAGCTTGATCTGCTGCCAGAATGAGTTGGTAGGCATCAACAACCCGGTTCCCTTGAGCCGGGGCATCGCCGTGAGAGTTCCCATCTCTCGCGGCTTTGTTGTAGGCATCCATTCATCAGCCCTCCGCCGCAGCAGATGGGTGGCCGGCGTGCAACGACGCTGGGTCCGGGGTTTGGATGACTCGGTAGGACTTGCGAGCCATCACCTCGGCCCGCAGTTCCTCCGCAAGGCCATCACGAAGGCCCAGGCGTGCGATGTAATCAACTAGCGCGAGTCTCAGCAGCCCTGAGGTGCTGATCCCGCTTGCTGCCGCGGCCTCATGGGCCAGCTTGTGAAAGAGGGGGGAGGCGTAGCACTGCAGCGTTGGGGTGCCCGTGCTCACTCCCCCCGAGGCATTTCTGCTCATCGGTAATTGGGATTGAACGGAAGGGTCGGCCCTTGCTGCACTCCCCTTCCGATTCGAGGAGCCGCTGACGATCATTGCCTGAAGCAACTCAAGCATGTCAAATAGGGGCAGTCAACTGACGAGCGCTACTGATGGGCAAAACCGGTGCAGCAGCCCACCCCCCTGGTGTCAGCGTCGCCTCAGCCAGCCATCTGCCAGGACGATCACTTTCGGGTAGGTGTGATCTGGACCCCTGCAGCGACTGGATAGTCGAATTGCTCAAGAACGCCTATGAGGGCACTCCGCCAACATGGCCAACGCGCACCAGGGGGATGCAAGCGTTGCTGAAAACAGATCGGTTGCTGCGCGCGATCGACAGGGAACAGGTGGAGAACGGCCTCTGCAGCGCAGCGCTGGACCTCCAGGAGGCCCTCAGCCGCCAACTGACTCGCCATGCCGATGCCCCCCGCACGGTCATACAGGTGCTTGCCGAGCTGGATTGCTTGATCTCGGCCGCCCAAGGAGTCATCTGCACCTATGGATGGTTCTTTGAGCCCTCTTCTGCTGTCTTCATCTGCCCAGACCAGAGCGAAGCAGCAGCGATCGAGGCCCTGCTGCGGCGGGATGACGACTTTGAGCGGGGAGAGGATCTGCTGGAGTCCGCCCAGTGGGTTGCCGAAGGGCTCATGGCCCCTTCCCCAGGCTGGCGCTATTCAGGCCCACCCCCTGTCCTGCTCGCCGACCAGATTCCTCCTGGAGCTCGTTGGCGCGAAGTGTTCCTGTCCCCCGGCTGCCGCGGCCTCCGGGCCGATCAGCTGGTGCCGGTGGTGGGGGCTGCTGAGGTGGGCCTCCACCTGGTCAGCCAGCAACCCTCCTGATCGCCGCGGCCAGTGTGCCTGCACCCATAGGACAGTCTTGCGACACACCTAGGACAGCCCTATGGATGCTTTGGTAACCCCCAGTGGCGGATCCGCACCACCCCCTGAACCCGAGGCAAACGGCGCTGGGGGTGTGGCAAGTACGAGGGCCGCGGCCAGGTCAGCGTTGCTCCTCGCTGGCCAAGCCAAGCAACCGCCGGCCATCTTCCAGCCCTTGGTCGTAGCCAGCAGCGGCAGGATCTGCCGGGGGTTCACCAGGCATGGGAACGACCAGTAATTCGCCATCACGGGTGACGATGCCAGCGCCAATGCCGGGCTGATCCCATGCCGATGGTGGATTGGCGATGCCTTGGGCAAGGGCAGTGCGCCGAGCAACTCGTGCCAGGGGCCTCCAGTCGATCTGACTGCTCGATCCAACCTGCAGCCCCAGCTGAGCGTCGTCCCCGTTCAGATGAACAGTGAGGCCCATCCGCCGAAAGTGATGCTGCACCGCCCGACGGTCCTCAACAGTGTCGGCACCAGCGGCGAAGAAGCGAAGCAGTTCGCTGATTTGATCCTGAGCTTCAGCAGCGATCACCCTTCCGCCTGGCATCGACTGGAGTTGCTGCACTTCAGCCTGCGCATCCCGCAGATCAGCCATGGCTTCACTTAATCGCTGCTCCTGCTGTGCCTGCCGCCGGGCCAGTACGCCCAAAACAGACGGATCAGCCTCAGCAGCCATCGCTTGCTCCCCTGCCGCAATTCCTGCAACCAGCTGATCGACGGTCGCCTGAGCGCTGGATTTCTTGGTGATCGCCAAAGCCAGCGCCGTGGTCCTCTCCCCACCCTGCTGCTCATCAAACATCGCCAGAAAGGTGTCGGCACCCAGGCGTGTCAGCAATGCCGCTTGCGCGTCCTTGAGCTTTATCCCTGGCTGGCTGCAGCCCTTGCCATTGGTTCGGCCCTTACAGCGCAACCAGTAGGTTGCCTCCCCTTTTCGCATTGAGCAGACAGCACCGATCGGTTCGCCGCAGACACAGAAGGTGAGCCCTGCGCCGATCCATCGCACCTTCGACACCTGGCCCATGCAGGCGGGTTGGCGACGCTTCAGTGCCACCAGGATCGCGGCCTGCTCTGACTCAGTTATGACCGCTGGGTAATAGCCCCTCTGCGGGGCCTCGTAGGTGCGAGCCGGATGCTTTGGTAGCTCGCCCTCAGCAACGCCCTGGCGACGCAGTAGAGCGCATTGCTCCTGCCATTCTCGGATCTGCTGCTTGTGGCCAGGGGTGACGATCTGTCGGTTACCTATCAACGCTGGCGACGAGAGAACCTGTTTCACGCTGGCTCCGGACCAGGCCACCGGCTTGTAGGCATTGGTGCTGCGACGCTGCGCATGGGCAGCCCACTGGTCCCGCCTGTACTGACCAGGCGAGGGAACCCCTTCCCGGTTCAGGGTGGATGCAATCGCATGGCAGCCAAAATCCTCCGCAGCCATTGCCGCCACCCTGCGAATTACGGCGGCGTAATCGTTGAGCACCCACTGGCCATTGGCATCGAGGTCAATCCAGGCCGGTGCGTTGCTGGGGGTTACGGGCTTGCCATCACGGATGCGCTCACGCTTGGCCTGGTGAACATGGCTGATGCGGCGACTAAGGCGTTGGCTGAAGTCATGCGACGCGCTCATCCAAAACAACAGCTCGTGCAGCTCCATCGAACTGGCCTTGATGGATTCCCGGCTGAGGTCGCGGCCCTTGCTCATCACCGAGATCGTCATGCCTGCATTCAGCAGGTCGTCGATCAGCACCGGCAGCACCGCCAGGGGCATGGCCCGGGAGAAGCGATCCAGGTCTTCGATCAGTAGGGCGATGGGTTCAACGCCAAAGCGACCTGCCTTGGCATCGGCCAGGAATCGGCCCAGTTCGCCTTCCCGGAGGTTCTTGCCGCCGAAGGCTGAGACACCTTCATCGCTGTAGCCAGGACCGTCGTAGAGGATCCAGCCGCGAGCGCTGCAATAAGCAGCGGGGTCAGCCGCCTGTCGCTCAAGACCCAGCCCAGATGTCTGGCCAGCACTGGAGACTCGGCTGTAGGGGACGGCTAAAACCAATCGGTTGAAAAGCAGCGCAGAGCTAAATTACCCTGCATCGAAGGGGCCATGCGCCACGACGTGCGCGACCACGGCCAACCGCTGCACACACCGCGGCGGCTGCGGGAACTGCAGCAACGGGCCCGGCGCCTGCAGGAGCAGCGCCGCGGCCAGGGTCTGGCTCCCCTGCAAACGGCCCAGCTCGCCGAGGAGCTTGGCTGCACCCCGACCCAGCTCCAGGAGGCCGCAGCGGTCCAGCGAGCCCTGCAGGTGCGCAGCCTCGATGCCCCGCTGTCCGGCAGCGATGGTGAGGAGGCCAGCTGCCTGCTCGACCAGCTGGCCGCTGGCCGTAGCGCCCATGACGCAGACAGCACAGCGGGTTGTGCAACGGGTTGTTCAACAGGCTGGGCAACAGCAGGAGCAACACCCCACACCGAATCAGACACCCACACAGACTCAGACTCAGAGCAGCAGCTGCAGTGCCGCTGGTTGCACAGCCAGCTCGCCCGCCTCAACCGGCTGGAGCAGCGGCTGCTGGAGGGGCGCTGGATGGAGGGCCTGAGCTGGAGCGAGCTGGCCCTGGAGCTGCGGCTCACCAGCCGCCAGGCCAGGGTCCGGGGGGATGCCCTGCTGGCCTGGCTTCAGGAGGCCGCCGCCAGCACCAGCGGGGCCAGCAGCAGCGGAGCCAGTGCCATGGCGAGCAGGGCGGCAATCGCCGTCTGAATCCCATTCACCAGTTCGTTGCTGAGCCAGGCCCAGCGCTGCTGAGCACTGGCGCCGATCAGGCTTTCAATCAGGGTGGCGGCCAGTCCCACCAGGGTGATCAGCAGCCAGACGGCTCCTGGGTTGACGGCACTGGAGCTGACCGAACTGGTGCTGACCGAACTGACAGCCCCCAGGCCCAGCACCAGCATCAGCGCCGCCATCAGGCCGCTGCCCGCGAGGCTGGCGGCGGTGCCCTCGAGGCTGATCGCCCCTTCGGTGCCCGGCGGCACGGGGCGCAGGGAGGTGATCAGCACCGTGTGGCGCCCCCAGCGCTTGCCGATCTCGCTGCCGCAGGTGTCGGCCAACTTGGCGGCGAAGCTGGCGGCAAAGCCGAGCAGCAGCAAGGGCTGCCAAGACGGCGGCGCCAGCACCGTCGCCATCGCCAGCAGGGCGCCGGTGGCCGCCGAACCCCAGACGTTCTCCGGCCCCCGGGCCCCACCCCGCCCCTCCGCCAGACCGCGGGCCTGCTTGGTGCGGAAGCCCAGGCGGGTCACCAGGGATCCCAAGGCCAGATAGAGCACCACCGCCAGCCAACCCTTCAGCCCAAGGCAGCCCCACAGCAGGCTGCCGAGGATGCCGGCGTGCACCCAGCCAGCCCGGGTGAGCAGGGGCAGGCGCTGGGCCACGCCGATCAACAGGGTGTTCAGGGCCAGGGCCACCAACCAGTGGCTCCAGGTCTGGGGGGCCACCAGGGCTGGGGCGGGGATCGGCACGGGGCAGCGACGGCGCCATCAAAGTGTGTTGCACAGCACGACCAGTGGCGCAGCTGGGGAGCGGAGCAGCGGATAATCGGCCTACGACGCTGCTGCCGTGATGGTGTTCAACCGCAAGGCCTCCTTCTTCCTAGACCTGGGCAGTGAAGGCGCCGAGCCGGCCAAGGTGGCCATCGCCGAACCCAAAGTCCCGCCAACCAAGTCAGCCGAGGGCCAGAGCGCGCCGATCCAAATCCCTGCAGCCACCCCCACACCCAGTCAGGCCAGCGCCAGCAGCAGCCTCACCACGGCCGAAGCCATTGCCGCTGAGCTGCGGGCGGCCCAGGAGGCCCTGCCCCCGCCCAGCAACGCCACCTTTGCCCCCGACTGCCTCAATCCGGCCAACACCCTGCGCAGCCGCCGCCGCCTGGCTGGCGCCAACCTGGCCGGCTTCAAGGACATGGCCTCCGGCATGTTCCGCAACTAGGGCAACCGCTGGGCGCGCCAGTGGCTGAGCAGGGCTGCTGCTGCCACAGCGGCCGTGCTGCAGCGCAGGATCGTGTCGCCCAGGCTCACGGCCTGCCAGCCGTGCTCCCGGGCCAGGTCCTCTTCCTGCGACGTCCAACCGCCCTCCGGACCAATCGCCACAGTCTGGGCTCCCGGCAGGCCATCGGGTGTGGAACCGAGGGCTGCCAACGCCTCCGCCAACAGGGGCGTGCTGCTCTGACGCGTCGTGCAGAGCCATCCCCGGCCCGGGCCGCCTGGCGGCGGGGCGCCCAGCAGCTCCTGGGCCGGCAGCGATGGGTCCAGCACGGGCTGCCAGAGCCGCTCGCATTGCTCCAGCGCCTCCCGCAGGATGGTGCCTGAGCGGCCAGGCGTGAGGGGTTCGGGGTCGACGCTCCGCTCGGCCTGCAGGGGGATCAGCCGGTCGATCCCCAGTTCGCAGACCATGCGCAGCAGCACATCGGCATCCCGCCGGGGCAGGGTCACCGCCAGCTCCAGGGGCACCGCCGGCGGCGGCTCCATCTGCAACGGAGCCGCCAGGAGTTGCTCCAGTTGGGCGCGATCGTTGGCTTGCAACACCGCACTCCAGAGCCGGCCGGCCCCGTCCACCACCGCGAAGCGATCGCCGGGGCGCAACCGCAACACGCGGCCGAGGTAGTGGCCCTCGGCCCGTTCGAGGCTGAGGGCCAGGGCGCCCGATCCAGCCGCAGCAGCAGCCAGGCGCTCCGGGGCGATCAGCAGGCGTCGCAGTTCGCGAGCCACAGCGCCGGCTAGCTCCAGGCCTCGTTGCCGGACGCATCTTCTTCCTCAGCGTCAGCGTCCTCGTCGGTGTGCTCGTCCTGATCATCGATGAGATCCAGGCCCGCAAACATCGCTTCGGGCTGCTCCTCAATCGGCCAGTCGTCATTGAGGCCGCCGATCAGCAACTCCTCGATCTCCAGCACGTCGTTGTTGAGCTGACCCAGAGCATTGATCAACACATCCAGGGCGAAGGCATCGCTGGTGCCCAGGTCCACCCAACAGCGGGCCCAGTCGTCTTGGTATTCCATCGGGCCCATGTTGTGCATCAGGGCCGGCAAGGCGGACGCGGCCGCCTCATGGCTGTAGGCCATCCAGCCCAGCTCCTCCCCCTCCTCATGGGCTTGGAGGTTTTCGGCGTTGAAGCCGCCCAGCTTGCCCAGGAAAAACCAGCTGTCGAAAGCGGTTTCCAGATAGCCCCGCTCCCCTGAGCCCAGGGGATGGGGGAAACGCATCCAGATCCAGCAATTAAAGGGGTTGAACTCGCGGAAGCGCACCTCCATGGCAGAGCGGGATCGGGGGGAAGACTGGCTCCATCAAACACGCCCGGCGGCATGCTGGGTCGATGCTCGAGCTGCGCAACGTCTGCTATCAGCCCGCAACGGCGCAGGAACCGGTGCTCAAAGGTGTCAACTTGACCCTGCCGGTGGGCCGCGCCGTGCTGGTGGCCGGCCGCAGCGGCAGTGGCAAAACGACCCTATTGGAGGTGATCAGCGGCCTGGCCGAGGCCTCCGTCGGCCAGCTGCTCTGGGATGGACAGCCCCTCAACGGCCGCCAACGCCGCTGGCTGTGCGGCCTGGTGTTTCAATTTCCGGAGCGCCATTTCCTCGGCCTCAGCGTGGGCCAGGAGCTCAAGCTCGGCCACCGGCGGCTGACGGCCGAGCAGGCCCAGAACGCACTGCAGCTGGTGGGGCTGGAGGGCCTCTCGCTGCAGCAGGCGCCAGAGCAGCTCAGCGGCGGCCAGCAGCGGCGGCTCGCCCTGGCAGTGCAGCTGTTGCGCAATCCTCAGGTGCTGCTGCTGGATGAGCCCACCGCCGGCCTCGACTGGGCCGTGCGACGCGAGGTGCTGGAGCTGCTGGCCGCCCTGGCCGAGGAGCGGGCCGTGCTGGTGGTGACCCACGAACCCGAGCTGTTCAGAGGCGTGATCGATGGGGGCTGGCGGCTGGAGGCGGGCCAGCTGAGTGAGCTCCGTACGATGCCTTCACATCGAAACGGCGAGCCTTGAGCGATCAGCTGCTGCGGGCCACGGCCGCCGGCGGGGGCATCCGGATGGTGGCGGTGAGCACCACCCACACCAGCCGCACCGCCCAGGAGCGCCACGGCCTCTCCTTCCTCACCACGGCCCTGCTGGGCCGTGCCATGACGGCGGGGCTGCTGCTGGCCAGCTCGATGAAGGTGGCCCATGGCCGCGTCAACCTGCGCATCCAGTCGGACGGCCCGCTGCGGGGGCTGATGGTGGATGCGGGCCGCGACGGCAGCGTGCGCGGCTATGTGGGCCATCCCGGCCTGGAGCTGGATCTGGTGAGCGAGCCCGACGGGCTGCATCACTTCGATTTCCGCACCGCCACCGGCACCGGCTATCTCCACGTGGTGCGGGATCTGGGCGAAGGCGAGCCGTTCAGCTCCACCGTTGAGCTGGTTAGCGGTGGCATCGGCGACGATCTGGCCTCCTACCTGCTGCATTCGGAGCAAACCCCCTCGGCGGTGTTCGTCGGCGAGCAGATCGACAGCAGCGGCGTGCGCTGCAGCGGTGGCGTGCTGGTGCAGGTGCTGCCCAAGGCTGCCCGGGAACCGGCCCTGGTGGCCCTGCTGGAAGAGCGCTGCCGCGAGGTGCAGCACTTCAGCCAGCGGCTGGCCGCCTGCGAGGGGCAGCTGCATAGCCTGCTGGAGGACATCTTCCCCGACCTCGATCCCCAACCTCTCGACGACCGTGCAGCCTGCACGCCGGTGCGCTTCCACTGCCCCTGCAGCCGCGAGCGCAGCGTCGGTGCCCTCAAGCTGCTGGGCCACGACGAACTCAGCGCCATGCTGGCCGAAGACGGCAAGGCTGAACTCACCTGCCACTTCTGCAGCGCGGTGTACGAGGTGGGTGGAGGCGAGCTCCAGGAGCTGATCGACGAGCTCACCCCCGCCTGATGGCGGGAAGCAGCAGCTGGGCCGTGGCCTGGTAGATCCGGTCCTCCAATAACGAGAGGATCGACTGGCCCGGCACCATCTCACCGGTGCCATCCAGCAGGCGAATGATCAGGTTCAGATATTGCAGGGCAGAGCGGGTGTCCGGATCGCGCAGGTCAACCTGCCAAGGCCGATGCAGGTCGAGCAGGGCTCGCTCCAGGCTGAGGGCGCGATCCTGCTCCACCAGATAACGCGCTAAGAGGGGCCGATTGAGGTTGTAGGCAATGCCAACGTGAGGGTGGGTGCGCACCTTCATCGCCTCGCCCGGCAGATACATGAGCGAGCGGCCCGCTTCAGCCGAAAACGAACGACCACCAATGCGGTAGTCGATCCGGCCGAGCTGCAGAAACGCCACCACGGCCTCGTGGTGGTCATCCACCAGGGCAGCCGTGGGCGTGCAGGCCATCGCCGTGAGGCCGATGTCACCCACCAACCGCAGGGCCGAGCGCTGGGCCAGCGTCACGCGGTTGGCGCAGGGCTCGAGCCGACGCAGGTTCATCGCAAGGGAGAGCCTCTCGTGCAGCTCATCCAGGGTGTCGAACAGCTGGGCCTCGCCATTGCCGAACGGCAACTGGGGGGCAACCACCCAAGACCCTGAATCCACTCCTGGGCCCAGGCCGTGCATGGCGCTCAGCTGCGCTCGTTACCGATCAGCAGGGCCCCCAGCAGCAACAGCAGCAGAGCTGGCAGGCTCTGGACCTGCAGGGGCGTCAGAGGCAGGCCGAGGGGCAGGCTGGTGGAGAGGGCGCCGGCCAGAATCGCTCCCACCAACAGGCCCAGGCAGAGCAGGCCAAAGCCCCAGCCCACAGCCGCCAGAAAGCGGCGATTCCGCCACTGCAGGTTGATCACCGTCATGGCGGTGGCCAGGGCTAGCACCAAATCCGGGGGGCAACCCGGAGCCAATAGCAGCAGGAGCAGCAACACCCCGGCGGTCGCCAGCGGGAACCACCGCTCCCGACCACTGGCCAAGGCGAGACCCGGCAATTTGAGCTGGGGCGCTGCCATCCGAGGCAGGGGCAGCTGGGGCAGCGCCGGCACCGCCAACTTCGGCGGTGGCGGGGCCAATTGTTCGCGCTGGGAGGCGGATTTGGCGGCACTGCTGACACGGCCCTGTTGACGCTCCTTGAGCCGCTCCATCAACACAGCGTCGTAGGCCGCCTCAATGCGGGAGCGGGCCATCGTGTCATCGCCTACCTCCTCAAGGCGGGCCAGTTTGGCAGCCTGCACCGCATCGAAACTGGCATCAGACGGAACACCCAACCGCTCATAGGGGCCCGAGGGGTTGGCCGCCGGAGAGGGCTGATCGGAGCGTTGAGTCATGACGAGCCGCGTCGCGGCACCAGGGAGATTGCAGGACGTTGCCTGGACTAGAGCGTATCGAGACTTGGCTAAAAAAGGGGCTCACTGCAGCGGAAACCGGCTTCGAGCTGCAAATGGCGGCGGCAATGTTCCGCCTCTTCTGCACCGAGGCGCTTGCGGTGCTTGAGCAGGGGCAATTGGGGGGGAAGGTGGCTCCCCTCCCGCATCTCCACCGTGGTCGCACCGATAGGTCCCTGGGCGGGCAGGAAACTCACGTAATCGCAGCCCCCGTCCGGGCGGGGACGCACCAGCCAGAGCGGCTTGGGCATCGCTGTAATGGTTCGTTACGCATCAGTCTGGCGCGCTCCCTGGCTGGCCGTGGACCCACCTGCCCCTAGAGCCCGATCGGCTCAACCCCACTCACCACCGGCGCCACGGCGCTCAACTCCAGCTCCGGATGCTCCTCCAAGAGCTGGTTGAGGTTCCAGTCGTTCTTGAACAGCAGCACCGGCCGCCTCCAGGCGTCGCGCACGGTTTTGCAGTTGAAAATCCGCCCCACCTTTTCAAGCTCGCTCCAGCCACCCACCACCCAGCGGGCCACCGCGAAGCCCAGGGGCTCCAGGCGCGTCTGCACGCCGTATTCATGCTCGAGGCGGTACTGGACAACCTCGAGCTGCAGCTGGCCCACCGCCGCCAGGATCGGATCGCGCTTGCTCTCGTCGGTGTCGTACAGGATCTGCACCGCGCCCTCCTCCCGCAGCTCGTTCACCCCCTTGCGGAAGCTCTTGAAGGCCGAGGGGTTGGGGTTGCGCAGCCAGGCGAAGATCTCTGGGCTGAAGCAGGGAATGCCCTCGTATTCCACCTTGGGGCCCAGATAGAGGGTGTCGCCGATGGCGAACATGCCGGGGTTGTTCAGACCGATCACATCGCCGGGGTAGGCGTCCTCCACCACCTCGCGGTCCTGGCCGAACAGCTTCTGGGGGCGCGAGAGGCGAATCGCCTTGCCGGTGCGGGCGTGCTGCACCGTCATGTCCTTTTCAAACTTGCCGGAGCACACCCGCACAAACGCCACCCGGTCGCGGTGGCGGGGATCCATGTTGGCCTGCAGCTTGAACACAAAACCGCTGAAACCCGCCGCCACCGGCTCGATCGACCCGGCGCTGCTGGCCCGGGCGATGGGTTTTTGGGCCAGCTCCAGGAAGGCATCGAGAAACGGCCGCACGCCGAAGTTGGTCATGGCCGAGCCGAAAAACACGGGGCTGAGCTCACCGGCATGCACCAGCTCCAGGTCGAGGTCGGCCCCAGCCCCCTCCAGCAACTCCAGTTCCTCCAGAGCCTGAGCCAGCAGTTCCGGCTCCACGGCACCTGAGTCGCGGGCCTCCTCCACCGACAGCACCTTTTCCTCGCTCTGGCGTCCCCGCTCGGCCCGCTCAAACAGGATCACGTCATGGCTGCGCCGGTCGATCACACCGCGGAAGCGATCGCCGCTGCCGATCGGCCAGTTCACCGGCCAGCAGGCCAGGCCCAGCTGCTGCTCGATCTCATCGATCAGTTCGAGCGGCTCCCGGCCCGGCCGGTCCATCTTGTTGATGAAGGTGAAGATCGGGATGCTCCGCATCCGGCACACCTCAAACAATTTGCGGGTCTGGGGCTCGAGCCCCTTGGCCGCGTCCTCGAGCATCACCGCGTTGTCGGCGGCCGCAAGGGTGCGATAGGTGTCTTCGGAGAAGTCCTGGTGGCCTGGGGTGTCGAGCAGGTTGACCGTGCTGCCCGAGTAGTCGAACTGCAGCACGGTGGAGGTGATCGAGATGCCGCGCTGTTTCTCCAGCTCCATCCAGTCGGAGGTCACCTTCCGCTGCTCCCCCTTGGCCTTCACGGCACCGGCTTGCTGGATGGCACCGCCGTAAAGCAGCAGCTTTTCGGTGAGGGTGGTCTTGCCCGCGTCCGGGTGGGAAATGATTGCGAAATTGCGGCGCCGGGCCACGGCCTCGGCCAAGGCCGCCAGTTCGGGAGAGCTCGTCATGGGGTCAGCCTGCCAGGCCATTCACGCGATGCGCCCCCACACCTCCAGGTAGCGCTGCTGCCGCGGCGCCACCTGCAGCTGTCCCGCCAATCCCGCCTGCTCAAGCTGCCCCACCACCTCCTCAGGCGTGAAGGCGGCATGCAGGGAGGCCCGGTAGTCGTGGCGCAACACCTCCGGGGCACCCCCCATCTGCTCGGCCACCAGGGCCTCCACCGCCGCGGGGCTGGCAGGGCGGCGCAGATCCTGCACAACCACAAAGGCCCCTGGTGCTGCCAGCTGGGCCACGGCCCGCCAAAGCCCCCCCGGATCATGCAGATGGTGCAACAGGCTGTTGCTCACCACCGCCGAGAAGGCAGCGGCCAGGGGGCCCGGCTCGGCCAGGGGCAGCAGTGCCTGCTGAAACTGCAGCCGTTCTGCCAGCCCAGGCTCAGCCGCAAGCCGCTCCTGGGCCAGAGCCAGCATCCGCGGCGCGCCATCGAGTCCGAGCACGCGCGCCAGCGGCCAGCGCCGAGCCAGGCGGAGGCTGATGTTGCCGGGGCCGCAGCCCAGATCCACCAGCCGCCCGCCGGGATCACCGCCGCAGAGCGCCGAAAGGCGATCCAGCATCGCCTGGTCGGAGGCGTCGAAATCGGCGGCGCCATAGGCCTGCACCTGGTCGGCCCCATTCATCAATTCCGGCTCGGGGATTCGCTGCATCGGCACACCACACCTGCCTTGCCAGTCTGGGGGCGCCGGCGGGGCCGCGCACTGTTGCTGGTGTCAACGCTGTCTTGCACACCCCACTGGTGGCGTTATGGTTCGGCTCACCATCAGGCCATACCACCTGTGACCCTCTCCGCTACGCCCCCCACAGCCGCCAGTGCTGAGAAGGCCTTTGCCGCCCCCAGCGGCAGACCGGCGGGCGCAGCCCAAGACTTTCCGGCCACCGCTCCTGCAGCCAATCCGGTCTTCTATCGCACCTACAGCCGCAAAACCGAAACTGGCCGGGAGAGCTGGCATCAGGTGGCCGAGCGCAACCTCGGCGGACTGCGCCGCCTGGGTGATCTGAACGATGCGGAAGTGGACCTGCTGCGCCGCATGCAGCAGCAGCAGAAGGCCCTGCCCTCCGGCCGCTGGCTGTGGATCGGTGGCACTGAATGGATCGAGCGCAGCGAAAACTTCTCCGGCTCCTACAACTGCACCTCCACCAACCTGGTGGACTGGGAAGCCTTCGGGTTAATGATGGACCTGGCGATGATGGGCTGCGGCACCGGCGCCATCATTGAGCCCCATCTGATCAACCGTCTGCCGGCGGTCCGCAATCGCCTCAGCGTCACCGGCGTCACCGACATCGGTGCCACCCCAGCGGATCAGCGCCAGGACCACACCAGCCACACCATCGAGGGCAACCGGGTGGCGATCAAGGTGGGCGACACCCGTCGCGGCTGGGTGGACAGCTACCAGCTGCTGCTCAACCTCTGCAGCGACGCGCGCTTCGACGCCAACAGTCCGATTGAGATCGCCGTTGATCTCTCTGATGTGCGCCCGGTCGGCGAAACCCTCAAAGGCTTCGGCGGCATGGCCAACCCGGTGAAGCTGAAGGATCTCTACGGCCGGGTGGCCCAGATCCTCAACAAGGCCCAGGGCCGCCAGCTCACCTCGGTGGAGTGCTGCCTGCTGATCGATGAGGCCGCCGTCACGATCGTGGCCGGCAACATCCGTCGCAGCGCCGGCATGCGCCAATTCAGTGCTGAAGACAACTCCGCCGCCGGCGCCAAGGAGAACCTCTGGCAGCAGGACAGCGAGGGCAACTGGAGCATCGATCCAGAACGCGACGCCCTGCGCATGGCCAACCACACCCGTGTCTTCCACAGCCGCCCCTCACGGGAGACGGTGCTGGAGGCCGTGATCAAGCAGTTCCAGAGCGGGGAGGGCGCAATCCAGTTCGCGCCTGAGGCCATTGCCCGCTCCAACGCCGACCTGCTGACCACCCCCGAACTGCGCACGGAGTTCATCGGCATCTACTGCGACCAGGGCCGCGAGCAAGCCGGCCGCTGGCTCACCACCCACCACCCCGACATCAGCGCCGCTGAGCTGGAGCACCGCCTGGGGCGCTACGGCCTCAACCCCTGCGGCGAAATCCTCGGCGCCGACTTCCACTGCAACCTGGCGGAGATTCACCTCAACCAGATCGATCCAGCCGACCTGGTCGCCCAGGATGAGGCCTTCCGCGCCGGCGGCCTGGCCGTGGCCTGCCTGCTCAACCACCGCTTCGAGGTGGAGCGCTACCGCCAGAGCCGCGCCTGGGACCCGATCGTGGGCGTGAGCTTCACCGGTCTGTTCGACTTCTTCGTGCACGCCTTCGGCACCCCCTGGCTGCAGTGGTGGGAAGCGGGCCGCCCCAACACGGAAGCGGGCCTGGCCTTCAAGGCCAAGGAGGCCGAATTCCTCAGCCGCTGGAAGGAGATCGTCAACGAGGCCGTGTGGGATTACTGCGATCGCCACGGCCTACGGCGCCCCAACCGCTGCACCACCGTGCAGCCGGCCGGCACCAAGAGCCTGCTCACCGGCGCCTCCCCCGGCTGGCACCCCCCCAAGGCCCAGCGTTTCATCCGCCGCATCACCTTCCGCAAGAACGATCCGGTGGCGCTGGCCTGCATGGACTACGGCTACACGATCGTGCCGAGCCAGAGCGACAAAGACGAGCAGGGCCGCCTGCTGGACGATCCGTTCGATCCCCGCTGCACCGAGTGGCTGGTGGAGATCCCAACGGAAGTGAGCTGGGCCAACATCCCCGGCGCTGATGCGGTGGAGATCAACAACTTCTCCGCCCTGGCCCAGTTCGACTTCTACATGCAGGTGCAGAAGCACTACACAGCCCACAACACCAGTGCCACGGTGGAGTTCCGCGAAAATGAGATCGAGCCTCTGGCCGAGGCCATCCACCAAGCGATCGACAACGGCGAGGGCTACATCTCCGCAGCGCTGCTAGCCCGGTTTGATGCCAACGCCACCTTCCCGCGGCTGCCGTTTGAACCGATCGACCACGCCACCTACCTGCGCCTCAATGCCGAGGTAGCAGCGCGGCGGCGCACCGATTGCTTCTTCGAAGCCCTGCAGCGCTACGACCGCGGCGAATTGGTGGAAGCTGGTCCGGCCGGCTGCGACTCCGACAAGTGCCTGCTGCCCCTGGCCAAGCCCAGCAACAACTGAGCGAGTCCAGACCTCCCACCATGGGAAAATAGAAAGAGGTGCGGCAGCAGCCGCACCTTGCACCTGGAGAGGTGGTCGAGTGGTTGATGGCTCCGGTCTTGAAAACCGGCGTGCCGAAAGGCACCGTGGGTTCGAATCCCACCCTCTCCGTTTAATGCCAGCCCGTGTGAGGCAAATCCTCTTGATTCAGTCCTAACCGGGAAGCCGGGTGGACAAAGGCAGGGCGCCAATCACCTGGGGTGGTTCACCAGCCCCAAGCCCAATAGGTGTCTGGGGGCGGTCGGCGCTGGCCCGGTTCAACTCGCGCTCGAGGCTGAGAATGCGCTTCTCACGCAGGCAGTATTTGCAACCACCCATGGTTTGGAGATGCTTCTCAGGGGTGATAGAGATCTCCTTTACCGGATGGCTGGTGCAGCGAATCTTGATCGGCGTCTTGTAGCTCTTGTAAACAATGGCCGAGTAGTCGTATTGATCGCCAAACCGAGAACGCGCCCGTTCCAGAAAGAGCTCTCGACTGATTGGGTTCCCCATGGCCAGGCCCCGATCGCATCAGTCAGGAGGCCAAAGGTTACGGGGGATCAAGCCTGCACCGCCCAGGCCTTCACAGTGCGTGATCCAGTGAAAAAGGGGTGGATTCGAGGCCACAACGGAGCTCCTCCCTACGGTGCCATTGAGCGCCATGAAGGGAGTGGTGATCAGGCAGGGAGGAATCCCTGCTTTTTTATGGGATCCCGGTGCCAGTCTGGAACACCATTGCCCCACCGTCTGCCGCCCATGGCCCCCGAGTCTCCCCAGCGTCCAGCCTGGTTGAACTGGCTGTTCCTGCTGGCCTTCCTGTGGAGCTCTTACCAACTGGCGGGGCTGTGGTTCCAGCGGCTGCACAGCTGACATCAATGGTTGTGGGCGAAGAAAGCGTTGTTGCGCGCCTCGAGGACTGGCCCCCCGGATCAACGGCGGGGCGAGGGCTGGGGCAAGAAGGCCCGCACCAGACGGATCAGTCCCGCCGCCACCAGGCCCAGGGCCGCGATGGCGACCAGCACCAGCAGCACCACGGCCAGCAACTGCAGCAAACCCCAGAGTGCCTGCTGCACCCCTCCGATCAGGTTGGCCAAGGCGGTGCTGAGCACCAGGAACGTGTCGAAGCGCTCGGGCAACTGCAAGAGGACGATCAGCAAGCCCACCCCGGCTGCCCCCAACAGCAGGGCAATGCAGACCTGTCGCCAGCGGACTGGCCGGCGGCGGCGGCGAAACACCCGCCGCGTCGAGGTGCCGGTGGCCGGAAGCTGCAGGGCACGGCGGCGGGGAGACGTCATACCTCGAGGGCGTAGCCGGCACCGCGCATCCAGCGCTCAAATTCCATCAACACCAGCTCGTTGGGGCAATCGATCAACGAGAGATCAACCACGGTGCAATCCCCCTGACCGCCGTGGTGCAGAGACAGGCGAAAATCATCGCCGCTGCGTCCACAGACCTCCGGATCGCTGCGCACCACCACATCCAGGGCCGCTCCAAGCCGCGCCACCCTGATCCGCAGTTCCGACCAGGTCATCGCCGCCATGGACTCTTTGTCGCTCAGTGTGGCCAGCCGACCGGCAACGTCAAGGGGAAGGAGTCGCACCCCGGGCCGGCTGACTGGACTCCGGCCGGCCAGGGGCGGCGGCGGGCTTGGGCTCGGGGATCAGCAAACCCAGGCCCGAGGCCAGGGCCAGGGCCAACACACCGCCCAGCGGCGCCGCCAGGCGCTGGGCAAGGGGGCGCCGCTCCAGCAGTTCGCGGGCCCGCAGGGGCACCGGAGCGGGCAACTCCAGGGGCAGCTGCAGGCGCGCGTCGAGCCGCAGCTGATCGAGCACCCGCACCAGATCAGCCAGCTCAGCGTCATCGAGGGCGAGCTGCAGGGGCGGTGTGTCGGGCTGGCTGCTGCGCAACAGCAGGCTGTGGCCCCCCTCGGAGGCAGGGCCAATCTCCACAGGCTGGGGCTCGGCACCGAAGCGCCGCGGCACGCCGCTGATCAGGTAGCGGGCATAGGGCAGCACCACCTGCATCAGCGCCAACAGGTGCTCTTTGCGGCCTTCCAGCTCGGGGCGTCCCGCCCACTGCAAGGACCAGCCCGTGATGATGCCGAGAGCAGCACCGCTCTGGCCCACCGACACATCCGGCAGGCCCTCCACCTTGAGACGGCAGCTGAGTTGGTCGAACTGCAGGATCTGCTTCATGGGTTGACCTGCTTCATGACTGGGCATCGAGGAGGCTGGCCCGCAGGCGCTCAAAGCCGCCCACACCGGAACCCAGCGAGAGGGCCTGCACCAGCAGCCGCGCCTGGCGGGCGCCGCCCTCTGGATCCAGCAACAGTTGCACGCCGCTGCGGCGGGGGTTCATCCGCTCGCGAATCAATTCGGCCAGGCGGCCGCGAAACAGGGCCCAGCGCTGGCTCAGCACCTCGGGCGGCTCGGCCGTGGAGAGCAGGCCGCGCAGCAACGGGTAGAGGCGATCGGCCAGGGCGCAGAGGATGCGGATCAGGGCATCGGTTTCCGCTGGCTCCAGCGCACCGCGGCGGGTGGTGCGGCGCAGGGGGTTGGTGCAGCGACGCTTCCACAGCTCCACCCGGTTGGGGAAGAGGCTGGTGAAACCCATCTGCTCACTCATCCACACCATCGCCTCACCGCCGTTGAGGTCGAGGGCCTCCACGCTGAGCAAGAGCAGGTCGAGGCGTTCCAGGCCCCGGCGGGGAAGCCGGGCGCTGGATTCCGGCGCGGTTGGGTCCTGGGGCATGGCTGCGATGATGCCAGCAAGTGCACCCACCCGTCACGTCCATGGCTCCAGACCTGCGGGAATTCGTGCGGGATGTGCCTGATTTCCCCAAGCCCGGCATCCTGTTTCGCGACCTGACACCCCTGATGCGCGACCCCGACGGCTGGCAGGAGGTGATCCGCCAGCTCACCTCCGTGTGTGAGCGGCTGCAGCCCGACTTGATCGTGGGCATCGAATCGCGCGGCTTCATCGTGGGCACCGCTCTGGCCACGGCCGTGCGGCTGGGCTTTGTGCCGGTGCGCAAGCCCGGCAAGCTGCCGGGCACCGTGACCGGGGTCGACTACGCCCTGGAATACGGCAGCGACCGCCTGGAGATCCACAGCGATGCCCTCGCCGATGGCTCCAAGGTGCTGATCATCGACGACCTTCTGGCCACCGGCGGCACCGCGGCGGCTTGCGCCGAGCTGGTGGCGGCCGCCGGCGGGCAGCTGTGTGGTTTCGGCTTTGTGGCCGAGTTGGCGGCCCTGGAGGGACGGCGCAAGCTGCCTGACGATCAGCCGGTGGAGTCGCTGATCATCTACAGCTGAACTGAGCTGAACTGGAAAACTGAGCCGGGCGGGCCCTAGGGGTTGCTGTCCTGCCAGGCCAGCAGGGCATCGAACTGCTCGAGGCTGATCAGGCCAAAGCGCCAGAGCACCACCGGCAGGGGTGCCTGCTCCTGCTGGGCCTGGCGCAGGCCCAGGGCCAGGGCGCTCTCACTCAGGCCGAACTGATGGCGCAGCAACCGCACCAGGGCTGGCGACGGCGGCGGCTGGGAGGTGGTGCTGATCACCATGGGCAGCTCAGCGGGGGATCGAGCGCTTGGAGCACCTCCATGCTGATCAACGCCGCAGCAGCTGGCAAGGGCCTTGGGTCATGGCCGCCAGGCTCAGCTGCCGCAGGGGCGCCAGGCGGGCCAGCAGGAGCAGGGCAAACCGGCGCAGGGCCAGCAGCAGTGGCGCGCGGTTGGAGAAGACACGCACCAGCAGGTCGGTAGCCACCAGGGTGAGCAACAGATCGGGCCAGCGGCGGCGCCCGTAGGCCGCTGGCAGCCGCTCCACAGCCATGCGGCCGGCACGCACCCGCCGGGCCAAACGATGCAGCTGGGCCACGTCGCGCCAGCACAGATTCAGCCCCTGGCCGCCCACCGGATGGCAGCGGTGGCCACTTTCCCCCACCAGCACCGTGCGGCCGCGGTGCAGCCGGCGGGCCAGCAACAACGACACCGGGAAAGCCCGAGGGTCGTCGAGCAGAGCATCGGGTTGGAGCTGATCCGGCAGGGCCCCGGCGAGGGCATCGAGAAAGGCGGCATCGCCCAGGCTCTCGAGCTGACGGCAACGCGGAGCCGGCGCACTCCACACCAGCTGAAACTGCCCTGCCCCCAGGGGCAACACTGCAAACGGCCCTTCCGGACGCAGCAGCTCCCAGGCCTGGTCGTCGGCGCTGCCGCGCAGCTGCACAAGGGCCGTGAGGCAGCTCTGGCGGTAGGGCCACTGAACCACCCCGATGCCGAGGGCGTCGCGGCTGGGGGACTGGGGCCCGTCGGCGGCCACGATCAGATCTGCCGCATTCAGATCAGCCGGGCTCAGATCTGCCGAGCTCAGATCAGCCGGGCGGGCAGGATCCGCTGTTGCCCCCACCCCCAGCTTCATGCTGATGGCTGGGTGGGCGGCCAGGCGCTCCAGAAGCACGCCGAGCAGGGGACGGTGCAGGGCCACCCAACCCACCGCCGCTCCAGGGGCGGCCGCCAGCCGCCGGCCCAGATCCGCCAGGCCAAAGGGCACCTGCTGATCGATGGCCAGATCCAGCAGCTGCAGGGAGCGGAACGGCACCATGGCCGCTCGGAGCTCCTCCCACAGCCCTAACTGCGCAAGCAGGCGCTGGCTGGAGTGGGTGAAGGCGTAGGCCCGGTTGCGCTCCAGCAGGCTGGCGGCGAGCAACGGGTCGCTGATGGACACCTGCCAGCCGGCATCCGCCAGGGCGAGCGCCGCCAGGGCTCCGGTGGGTCCCGCCCCGTTCACCTGGGCCCGCAACACCGGATTTGAAGGAACCATGGCGGGAGATAGCGCAGCCCAGGGCAGGGGCACAAAAAAGCCGCAGCAAAAGTGCTGCGGCGATGGCTCAGCAGGAGCCTCAGCCGATGCCGAGCAGACCGCGGGTGAAGGATTCACCGCCCAGGGCGAATTCGGTGGCGAGCAGGGCGATGAAGCCGAGCATGGCCATGCGGCCGTTGAGCTTTTCGGCGCGCTCATGGAAGCCCCAGCCGCTCTCGGTGGACACCACTTCCATGCGGGGCTCGGTAGCAAAGGCGTTGAGGCGGCCGCCGTCTTCGGTGGTGACGGTGGCACCGCGGATAGTGGCGGCTTCGATGGAGGGGGTGGTCTGAGTCACGAGGAGCCTCTGGCGTGGCGATGGATGAATTGTAACGCAATATTGCAGCCTATAACGGATCCCGCGCTCATCGTGGCGGGCGAGCCGGGGTGCCCACTGCGAGAAGCCCGTCTCATAGGCGATTTCGGTTTGTTCAACAGGCTGTTGAACAACGTCCAGTTTCCAAAAACAGCCAACACGTCCAACGCCAGGCGGCGCCAGCCACGCATTGGCGTTAGCGGAACCGCTTCAGGCAGAGCTCTTCAAAGGCCGGCCGCAGCAGGAACGGGTACTCGCCCACCCACAGCTTCAGCTGGGGGAGCCAGGCGTCGCTGATCGCCCCCACCCGTGAGAAGTCCTTGCGCTCGCTGAGCACCAGCACCCGCACCACCATGCCGGCCCGGATCTGCTGGTGCTTCTTCTCGAACGGGAAGCGCACCTTGCCGAGATAGCCCTCCTCATCCGCCAGCTCAAGGGTGAGCCAGGTGCGCCGGTTTTCCACCAGCTCGAGGCGGCCGTTGTTGTTGGCCTGCTCGCGGCGCTCCTCAACGATCTCGCGGGTGTAGAGGTCGGCGACCTCACCCTCAAACAGGGCGGCGGCCGGGTAGCGGCGCAGGGTGGCGTTTTTCTGGCCCGCCTCCAGGATCGGCCCCCAGAGCAGGTAGAGGGCAAAAACCACGCCCACCACCAGAAACACTGGACCGAACTGACTGGTGAACAACAAGGTCTGGCTGATCAGCAGGGTGATCACGGCGCCGATCACCGAGATCAGCACCCGCTGCAGCACCTTGCGGGGGTTGCCGGTGCAGGCGTTGAACTGGGGTCCAGTGGCGACCGCTGGGATCAAACGCGGCAGTTCACCCGGTCGAAGCAGAGTCAACATTAGAGCAACCTCTCCAGGCCATACACCAGGCCACCCAGCTGGCGCACCTTGCGCACCGTGAGCAGCACGCCAGGCATGTAGGCGGAACGATCAATCGTGTCGTGGCGCAGGGTGTAGGTCTCCCCGGGAGCTCCGAACATGACCTCCTGATGGGCCACCAGACCGGGCAGGCGGATGGAGTGGAGCCGCAGGCCGCTCTCGCGCTGGCCGCCGCGGCAGCCAGCCAGGGTTTCGTGCTCCTCCACCTGCTGGCGGTTGAAGGATTTGCCCAGCTCTTCCATCAGCTCGGCGGTCTTGATGCAGGTGCCACTGGGGGCATCGGCCTTGCGGTTGTGGTGCAGCTCGGTGAGCTCAGCGAAGTCGTAGAAGCGGGCGGCGGCGGCGGCGGCCTGCTGCAGCAGCACCATGCCCACCGAGAAGTTGGGGATCACGGCCCCGCCCACCGAGGCTTTGTCGGCAAAGGCGGCAAGATCGGTCAGCTGCTGCGGGCTCAGGCCGGTGGTGCCGATCACGGGATGCACCCCGTAGGCAATCGCGGCGCGGGTGTGCTCATAGACCACCGAGGGGTGGGTGAAATCCACCAGCACCGCCGCGCCACCCTGGCGGGCAGCCTGACTGGCCTGGCAGAGGACCCCCTCGAAATCGGCAGTGATCGCCACCTCCAGCTCGCCCAGCCCGAGTTCGAGGCCCACATCCGTGCCCTCCTTGTCCGGCGTGGTGTCGATCGCCCCCACCAACGCGCAATCCGCCGCGGTCTGCACCGCCTTCACCACTTCGGCGCCCATGCGGCCCAGGGCACCGGCCACCACCACGGGGATCGGCGCCGGCGGAGGCGTGGCAGAGCTGGACATGGCGGCGGTAGCAGTGTTCGCGAGCCTATGGCTCAACGGCGTGCAGCGCTGGCATCCCGGCGCCTCCCTCCGTAGATTCCTTTCCAGTGCTCACTCCCACCGCGCGCATGTTCACGCAGGTCCGCTCCACCAACCGCCGCGTCACCCCGGGCGACGTGAACGGCCGGGCCGTGATGAAGGCCGTGTATGTGGTGCTCGAACCCCAATATCAAAACGCCCTCACCCAGGCCGCCACCTCGCTCAACGCCCAGAACGGCCCCCTGGCGATCGAGCTGAGCGGCTACCTGATCGAGGAGCTGCGCGACCCCCAGAACTACGCCGACTTCCAGGCCGATGTGGCCTCAGCCGATGTGTTCATCGCTTCGCTGATCTTCATTGAGGACCTGGCTCAGAAAGTGGTGGAGGCGGTGGCCCCCCACCGCGACCGGCTCAAGGCGGCGGTGGTGTTCCCCTCCATGCCGGAGGTGATGCGGCTCAACAAGCTCGGCACCTTCTCGATGGCCCAGCTGGGCCAGAGCAAGAGCGCCATCGCCAGCTTCATGAAAAAGCGCAAGGAGGCTGGCGGCGCCGGCTTCCAGGACGCGATGTTGAAGCTGCTCAACACCCTGCCGACGGTTCTCAAATATCTGCCGGTGGAGAAGGCTCAAGACGCCCGCTCCTTCATGCTCAGCTTCCAGTATTGGCTGGGCGGCACGCCAGACAACCTCAGGAATTTCCTGTTGATGCTGGCCGACAAATACGTGTTCCCGAAGGGCGACAGCGACCGCGCCGCCGTGGTGGTGGCCGAGCCCGAGGTGTTTCCCGACCTGGGCATCTGGCACCCCCTGGCGCCGGGGATGTTCGAAGACCTCAAGGAATACCTCAACTGGACCGCCAGCCGCAGCGAGCTATCAGAGGCGGCCCGCAAGGGTCCTGTGATCGGCTTGGTGCTGCAGCGCAGCCACATTGTCACCGGCGATGAGGCCCACTACGTGGCGATCATTCAGGAGCTGGAATACCGCGGCGCCACCGTGATCCCGGTGTTCTGCGGCGGGCTCGACTTCACCAAGCCGGTGAATGCCTTCTTCTACGACCCGCTCAACCCGGACGTGCCCCTGGTGGATGGGGTGGTGTCGCTCACCGGCTTTGCCCTGGTCGGTGGCCCGGCCCGTCAGGACCATCCCAAGGCGATCGAGGTGCTGAAAAAGCTCAACCGCCCCTACATGGTGGCCCTACCGCTGGTGTTCCAGACCACCCAGGAGTGGGAGGAGAGCGACCTGGGCCTGCACCCGGTGCAGGTGGCGCTGCAGATCGCCATCCCCGAACTCGATGGTGCCATCGAGCCGATCGTGCTGAGCGGCCGCGATGACGCCACCGGCAAGGCCCACACCCTGCAGGACCGGGTGGATGCGATCGCCGAGCGGGCGATTCGCTGGGCTTCGCTGCGGGTGAAGCCCCGGGCCGAGAAGAAGCTGGCGATCACCGTGTTCAGCTTTCCGCCCGACAAGGGCAACGTGGGCACCGCCGCCTACCTCGATGTGTTCGGCTCGATCCACCGGGTGCTCGAGGAGATGAAGGCCAAGGGCTACGACGTGCAGGATCTCCCGCACAACTCCAAGGCGCTGATGGAGGCGGTGATCAACGACCCCGAAGCGCTCCAGGGCGCCCCGGAGCTGGCGATCGCCCACCGCATGAGCGTGGAGGAATACGAGCGGCTCACTCCCTATTCCGAGCGGCTCGAAGAAAACTGGGGCAAGCCCCCCGGCAACCTCAACAGCGATGGCACCAACCTGCTGATCTACGGCCGCCACTTCGGCAACGTGTTTGTCGGCGTACAGCCGACGTTTGGCTACGAGGGCGACCCGATGCGGCTGCTCTATTCGCGCAGCGCCAGCCCCCACCACGGCTTTGCCGCCTACTACACCTACCTGGAGAAGGTGTGGCAGGCCGATGCGGTGCTGCACTTCGGCACCCACGGCTCGCTGGAGTTCATGCCCGGCAAGCAGATGGGCATGAGCGAAACCTGCTACCCCGATTCGCTGATCGGCGCCCTGCCCAACCTCTATTACTACGCCGCCAACAACCCGAGCGAGGCCACGATCGCCAAACGGCGCGGCTACGCCTCCACGATCAGCTACCTCACGCCGCCAGCTGAAAACGCTGGCCTCTACAAGGGCCTCAAGGAGCTGGGTGAGCTGGTGGGCTCCTACCAGCAGCTGCGCGAAGGCTCTAGAGGCGTGCAGATCGTCAACGCGATCGTGGAAACGGCGCGCCAGTGCAACCTTGACAAAGACGTGGTGCTGCCCGACGTCGACGGCTCCGAGCTCGACCTCGACGGCCGCGACGGCGTGGTGGGGGCGGTGTACCGCCAACTGATGGAGATCGAGAGCCGGCTGCTGCCCTGCGGTCTGCACACGATCGGCAAGCCTCCCACCGCCGAAGAGGCAATCGCCACCCTGGTGAACATCGCTGCTCTCGAGCGCGAGGAAGACGGTCTGCGCTCCCTGCCAGGCCTGCTGGCCGAGAGCCGGGGCCGCACGATTGCCGACGTCTACAAGGGCAACGACGAGGGCGTGCTCGCCGATGTGGAGCTCAACTGCACCATCACCGAGGTGTGTCGCGCAGCGGTGGGCGCGATGGTGAAGGCCGTCACCGGCGCCGATGGCCGGGTGACCCTGCGCGAAAACTTCGGTTGGCTGTTCAAGCTGCTCGAGCAGTTTGGCTTCAAGCTGCCCAGCCCCTGGCTGAGCGCCTGCCGCAGCGCCGGCTTTGGCGAGGTGGATCAAGCCGAGCTCGACAAATTGTTTGGTTACTTGCGCTTCTGCCTCGAGCAGATCTGCGCCGACATGGAGATGGAGAGCCTGCTCAAGGCCCTCGATGGCGAATACGTGCTGCCCGGCCCGGGCGGCGATCCGATCCGCAACCCCGGCGTGCTGCCCAGCGGCAAGAACATCCACGCCCTTGATCCCCAGTCGATTCCCACCCGCGCCGCGATTGCAGCGGCCAAGGTGGTGGTGGACCGGCTGATCGAGCGCCAGAAGGCGGAGCAGGGCGCCTGGCCCGAAACCATCGCCTGCGTGCTCTGGGGCACCGACAACATCAAGACCTACGGCGAATCGCTGGCCCAGATCCTGTGGTTCATCGGCGTGCGGCCCGTGCCCGATTCCCTCGGCCGGGTGAACAAGCTCGAACTGATTTCCCTTGAAGAACTGGGCCGCCCCCGCATCGACGTGGTGGTCAATTGCAGCGGCGTGTTCCGCGACCTGTTCATCAACCAGATGGGCCTGATCGACCAGGGCGTGAAGATGGCGGCCGAGGCCGATGAGCCCCTGGAGATGAACTTCGTGCGGCGTCACGCCCAGGAGCAGGCCGAAGCCCAGGGCGTCTCCCTGCGGGACGCGGCCACCCGGGTGTTCTCCAATGCCAGCGGCAGTTATTCCTCCAACGTCAACCTGGCGGTGGAGAACAGCACCTGGGAGGAGGAGAACGAGCTGCAGGAGATGTACCTCTCGCGCAAAACCTTTGCCTTCAACGCCGATAATCCCGGCGAGATGAACCAGAACCGCGACGTGTTCGAATCGGCGATGAAAACTGCTGATGTGACCTTCCAGAACCTGGATTCTGCCGAGATCTCACTCACCGATGTGAGCCACTACTTCGATTCCGATCCCACCAAGCTGATCCAGGGCCTGCGCGACGACGGCAAGGCACCATCGAGTTACATCGCCGACACCACCACCGCCAATGCCCAGGTGCGCTCACTTAGTGAAACAATTCGGCTCGATTCGCGCACCAAGCTGCTCAACCCCAAGTGGTATGAGGGCATGCTGAACAGCGGCTATGAGGGTGTGCGCGAAGTCGCCAAGCGGCTCAACTTCACCCTGGGTTGGAGTGCCACCAGCGGCGCGGTGGACAACTTCGTGTATGAGGAAGCCAACGACACCTTCATCAACGACCCGGAGATGCGCAAGCGGCTGATGGAGCTCAACCCCCACAGCTTCCGCCGCATCGTGGGCACCCTGCTGGAAGTGAACGGCCGCGGCTACTGGGAAACCAGCGACGAGAACATCGCCCAACTGCAGGAGATCTACCAGGAGATCGAAGACCGGATCGAAGGTGTCACGGAGCCCTGAAGGGCATCGGCCATGCGGGCGGTCTGCGCGATCGGCCCCACGTCATGCACCCGCAGGATCCGCGCCCCCTGGGCGATGGCAAAGCCGCACACCGCCGCCGTGCCCCAGAGCCGCGCCCGAGGCCGGGATTCGTTCAGCACGGCCCCGATGAAGCGCTTGCGTGAGGGGCCCACCAGCAGTGGAAAGCCCTCGCCCGCCAACAGCGCCAGGCCCCGCAGCAGCGCCAGGTTGTGGCCCGTGTCCTTGGCAAAACCCAGCCCCGGATCCCAGATCACCTGCGTTGCCCGCACACCCGCCGCGAATGCGGTTTCCGTGGCCGCCAGCAAGCCAGCGCGCACCTCCGCCACCACATCGTCGTAGTGCGCCAGCTGATCCATGCTGCGGCTATCGCCGCGGCTGTGCATCAGCACCAGGGGGCACCCCGCCGACGCCGCCAGCCGCAGCAAGGCGGGATCGCGGCGGCCGCCGCTCACATCGTTGATCCAGTGGGCCCCAGCCGCCAGGGCGGCCTCGGCCACGGGGGCGTGAAAGGTGTCGATCGAGAGCAGGGCGTTGGGATGGGCAGCGCGAATCGCGGCCAGGGCCGGCAAAAGCCGCTCCAGCTCCCGCTGCGGCCCCACCTCCTCGGCACCGGGGCGGGTGCTCTGGGCACCCAGATCGAGCAGATCAGCCCCCTGGACCAGCATCAGGCCGGCCTGTCGCACTGCGGCCTCCACACTGGCCAACCTCCCGCCTTCACTGAAGGAGTCGGGGGTGAGGTTGAGCACCCCCATCACGGCAGTGCGCCCACCCCAGGGGAAGCGAGGCTCGCCCATCAAGCGAGTCCCCTCAGCGGCCGTAGTTGGCGATGCGGGCGAAGCTCACCGCATCGAGGGAAGCACCACCCACCAGCACGCCGTCGATCTCGCTCTGGGCCATCAGGTCGTCGATGGTGGCCGGATTCACCGAACCGCCGTATTGCACCGTGACACTGGCATTGCCCACCCAGCCGCGGATCAGCCCGCAGATGCGGTTGGCCTCCTCGGCGGCACAGGTTTTGCCGGTACCGATCGCCCAGATAGGCTCATAGGCCACGATCAGCCGAGTGGGGTCCACATCCTCCAGCCCCTGCTCGATCTGGCGGTGAATCACCCGCTCGGTTTCGTTGGACTCGCGCTGGTCGAGGCTCTCGCCCACGCAGAGGATCGGGATCAGGCCATGGATCTGGGCGTTGCGGGCCCGCAGATTGATCTGCTCATCACTCTCGCTGTAGTACTTGCGCGGCTCGCTGTGGCCCACGATCGCGTGGCTGACGCCGTGCTCCACCAGCATCGGCGCCGAGATCATGCCGGTGTAGGCGCCCTGGTCCTCCCAGTGCACGTTCTGACCAGCAATCTGCACCCCGGCCCCCGCGAGGTGGCGGCAGAGGGTGGGAATCGAGGTGAAAGGCGGAGCGATCACAACCTCCCGGTCGTCGGGGAGATCGGCAATCAGCGGTCGGAACGTGGCCGCAAACACCCGCGTCTCAGCGCAGGTCATGTGCATCTTCCAGTTGCCCGCGATCACGGCCTTGCGCACCGGCCCACCCCAACGACGTCAGCAAAACCTAATGGGCCGCCGGTCACTCCCTGAACCCTGGATCAGGGCCGGGCTCTGGGCACCTCACGGGGCGGCGTGAACAACACCTCGCGGCCATCGAGGGCCACCGCATCCCCCAGGGCCAGCTGGCGACCCCGGCGGGTTTCGATGGCGCCATTGACGCGCACATCCCCCCGTTGAATGCGCAGCTTGGCTTCACCGCCGGTGCCCACCAGGCCCTGGTACTTGAGGAATTGATCGAGTTTCAAGGATGAGCCCGCAACGGTGGCGATACCGTGACTGCATGCTTGCACCGTCGCCGGCCGGCTTCCGTCACCTCTGGCCGCTGCTGAAGCCCTACGGCAGGCGCCTGCTGGCCGGGGGTCTGTGCATCCTCATCTACGTGAGCTGTTGGCCGCTGCTGGCCTGGCTGGCCGGTCAGCTCATCCCCGCCATCGGCGCCGGCAACTTCCCAGTGGTGCTGCGCACGATCGCGGCGGCCTTGGGCTTGTTTCTGGTGCAGAAGGCGGCCCAGTTTGGCCAGGACACCCTGCTGGCCGGCCCGGCCCTACGCGTGAGCCAGGAGCTGCGCCGTGGGCTGTTTGCCCGGCTGCAGCGCCTGGAGTTCGGCGCCCTGGAGAAGCTCTCGGCCGGCGACCTCACCTACCGCCTCACCGAAGACGCCGACCGCGTTGGCGAGGTGATCTACAAGACCATCCAAGACACCACCCCCAGCGCCCTGCAATTGGTGGTGGTGCTGGGCTACATGGTGTGGCTCGACTGGCCCCTGGCCCTCGCCACCCTGCTGCTGGCCCCCCTGGTGGTGCTGTTGGTGAGCAGCTTCGGCGCCCGGGTGATGGCGGCGGCCGAGCGCAGCCAGAAGCAGGTGAGCGAGCTGGCCGGCCTGCTGGGTGAGGCGATTGGCGGGCTGCCGCTGGTGCGCGCTTTTGCCGCGGAACCCTGGCTGCAGCAGCGCTTTGACGCCGAGATCGACCTGCACCGCCGAGCCCGCTACCGCACCCTGAAGCTGCTGGCCCTGCAGCATCCGGTGGTGGGCTTCCTGGAGGCCGCCGGCATTCTCACGGTGCTGCTGATCGGCGCCGCCCGCATCCAGGCGGGTGGCCTCAGCAGCCAGGGGTTCAGCAGCTATGTGGCGGCGCTGCTGATGCTGATCGATCCGATCTCCCACCTCACCACCAACTTCAACGAATTCCAGCAGGGCCAGGCCTCGCTGCGTCGGCTGCGGGCCATTGAGGCAGAACCGGTGGAAGCACCCGACAGCCCCACGGCCCAACCTCTCGGGCCCGTGCGTGGCGCGCTGGTGCTCGAGCAGGTGCGCTTCGGCTACAGCCCTGGCCAGCCTGTGCTGCACGACCTCAACCTGGCCGTTGAACCGGGGCAGGTGGTGGCCTTGGTCGGCCCCTCGGGGGCCGGCAAGAGCACCCTGTTTTCGCTGCTGCTGCGCTTCAACACCGCCCAGCAGGGCCGGGTGCTGCTTGATGGCCAAAACCTCGCCGACCTGCGGGCCCGGGACCTGCGCCGGGCGGTGGCCCTGGTGCCCCAGCAGAGCAGCGTGTTTTCGGGCACCGTGGCCGAGGCGATCGCCTTCGGGCGGCCCGCCAGCGAGGCGGCGATCCGGCAGGCCGCCGAGCTGGCCAACGCCGCTGGGTTCATTGAGGCCCTGCCCCAGGGCTACGCCAGCCGCATCGAAGAGCGGGGCAGCAACTTCTCCGGCGGTCAGCTGCAACGCCTGGCCATCGCCCGCGCCGTGCTGGGCAACCCCGCCGTGCTGTTGCTGGATGAAGCCACCAGCGCCCTGGATGCCGAGGCCGAAGAGGCGGTGCAGCGGGGGCTGGAGCAGGCGATGGCGGGACGCACCGTGCTGGTGATCGCCCACCGCCTCGCCACCGTTCAGGGAGCTAACCGGATCCTGGTGCTCGATGGCGGGCGGATCGTGGAGCAAGGCAGTCACAATGCGCTCATGGCGCAGGGAGGCCGCTACCGCGAGCTCTGCGAGCGCCAATTCATTCATCTGCAGACGTGATGACGTGGGAATACCGGGTGATCCACATCAACGTGGAAAGCGGCAATCCACCAGGGCCTCCCTCCCCCGAGGCCGATAGTGAGCGGCTGGGCGGCGCCCTCAGCCCGGAGTTTCTGAAGCAGGAATTCCCCCAGCAGTACGACGCTGCCGCCACCAAGCCACGCCACCCGGCGGAGCAGCTGCAATTTTTCCTCAATGCCCTCGGCAAGGAGAATTGGGAGATGGTGGAGGCAGCCCAGGTGGGGCCCCTGCTGATGTTTTTCTTCAAGCGACCGGCTGGAGTCCCCCCCGTATCCTGAGGAGTCCAGTCATCTGTTTTCCGTGGATAGCGCCAGCCAAGCCGCCAGCAACCAGCCGCCCGTGCTCACCTTCGAAGGCAAGCGCTACGACCTCAACAGCCTTCCCGATGAGATGAAGGAGCTGGTGCGGGGCATGCAGGTGGCCGATGCCCAGCTGCGCATGCACGAAGACACCTTGAAGGTGCTTGCCGTGGGCCGCCAAGCCATGGCCAGCCAGCTCAACGACAAGCTGCAAAACATCATCCCCCTTCCCTGAAAAGAGGGGTGATCTGATGGGGGTGGGCTCTAGCTCACCACCTTCTGGGCTTCCTTGATTAGCTCCTCAGGCAGGGTCACCCCAATCGCTGCGGCGGTGGCCTTGTTCACCATCAACTCAGTTTTGGTGAGGGGCTCGAAGGCCATTTTGGCCGGCGATTCTCCCTTCAATACCCGCACCGCCAGCTTGCCTGCTGCGTAGCCGTCATCGAAGTAGGCCCAGCCGATCGTGGCCAGGCAGCCGGGCAGCTTGATGTCGTCGGCATCCACCGAATACACGGGGATCTTCTTCTCGAGACCCACCTTGGCAATCGAGCCGAAGCCCTGAATCGTGGCGTAATCGCCGATCTTCACGAAGGCCTCGACCTTCTTGTCGGCCAGCACCTGGGCGGCTTGCAGCACTTCGCCGGAGTTGGCCACCGACTGCTCCACAACGGTGATGTTGCGTTTGGCCGCCTCCTCCTTGAGCACCTTGGCCTCGTATTCGGAGTTGGGCTCGCCGGGGTTGAAGATCAGACCCACGGTTTTGAGCTCAGGGTTGATTTGGCGAGCCAAATCGAGCTCCTTGCCCACCGGGTTGGTGCCGATCGTGCCGACCACATTTGGCTTGTGCTGCCCCACGCCACCCGGGGGCGTGCCGGCACCGGCACCCCAGGGATTGGAGCAGTAGCAGAACACCACCGGAGTGGTTTCTGGGGCCACCTTCATGGCGGCCTGCAGGGGCGGGGTGCCCACCGCCAGGATCATGTCCACCTGGTCGCCCACAAACTGCTTCATCACCAGGGTGGTGTTGGGCATTTCGCCGGCCGCATCCTTCTGGATGAAGTTGACCGTTTTGCCAGGTATGTAGCCCGCTTCTGCCAGGGCCGCTTCGAAGCCCTTGCGGGTGTTGGTCGGAGGCGGAGCTTCCACCATCTGCAGCATACCGATGGTGGGGCCTTTCACCTTGGCGCCACCACCGAGCTTGCCGCAGGCGGAGAGCACCACCGTGCTCACAGCGCCAGCCCCAACCAGGCTCAGAAATTCACGACGCTGAAGACCCATCTGGGGCACTGGAAGACTGCGGCGCAACTATGGCGGCGCCATACATCGACCGCAATGCGGCCGGGTCGAGATGTTCACGCTCGGCAGCATTCCAATCGCCAATCAAGCCACCCTCATGGAGCATCACCAACCGGTCGCCGTGGCTCAGGGCCTGCTCGAGGCTGTGGGTCACCATCAAGGCGGTGGTGCCCAGCTGGCGCACCAACCTGTCGGTGAGCGCCATCACCGTTGCTTCGGCCCGGGGGTCAAGGGCAGCGGTGTGCTCATCGAGCAGCAGCAGATCCGGGGAACCCAGGGTTGCCATCACCAGGCTGAGGCTCTGGCGCTGTCCTCCGGAAAGTTGACCCACCGGTTCATCGAGCCGGTCGGCCAGGGGCAAGCCCAGCTCGCCCAGCAGCTCGCGGTAGCGCCTGCGGTCGCCGCCATTGGGATGAATGCCACCAAAGGCACTAATCAAAAAACCTGCTGCAAACCTGGCTGGCCTGTTGCGCCGCTCCGCCAGCCGCAGGTTTTCAGCCACGGTAAGCCCCGGACATGTGCCCTCCAGAGGGTTTTGCATCACCCGGCCAATCCAGCAGGCCCGCTGGTGATCTCGCAGGCGGTGCAGGGGGCGGCCGCCCAGGTGGATACGGCCGGCGCTGTGGCGCAGGGTGCCAGCCACCAGATTGAGCAGGGTGCTCTTGCCGGAGCCGTTGCTGCCAATCACCACCAGAAACTGACCCGGGGGGCAGCTCAGCGAGAAACCGCTGAATAATTGGCGCCAGCCCGATCCCGGCAGGGGATGGCCCCAGCTGAGCTCCTCAACGCTGAGGCCCGGGACGCTGAGAGCAGGGGCGCTGAGAGCAGGGGCAGAACTCATTGCTCCTGCCTCCCCTGGTCTGCCGAAAGCCCAGGTATGCGCAGCCGCCCGAAGGCCAGGGCGATCAGCAGCAGCAGGGCCGTTGCCAACTTGAGATCAACCGGTTCGAGGCCCAACTGCAGGGCGATGGCGATCATGGTGCGGAACAAAATCGCCCCCACCGACACCGCCAGCAGGGCCCAGGGCAGCGAGCGGGGCCGCAGCACCGATTCGCCAATGATCACCATGCCTAGTCCCAGGATCAGCGAGCCGATGCCCATGGTCACGTCGGCAAAGCCCTGATAGGTGGCAACCAGCGCCCCGGCCAGGGCCACCAGACCATTGGCAGCAGCGATTCCCACCGTGAGCCCGCGGCGCTGGTTGATGCCGTTGGCGCGGGCCATGGTGGGGTTGTTGCCCAGGGCGCGCAAAGACAGGCCGAAATCGGTGGCCAGCAGGAAGGAGATCAGCAGGATCATCCCAAGCGTCGCCAGGGTTAATCCCACGGCCCACTGACCATCTAGGCCCAGGCCCAGGTCGGGCAGGGCCAGAATTCCAGCTGGGGTTTCAGACAGGGGGATGTTGGAGCGCCCCATCAGCCGCAGGGTGATCGAATAAAGGCCGGTGGTGGTGAGGATGCCGGCAAATAGATCATTCACCCCCAGCCGGGTGTGAATCAGGCCAGTCACCGTGCCCGCCAGGCAGCCAAACAAGATCGCCAGCCCCAAGGCCACCGGCACCGGGGCGCCCTGACTGATCAACACGGCAGCGGTGCCACCACCCAGGGCAAAGGACCCGTCCACCGTGAGGTCTGGGAAGTTGAGGACGCGCAGGGTTAGGTAGGTGCCCAGGGCCAGACCGGCATAGGCCAAGCCCTGGTCGTAGGCACCAATCCAAAGGGAAAACATGGCTGCATTGTGCCTAGCAGCAGCCTCTTGGCTTAAGCCAAGGGGGCAAGATCCTCGAAACGAAACACCTGGCGGCCGGCCGGCGTGTCGCCATGGGCAGCGGTCTCAACCACCCGCTCGCTCAGCACCCAGGGGCCCACCCGAGCCAGGGGCACAAAGGTGTCGGTGAAACGGCTGATGCCCCCCTTGGCTGCGCCAGTTGCTGGATCGGCGTACTGGCTGGTGTAGCTGCGGCTCAGGTAGCCGCTGCCGGTGTCTGTTGTGCTCTCGGTGAAGATCGTCACCACGGTGCCATGAATGTGGCGATGCACCATCGTCACCACATTTGCCTTGATGCGATAGCGATCGCCTTCGTTTTTGCCGCCCACGATCACCTCAGTGCCCACCGCGTCGGTGTCGCCGGCGCTGAAGGTGTTGGCGCCGTGGGTTTGCTCAAAGCTGCGCCGCACCCGGTGGATCGCCACCTCCCACAGTTGGGAGGCCAGGGCCTTGTGAATCTCCTCATCGGCGACGCCAGTCACCGTGGCCTTGAGGTCGGCGGCCACCACGAAGCTGCCCTCGACCTTCTTTTCGTCTTGCTCCCAGATGCAGCGGCCCTGATAACCACCGAAATCCGGCTCCCAGGTGTAGCGATTTTCATAGGCGGCCCGGAAAGCCGCCGTGCAGTCGCTGCCTGAGGTGATCTGGTTGCTGACCTGGGTGCTGGCTGTCAAAGCGGGATCTATCGGGCCCCCAACCCTAACGAGTGAGTCCGGGGTGGATGTCCTGCAGGGCATTCACCTCAATGGTCTGCTGCTGCAACGCCGTGATCGCCTCGACAGCGGCCCTAGCCCCGGCCAGGGTTGTCACCGTCGGCACGGCGTAGTCGAGGGCGGCCCGACGCAGATATTTGTCGTCGTGGGCGGCCTGGCGGCCGATCGGGGTGTTGATGATCAGCTGAATGCGGGCCGAGCGGATCGCATCTTCAATGTTGGGCCGGCCCTCATGCACCTTGAGGATTGATTCCACCTGCAGGCCAGCAGCCCGAAGGGCCTCGGCGGTGCCACCGGTGGCGATCAGGGCAAAGCCCAACCCCACCAGCCGCTCAGCCACGGGCAGCAGGGCCGGCTTGTCGCGGTCGTGGGTGGAGAGAAACACCGTGCCGCTGGTGGGCAGGGCCTCCCCTGCGGCTAACTCGGCCTTGGCATAGGCCATGCCGGCACTGCTGGCGATGCCCATCACCTCGCCAGTGCTGCGCATTTCAGGGCCCAGCAACGTGTCGGAACCCGGGAAGCGCTTGAACGGCAGCACCGCCTCCTTCACCGTTTGCAGAGGCGGGATGGGCTCGGCCGTGAGCCCCAGCTCCGCCAGGGTGCGGCCGGCCATCAGCTGGCTGGCCACCTTGGCCAGGGGCACGCCGGTGGCCTTGGCCACAAACGGCACCGTGCGGGAGGCGCGGGGATTGGCCTCGATGATGAACACCCGCTCGCCCTGCTCCGGGTCGTTCTGCACCGCAAACTGCAGGTTGATCAAGCCGCGCACCCCGAGGGCCAGGGCCAGGGCACTGCTCCACTCGCGGATCGTGGCCAGGGCCGCCTCGCTCAGGCTCACGGAAGGCAGCCAGCAGGCCGAATCGCCCGAATGGATGCCGGCCGGTTCGATGTGCTCCATCACACCGCCAATCACCACTACCCCCTCCCGATCGCAAAGGGCATCCACATCCACTTCAATGGCGTTATCGAGGTATTGATCGATCAGCACTGGGTGGTCGGGTTCCACCTGCACCGCTTCCACCATGTAGCGGTTGAGCTCGGCTTCGTCGTAGACAACCTCCATGGCGCGCCCGCCCAGCACATAACTGGGGCGCACCACCACTGGATAGCCCACGCGCGCGGCGATGGCCCGGGCCTCGGCCTCACTGCGGGCCAGACCATTGCGGGGCTGGCGGATCTCCAGCCGGCGCAGGATCGCCTCAAATTGCTCCCGGTCTTCGGCGGCATCGATCGATTCGGGGGAGGTGCCCCAGATGCGGCTGCCGGTGGCCAGGCCCTCGGGGGAGGCCAACCAATTCAGCAGGGGAATCGCCAGCTTCAGCGGCGTTTGGCCGCCGAACTGCACGATCACCCCCTCGGGATGCTCCACCTCAATCACGTTGAGCACGTCTTCGAGGGTGAGCGGTTCGAAATAGAGCCGGTCGCTGGTGTCGTAGTCGGTCGACACCGTTTCCGGGTTGCTGTTCACCATCACCGTGGCGAAGCCCTCGGCCTGCAGGGCGAAGGAAGCGTGGCAGCAGCAGTAGTCGAATTCGATGCCCTGGCCGATGCGGTTGGGACCGCCACCCAGGATCATCACCTTGCGGCGGCTTTCCGGCTGCACCTCGTTTTCAGGCGGCACGATCTCCAGCCCACCAGCCGCATTGAGCCGCTCCAGCGGCCGCTCGTAGGTGGAGTAGTGATACGGCGTGCTGGAGGCAAACTCCGCCGCACAGGTGTCGACGGTTTTAAACACGGCATTGATGCCCAGCCCCTGGCGGTGGCGCCGCACCGTGAGCTCATCGCTGCCGGTGGCCCAGGCGAGCTGGCGATCGGAGAAGCCCAACTGTTTGAGCTCCAACAGGGCGGCGGCATCGAGTTGCTGCAGCTGGCGGCCCCGCAGCAGCCGCTGCTCAGCCTCGAGGATGCAGCGCAGCTTGGCCAAAAACCAGGGATCGATGGCGCTGAGCTGGTGGATCTCATCGTCGCTGCGGCCGGCAAGCATCGCCTCGCGCACGGCGAAAATGCGCTCAGGCGTGGCGGTGCGCAGGGCCCGCTCCAGCTCAGTGGGCTCCCAGCTGGCATCGGGCCGGTCGCAACCCCAGCCGGCGTGGCCTGTTTCCAAGGAGCGCAACGCTTTTTGGAACGACTCCTCAAAGCAGCGGCCGATCGCCATCGCCTCCCCCACCGACTTCATCGAGGTGGTGAGCAAAGCGGGGCTGCCGCGGAATTTCTCAAAGGCGAAGCGGGGAATCTTCGTGACCACGTAATCGATCGTGGGTTCGAAGCAGGCCGGCGTGGCACCGGTGATGTCGTTGAGGATTTCATCGAGGGTGTAACCCACCGCCAGGCGGGCGGCGATCTTGGCGATCGGAAAGCCGGTGGCCTTCGATGCCAGCGCCGAGCTGCGCGATACGCGCGGATTCATCTCAATCACCACCACATCGCCGTTGGCGGGGTTGATCGCAAATTGAATATTGCTGCCGCCCGTATCAACGCCGATCTCGCGAATGATGGCGATCGACTGGTCGCGCAGCCGCTGGTACTCGCGGTCGGTGAGGGTTTGGGCCGGTGCCACGGTAATCGAATCACCGGTATGCACCCCCATCGGATCGAGGTTTTCGATGCTGCAAACGATCACCACGTTGTCGGCGCTGTCGCGCATCACCTCCAGCTCGAATTCCTTCCAGCCCAGCAGCGACTGCTCCACCAAGATCTGGGAGACGGGGCTGGCCTCCAGGCCGCTTTTGCAGAAGGCGCGGAACTCCTCGGGGTTGTAGGCAATGCCGCCGCCGCTGCCGCCCAGGGTGAAGGCCGGCCGGATGATGCGGGGGTAGCTGCCGATGACCTCGCCCACCCGCTCCGCCTCCTCCAGCGTGTTGGCGATACCGGAGGGACACACCGCCACGCCGATCCGCTCCATCGCCTCCTTAAAGAGCAGCCGGTCTTCCGCCTTGCGGATCGCCTGCAGGTTGGCGCCAATCAGCTCCACCCCGTGCTTTTCCAGGGTGCCGTTTTCAGCCAGGGCTACCGCCAGGTTGAGAGCGGTCTGACCGCCCATCGTGGGCAGCAGGGCATCGGGCTGCTCGATTTCAATCACCCTGGCCACCACCTCGGGCGTCAGCGGCTCGATGTAGGTGCGATCCGCCATGTCCGGATCGGTCATGATCGAAGCCGGGTTGGAATTCACCAACACCACCTCAAAGCCCTCGGCGCGCAGGGCTTTGCAGGCCTGGGTGCCGGAATAATCGAATTCACAGGCCTGGCCGATCACGATCGGCCCCGAGCCCAGCAGCAGGATGCGCCTCAGGTCCGTGCGGCGGGGCATAGGGGGTGGGCAAGCCAAACCTGCCTAGCCTCTCACGCCCCCCTGGCAGCAGCTGCGGCTGGAATCGCTAACGTGCTTGATAACGCGGAAGCCCCAGATGAGTGAGCTCCAGCGCCTGAAAGGGCTGCTGCCACCTGAATTGCAGAGCTGGGTGTTTGTGGAAGCGGCCGCCTCGGTGGAGCCGCCCCTGATCACCATCGAAGAAATCGGCCGCGATGAAGTCGAAATTCAGGTCGACCTGGAAAGCTGGGACGGGCTGGCGATCGACCATCGCAACCTGCTGTTTTGGCACGAGGTGGGCCGCCTTCAAAACGATGCGGTGCCCCGCGACGGTTGGGAGATGGCGGCCCTGGCGATCGGCCTGGGTGGCGCCATCGGTGAGCTGTGGGTGCAGGACGGCCTCCTGCTGGTGATGGCCCTTGGCCTATCCGGCTTTGCCGGCTACCGCCTCTACCTCAAAAACAATTCCGAAAAGCGGCTGCAGGATGCCATCGCCGCCGATGAGCGGGCCATCGACCTGGCCACCCGCTTCGGTTACACCCTGCCCAATGCCTACAAGAGCTTGGGCGGCGCCCTTAAGGAGCTGGTGGAGCAGACCCGCAAGAAAAAGAAGCGCGCCTTCTACGAAGACCGGCTCGAGGCACTGCGCAAGAGTGCCGGCAAGGCCCGGGCCGAAATGGCCCAGCAGCAGGGCTCGCGTCAATCCGTCACCAGTGAGAACGTCTATGGCTAATTCCCCCGCTGGCAGGTCCACGACCCACCAGGAGCTCGACAGCGAGCAGCTGGCAAAGCTGGCGGCAGAAGCCTGTGACGACCGCAAGGCCGTGGACATTCGTCTGATTCGCGTTGACGAGGTGTCGTCGTTGGCCGATTGGTTTGTGATCTGCAGCGGCCTCTCCGACGTGCAGGTGCGCGCCATCGCCCGCTCGGCTGAGGATCAGATTGAGGAGGCCACCGGCCGGCTGCCCCTACGGCGCGAAGGCCAGAAGGAGGGCCGCTGGATGCTGCTCGACTACGGCGAAGTGATCGTGCACGTGCTCACCCCCAGCGAGCGCACCTACTACGACCTCGAATCCTTCTGGGGTCACGGCGAACAGGTGCGCTTCGTAAGCTCAATCCTAATCGTTTCTCCCTGAACGCCATGCCGTGCCCGGTGCCGCCCGAGCAACGGCCCCTGCAGGAATACGAGCAGTTGCTGGCCTCCTGGTTTTTTGTTTGGCCATCCCACGACCTGCCAGGTCTGTTGCGCCCCCTAGCCACCAGCTGGCTGCTGCTGCTTCCCGTCACGGTGCTGGTGGCCAGGGGCAGCTGGGTGCTGCGCCACCACCCGGCCCAGTTGGTGCTGGCGGGCATGGTGGCGGCCGTGGCCCTGCCGATCCTGCTGCTGGTGCGCCAGTGGCTGGGCTGGACCTACGTCCACCGGCGCCTGGTCTCCGAGCGGGTGGAGTACGAAGAATCCGGCTGGTACGACGGCCAGGTGTGGGAGAAACCCCTGGCCTGGCGCCAACAGGACCTGCTCGTCGCCCAGCACCAGGTGCAGCCCGTGCTGCGGCGGCTGCAGCAGGGTGCGGCGCTGGCGGTGATCCTGGCCTTGGCGGGGGCCAGCCTCTGTCAGGCTCTGTGAGATCGGTTCCCGGGCTTCTGTGACCCTGTCCTCCAGTTTTGGTGGCACTTCCCGCGGGGGCGTCCCTCCCCTGGAGGTGCGCCTGCTGCGCAACGGCATCGTCGAATCCCGCCACCGGGTTCATGCCGTGGTTTGCGACGGCCGGGGCCGGGTGTTGATGCGGGCCGGTGATCCCCAGCAGCTGAGCTTCGTGCGCTCCGCGCTCAAGCCCTTCCAGGCCACCGTGTTTGTGAGCAGCGGCGCGGCGGAGCAGTGCAACTGCGGTGAGCGGGGCCTGGCCATCGCCTGCGCCAGCCATGCCGGCACGGCCATGCACGCCCGCGAAGCCTTCAAGCTGCTCTGGGGTTCGGAGATCGAAGCCGAGCAACTGCAGTGCCCCGTGCCCGACTGCGGCAGCAGCCCCCTGGAGCACAACTGCTCCGGCAAGCACGCGGCCTTTCTGGCCACCTGCCGCCGCCTGGGCTGGAGCACCGAGAGCTACCTGCAGAAGGAGCACCCCCTGCAGCAGGAGGTGCTCAAGCGCGTGGGCGATCTGCTCGCCCAGCCCGCCGCCGAGCTGCTCACCGCCCGCGACGACTGCGGCGCCCCCACCCTGCAGCTGCAGCTGGCCCAGATGGCCCTGCTCTATGCCCACCTGGGTGCCGGCAGCCAGGCCGACCTGGAACGGCTCAGCCGGGCCATGCTGGCCCACCCGGAGCTGGTGGCGGGTGAGGGGCGCTTCGACACTGAATTGATGCGCCGCGGCCACGGCCAGGTGGTCAGCAAGGGCGGTGCCGAGGGCATCCAGTGCCTGAGCCGCGTCGGCGAGGGCATGGGGGTCGCGATCAAGGTGGAGGACGGCTCCGCCCGGGCCAAACATGCTGTGGCCCTCCACCTGTTGGAGCAACTCGACTGGCTGACGCCGATGACCCTGGAGGAGCTGCGCAGCCAGTTCTTGCAGCCGGCTCCCCATCTGCGCCTCGAGGTGCTCGGGGAGCTGCGCTTCGACTGACCCGCTTGACGGAACCAGCTGGACGGGCCACACCGACTGGTATGGTTGGGAAGTCGACGCGGGGTAGAGCAGTCTGGTAGCTCGTCGGGCTCATAACCCGAAGGTCGCGAGTTCAAATCTCGCCCCCGCCACCACATCCTCGAAACCCCGGCAGCCCCCTGTCGGGGTTTCGTTTTGGTTGGCCCGGGGATGGCCCACGCCCCGATCCACCCTCTGTGCCGCCCCGCCCGATGAAGGCCCCCACCCCAATGCGCCAACCGGACGCCATCGTTGTGGGCTCCGGTGCCACCGGCGGCGTGGCGGCGATGGTGCTGGCGGAAGCGGGGTTGCAGGTGCTGGTGCTTGAGGCGGGCCCCGACCTGTCCTCCCGCCAAGCCTTCGGCAGTGAACCGCTGAACACGGCCCGGCGCGTCGCCCACATCGCCAGCGGCAAGCAGCGCTTGCAGCGCCACCACCCGGGGTTCTGGAAACACAACCCCAACCTGTTCGTCGATGAGCAGCGCAACCCCTACTCCACTCCCAACGATGCACCGTTTCTGTGGAGTCGCGGGCGACAGGTGGGGGGCAAAAGCCTCACCTGGGGCGGCATCACCTTGCGCCTCTCCGACTACGAATTTCAGGCAGCAGAACGCGATGGCCAAGGGCCCGGCTGGCCCATCGGCAGTGCCGACCTCGCCCCCTACTACACCCGGCTCGAGCAACTGCTGGAGGTGCATGGTGCCTGCGACGGCCTGCCGCAGTTGCCCGATGGCCACTTTCTGCCGCCCCTGCCCTTCACCCCGGGAGAGCAGCATCTGCAGGAGTGCATCGGCCGCGATCTCGGTCTGCCCCTGATCGCCTCCCGGGGCTTCAACCTGCACCGGGGCCCGGGCTGGCCCCGCTCCTCCAGCCAGGGCCGCACCCTGGCCCGGGCCCTCGCCACCGGCCGCACCCAGGTGCGCAGCAACGCCGTGGTGAGCCATCTGCTGCTCGATGGCAACCAGGCCAGGGGTGTGGTGCTGGTGGATGGCCGCACCGGATCCCAGGAGCGGATCGACGCGCCACTGGTGGTGCTCTGCGCCTCGACGATCGAAACGCTGCGGATCCTGCTGCACTCCAGTGAGAGCCAGCAGCGCGGCGGCTTGATCGACCCCTCGGGCAGCCTCGGCCGCTACCTGATGGACCACATCTCCAGCAGCCGCTTCTTCTCGATCCCCGATGTGGCTGCCCCCGGCGGGGCGGTGGAGCTTTCAGGGGCGGGCAGCTGCTTCATTCCCAACACCGTCAACCTGGAGCCCGGCAGCGAGGTCGGGTTCCATGGCGGCTACGGCCTCTGGACGGCGCTGCAACGCTTTGATCCACCCGCCCTGCTGCAACGCCGCCGCGGCGAGGCGGTGGGCTTCCTAATCGGCCACGGCGACGTGCTGCCCAACGCCGACAACCGGGTCACCCTGAAAACCGAACAGCGCGATGCCTGGGGGCTACCGACCGCCCACATCGCCTGCCGCTGGGGTGAGAACGAGCGTCGCCTGGTGGCCCACATGCACCAGCGCATGGCGGCCGTGGTGGCCGCCGCTGGAGGGCAGATCCGGCCGATCGAAGACCTGTTCGTGCTGCCCCTGCTGGAGCCCTGGATCCGCAGCAGCCTGGCGGTCAGGCCCGAGGCACCACCCCCCGGCTACTACATCCACGAACTGGGCGGCGCTCGCATGGCCACCAGCGCCGAGGACGGTGTGGTGAACCCCCTCAACCAGTGCTGGGGGGCGGCCAACGTGCTGGTGGTGGATGGCGCCTGCTGGCCCCGTGCCGGCTGGCAGAGCCCCACCCTCACCGAGATGGCGATCACCTGGCGTGCCTGTGAAGCCGCCGCCAGCCGCCTGCGCCGGGGCGACTAGAGATCCGGGCCCCGTCGGCCAGAAAAGTTGTCGTCTCACGATCCGGTGTCGATCGCCACAAACGACGCTGGACATGCTGCGCACAATGACTATGCGACCTGTCACAGGGTCGGGCAAGGGAAACTCAGGCGGAGGTTGGCCCCTCCGCTTTTTTTTGCGCCAATTCCGCGCAAACCCTCAGCGGCGCAGGAACAGGCCGTTGAGGTAGTGCTGGGTGACCCCCTGGTCGCTGCAGCCGTTCTGGAACAGGAAGCTGGCCAGGGCGGAGGAAATCAGACGGTATAGGTCCCAGTTGGGATGGTCGTTGAGGAACTCCCGCATGCCCTCGAATAGCACCTCCGGCACCTCGGCTTCGAGGCTGATGCAACATGCCTCCGGCTCGATGCAGCATGCCTCCGGCTCGATGCAGCGTTCCAAGTGACTGCGCTCGGTGCTCATGGAGGACGACCAATGGCTGGGGAAGGCCCCCTAGTACGCCACACCAACGGCGGGTGCGTCAAAGCGCTGCAGCTGGCTCGCCCCCGCGCCAATCCAGCCTGAGATTGCCTGTGCTGACGGACACCTGGAGCACCCAACCAGCACCGCCTGGCGAAGTAGGCCACTTCGGGCTGGAACTGTCAAGGCGTGCTTGAACAAAAGCGGATATTCCCCAGAGCCACGGCCCCAACGGGCTCAACGAGCCCGTTTCTGGGGAAAAACCCCAGGAAAACGGGGGAAAACAGTGGCCAAATGGGGAAAGCGTCGACAGATCAGCAAGCCTGATGCACTCGAGTCTCGCAAGACGCTGACCGCGCCGAGACCAATGAGCTGCTCGAAACACCACGGAATTCTTCCGAATTGGCGCCCTTGATCACCAGTCCCTCACCCCTCAGGTGGCACCGCCTGGGCGGAGGGTGCGGGGGCCGAGGGGATGGTCGGCGTGGGGGTAGGGCGGATGGTGATGGCCGTGATCGTGGCTGTGCCCAGACCCGTGGTCGTGGTTGTGAGCATGGCCACCGAGGGGAATGGGCACCCCATCGGGCTGACAGGCGCCGGTGCATTCCCGCTCACAGAGATCACAGCCGTCGGTGAGCCCCTCCACGTGGTGGTGGTGGCTGTGCTGCGGCGCCCCCACTTCGGTTTCAAAGCCGAGCACCTGGGCGCGGTATTTGCACAGCGAACAGTTCATGTTGGAGTCTTCCCGCACCACCTCGGCCACCCGTTCCACAAAGGTGTCGAGCACCAAGGGGTGATCGGCCAAGTACGACGCCTTCACAAACTCCACGTCGGGATGGTCCTGGGCCACCCGATCGGTGTGCTGCTGAATCCGGCTCACCAATACCCCCGAAAAGAGGAAATAGGGGAACACGACAACCCGCCGGTAGCCCAGCCGCACCACATGGCGCAGCCCAGGCTCTACCAGCGGGAATGTGACGCCCGAATAGACCGTCTCGCCCCAACCGAAACCGAGGCCTTCCACCAGCATCCGCGTCACCTTGGCGACGTTGGAGTTGGCATCAGGATCGGACGAACCCCGTCCCACCACCACCAGCAGGGTGTCGTGCAGAGGCACAGCGTCGCCGGCCTGCTCGAGGGCTTCGCGGATCCGGGCTCCAGCCGCCTGAATCATCTTCAGATCGACCCCGAGCTCCCGGCCGTAGTCGATGCGCAGGCCCGTCTCGGCTGCGTAGGTGTTGAGCACCGACGGGATGTCGTTCTTGGCATGCCCAGCGGCGAACAGCATCGCCGGCACCGCCAGCACGTGGCTCACGCCTCTGGCCCGCAGCGCCTCCAGGCCATCGCGCAGGATCGGTCGGGCAAATTCCAGGTAGCCGTAGTCCACGGGGACCGCTGGCAGAAGCGCCTGTAGGCCCCGGGCCAACTGGGCGAATTCAGCCACCGCCAGCCGGTTGCGGCTGCCATGGCCGCACACCAACACCCCAATCGGTCCATGGGGACCATCCCTGAGGTCGGGGCTGGGAAGGGAAGCCATGGCCGTTCACACCTGTTGCGACCCTATTCCGGCAGCCCATCACGGGCGGCACCGGGCAGGATGGGGACATTCAGGCCGCCCACGCCGCCATGGCACTGCGCCTCCCCCCCTACAAGCCGTTGCCGGCTCCCAAGCCGGGATCGGCGCTGGTGGAGGTGCCGATCGCCCAGCTGCGGCCGACCCAGCTCTGCGTGGGACTGGCGGAAGTGCACAGCCGGCTGCGGGATTTCAGCGCTGAAAATGCCCGCGAACGGCGCTCCTATCTGGGCAGCAAGCCGGTGCCCCTGGTGCGGAACCGCCGCGGCGACGTTTGGATGGTCGACCGCCACCACCGCCTGCGGGCCCTGATCGAGATGGAGCCGGAGGCCACCGCCTTTGGCTATCTGGTGCTGGAGCTCGACACCGACGACCACCACGACGTGCTCGAGGCCCTGCACCGCCGCGGCTGGCTCTACCTCTATGACGGCCGCGGGCTTGGCCCCCTGGCCCCCTCAGCCCTACCCGAAATGCTCACCGGTCTGCAGGACGACCCCTACCGCAGCCTGGTGTGGAAGCTCAAGCAGGAAGGGGTGCTGGCACCCGCCCCGCTGATTCCCTTCCACGAATTCCGCTGGGGGGCCTGGTTGCGCAGCCGCCCCCTGCCGCCCTTCAGCTCCGAGCAGCTCGAGCCCGCCCTGCCCCGCGCCCGGGCCCTGGCCCGCTCCAGTGCCGCCTCCCACCTGGCGGGCTGGAAAGGCACGCCTTAATCCCCGCGCCGCGTGATCGCAAGCTGGCTCAGCGAGACCCCCCTGGCGGTGTTTGCCCTGCTGCTGGGGGTGAGCGTGTTGGTGCCACCGCTGGTGCGTCGGCTCCATCTGCCAGATCTGGTGGGTCTGCTGATGGCCGGAGTGCTCATTGGCCCCTTCGGCCTCGGCTGGCTGAACCAGGAGGAGCCCACGGTGAAGCTGCTCTCCGATGTGGGCGTGATCTACCTGCTGTTCATCGCTGGGCTGGAGATCGACCTGGCTGAATTCGCCCGCATCCGCCTGCGCTCCTTTCGCTTTGGGCTGCTCACCTTTGCCCTGCCGATGGCCGGCGGCTTGCTGCTGGGGCTGGGCTTTGGCTACTCCCTGCTGAGTGCCGTGCTGATCGGCTCGATCCTCTCCTCCCACACCCCCCTGGGCTACCCGATCGTGCGCAGCTACGGGGCCATGCGGGAGGAAGCGGTCACCGTCGCCATCGGCGGCACGATCCTGACCGACATCGCCGCCCTGGTGGTGCTGGCCTTGTGCATGGGCCTGGCCCGAGGGGATCTGACCGCAATTGGGGTGGTGGCCCTGCTGCTGCGGGTGGTGGTGTACGCCGCCCTGGTGGTGCTGGTGATCACCCGCGTGGGCAAGACCCTGGTGCAGCGCAACGTCAACAACGACAGCCCGTTGTTTGTGGCGGTGCTGCTGGCGGTGTTTCTGGCGGCCCTCGCCGCCGAACTGGCCGGCGTGGAAAAGATCGTGGGTGCCTTCCTGGCAGGCCTGGCTGTGAATGCGGTGTTGCCGGAGGGGCGGGTGAAGGAGCAGGTGATCGTGGTGGGAGCCACCCTGTTCATCCCGGTCTTCTTCATCGACCTGGGGCTGATGCTGAATCTGCCGGTGTTTGCCCGCACCATGGCGGGATCGCTGTTTGCCCTGCTGCTGATCGCCATCCTGATCGGCAGCAAGGGGCTCGCCGCCTGGTGGGCCGGACGCCTCTACCGCTACAACGGCGCCCAGATGCTGACGCTGTGGTCGCTGTCGTTGCCCCAGGTGGCTGCAACCCTGGCCGCCACCTTCGTGGGGTTCCGCGGCGGGCTGCTGGATGAGCAGATGCTCAACAGCGTGCTGGCCCTGATGGTGGTGACGGCCAGCCTGGGACCCTGGCTCACCGCCCAGGCGATGCCCCGGTTGGGGGCAGCGGCAGCTGCCGCTTTAACGCCCGCCAACGACGGCCAGCTGGCCTTGCGGCGGAGGGGTTTGGCGGTGCTGGTGCCGATCGCCAACCCGGAGCAGGAGCGACGTTTGCTGGAGCTGGCCCGCCTGCTGGCTGGGATCGACACCGCACCTGCAGGCCGTGCACCCGCAGGCCGGTTGCTGCCGCTCAAGGTGGTTGCCCCTGAGCGGGCCGCAGCCGGCCGCGCCTGGCTGCAACAGGCCCAGGCACAACCAGTGGGCGAGCGTCTGCTGCGGGTAGACAGTGATGGAGCCCTGGGCATCGCCCGGGTGGCCCTCGAGCAGGACGCAGATCTGGTGGTGATGGGGCTGGCAGCACCCGACCACCTGGGCCGCCGGCTCTTGGCTGACTGGCTGTTTGGCGATCTGGTGGATGCCACCTGCCGCCTGGTCTCCTGCCCGGTGGTGGTGGCCCGTCTGCTGCAAGACCCCTGCGCCAGCCAACGCCTGCTCGTGCCCTTCAAGGACCTCGGCGCCGCTGCCCTGGAGCAGTTCCAGCTGGCCGAGCGCCTCGCCACCAGCAGAAGCCAAGCCGGAGCCAGCACGGCAGCCCAGGCTCGAGCGACGATCACCGTGCTGCACCTGCACGACCCCCACCTGCCGGCTGCCGAGCGCGATCAGCTCCACACCCGCCTGCAGCGCTGGGGCGAAGGGCCGGTGCCGGTGGAGGTCGTGCTGCAGCCGAGCCAGGCCATCGAGGCTGATCTGCTGGCAGCCAGCGCCAGCCACGACCTGGTGATCCTGCGCTCCCAGCGGCGGGTTGTGGCCGGCCTGCCGATTGCCGCGAGCGACCGGGTGGGTCGGTTGCTGCGCCGCCTGAACTGCTCCACGCTGGTGATCAGCGATCCCCTGCGCAGCTGATGCCCTACCGCCACCTGCTCGTGCCTACCGACGGCTCCGAACTCTCCGGCAAAGCCGTGCAGCAGGCCGTGGAGCTAAGCCAAAGCCTCGGGGCGCGACTCACCGTCTTTCACGTGCAGACCAACTTCCCGATCTCTCTGGTGGGCGTGGGCGAACTGGTGGATCCCCACACCGTGGATGCACTGGTGACAGCTGCTCGGGACAACGCCCAGCAGATCCTGGCGGAAGCCGCGGCCGTGGCCCAGGCCGCGGGGGTGCCCTGCGACCAGGACACCGTGGTGCACGCCCTGCCCAATGCGGCAATCGTGGAGGCCGCCGGCCGCCATGGCGCCGATCTGATCGTGATGGCCTCCCACGGCCGCCGCGGGCTGGAGGGGATGCTGCTGGGCAGCGAAACCCACCGGGTGCTCACCCACAGCGCTTGCCCGGTGCTGGTGGTGCGCTAAGACCTATACGCTGCCCCCCAGTGCAGTAGGCGAGCCGGTGGCCAAGGACGAAGCGAGCAGGGGCGAGGAATTGCTGGCCCTGGGCTGGACCGCCGAAGAGGTGCGCCAGTACGAAGAGCTCTGGGAGTACCGCCAGCGTTGGGGCGCCATCAACCTGGAGCCGGAAGATCGGGTGTTTCTGCGCCGGGCGGAGGCGGCCCTGCCCAAACGGGCAGCCAGCGGCAAGGGCTCACTGAAAAAGTCGCTGAAGGAGAAGTCGCACTACCGCTGGCTGCGCTTCTACTGCGACACCCTCCAGTCCGAGGCCGAGCGGCTGGGGCTGCAGCCCGGTGAGGAGGCGGCCTGGGTGATCCTGCTGGAGGAGGAGCTGCGCGCCCTCGACCATTACGAGCCCGTGCTGGGGCTGCCCGACACCCTCAAAGCGAAGGAACTGGCGCCGGCACGGGAGGCCTGGATCGAAGCCGTTGCTGCGCAGGGCCGGGAGCTGAGCGTCGATTTCGACGCGCCGCTGCAGGCGCTCAAGCAACAGGAGAGCACCAGCTGGAAGCCGCTGCGTAGCGAAGGAGCGCGCACCTATCCGGTGCTCGCTGCCGATGCCGCCGCCGCCTTCCGCACCACGGTGCGCCGCGAAGTGGCCCAGAAGATCCGGGCGACTTTCCCCTCGCTGCAGGACAGCGACAAGCCCGAACCCCCGAGCGACTAGGGCGCCGGGGCCCCGGCGCTGGCCTGCACCCGCACCGAAGGCACCTTCCAGATCCGCTCGGCGTAATCGCGGATCGAGCGATCGCTGCTGAAAAAGCCGCAGCGCATCGTGTTGTACAGGGACATCCGGGCCCAGCGCCCACGATCGAGCCAGGCTTCATCGACGGCGTTCTGGGCGCGGCGGTAGTCGGCCACATCGGCCATCACCCGGAAGGGATCGTGGCTGGTGAGGCTGGCCAGCAAGGGGTGGAAGAGCTCGCCATCCCCCTCGCTGAAGTAGCCCGAGCCGATCAACTCCAGGGCCTGGCGCACGGCCGGGTCCTGCTCGATCCAAGGCATCGGGTGATAACCGCTGTGGCCCAGCTGCTCGATCTGCTCTGCGGTGTGGCCAAACAGGAAGAAGTTCTCCGCCCCAACACAATCGTGGATTTCGATGTTGGCCCCATCGAGGGTGCCAATCGTGACCGCACCATTGAGAGCCATCTTCATGTTGCCGGTGCCGGAGGCCTCCTTACCAGCAGTGGAGATCTGCTCGGAGAGATCCACCGCCGGATACACCAGCTGGCCCAAGCTGACGCTGAAGTTGGGCAGAAACACCACCTTGAGGCGGCCATCCATGGCCGGATCCATGTTGACCACGTCGGCGATACCCACCAGCAGCCGGATGATCAACTTGGCCAGGGCATAGCCCGGAGCCGCCTTGCCTCCAAACACAAAGGTGCGCGGCGGCAGGTCTTCACCGGCGCGGATGCGCAGATAGCGCTCCACGATCTGCAGGGCAGCCAAGTGCTGGCGCTTGTATTCGTGGATGCGCTTGACCTGCACATCAAACAGAGAGGTGTGGTCCACCAGCACCCCCAGCTCGCGGCGCATGTACTGGGCGAGGCGCTGCTTGCCGAGATCCCGCACCGCCTGCCAGCGCTCCAGGAACGCAGGGTCGTCGGCAAAGGCGGCAAGCCCTTGCAGCTCCTCGAGGTGGGTGCGCCAGCGATCGCCGATCACCTCATCGAGCAGGGCCGCCAGGGGTGGGTTGGCCACCGCCAGCCAGCGCCGCGGTGTGACGCCGTTGGTGACATTGGTGAAGCGCTCCGGCCAGATCCGGGCCAGATCAGCAAATAGGTGCTGCTTAAGCAAGGTGCTGTGCAGCTCGGCCACGCCATTGACGTGGTGACTGCCCACCACCGCTAAGTGGGCCATGCGCACCCGGCGCTGCGGGCCCTCCTCAATTAGGGAAATGCGCTGCAGGATTTGAGAATCGCCGGGATAGCGAATCCGGGCCATGCGCAGGAAGCGGGTGTTGATCTCGTAGATGATCTCCAGCTGGCGGGGCAGCAACTGCTCAAACAGCTCCACACCCCAGGTTTCCAGGGCCTCAGGCAGCAGGGTGTGGTTGGTGTAGCTGATGCTGGCGGTGGTGATCGACCAAGCGGTATCCCAATCGATGCCGTACTCATCCATCAGCAACCGCATCAACTCAGCCACGGCGATGGCTGGATGGGTGTCGTTCAGCTGCAGCGCAAACTTGCGGTGGAAGTCGGTCACCTCCAGCCCCTGGCCCCGCAGGATGCGGAACATGTCCTGCAGGGAGCAGCTGACGAAAAAGATCTGCTGGGAGAGGCGCAGTCGCTTGCCCTGGTCCAGCTCGTCGTTGGGGTAGAGCACCTTTGAAAGGGTCTCCGCCTGCATCTTGCGCAGCACGGCCCTGGTGTAGTCGCCGGCGTTGAAGGAGGCGAAGTCGAAGGCCTCGGGAGCCACCGCCGACCAGAGCCGCAGGGTGTTCGCTGTGTTTACGCCGTAGCCCAAAATCGGGGTGTCGTAGGCGACGCCGATCACGGTGTGTTCACCGATCTGCACCGGATAGCTCCACTCCGGCCGGATCACCTCCCAGGGATTGCCATGGGACAGCCAGGGATCGGTGCTCTCCACCTGGCCGTGGGGGGTGATCTGCTGGCGGAAGATGCCGAATTCGTAGCGGATGCCGTAGCCGATCGCCGGCAGCTCCAGCGTGGCCATCGACTCCTGGAAGCAGGCTGCCAGCCGTCCCAGGCCGCCATTGCCCAGGCCGGGTTCGGGCTCTTCGGCGATCAGCTCCTCAAGGTCGAGCCCCAGGGTGCGGCACGCCTCCCGGGCCGCGTCCACCAGGCCCAGATTCACCAGGTTGTTCTCCAGATGGGGGCCGAGCAGGTATTCAGCCGAGAGATAGGTGGCCGTGCGCACGCCCTCACGGGTGTAGGTGTCGGCCGTGTCCACCCAGTTTTTGAGCAAGCGATCCCGCACCGCCAGCGCCAAGCAGCGGTAGTGGTCGTGGCGGGTGGCCAGGGAACTGGATTTGGCCTGGCTGAAGAAGAGATGCCGCTGGATCGCTTCCACCAGGGCCTGGCTGTCGGCTGAGGCCATACCAGGCTTCCTGCAAAGCGCAAGTCTGCAGGCCACGGCTGAATTGCGCAGGGGCGCGGTCACGGAGTCCGGACACGGGGCTGAGGCAGGCGAGCCCGACGAATTGCGCCAGCGGTATCAACCGCGGCAAAGCCCGGGGGGGCTAACGGCTTTGGGTGGGTTTATGTGATGTTCCATGGCGAACTTCCCCATGCCTTCCCAGCCCCGTCTGCAAGCCCTCGAAAAGATTCTCAGCCGCCCCATCGCCAGCACCACTCCAACCCAGTCGCTCGATGAGCTCTGGGCCAGCGACGTCTTCAGCCTCGACAAGATGAAGGCGGCGCTGCCGAAGGAGATCTTCAAGTCGGTGCAGCGCACCATCAACGAGGGCAGCAAGCTCGACGTGTCGGTAGCCAACGTGGTGGCTCAGGCGATGAAGGAGTGGGCCACGGCCCGCGGCGCCCTCTACTACTCCCACGTTTTTTATCCGCTCACCAACTCCACCGCCGAAAAGCACGACGGCTTCATCTCCCCCCAGGGCGACGGCACGATCATCACCGAGTTCACCGGCAAGGTGCTGGTGCAGGGTGAACCCGACGGCTCCTCGTTCCCTAACGGCGGCATCCGCTCCACCTTCGAGGCCCGCGGCTACACCGCCTGGGATATCACCAGCCCCGCCTGGCTGATGGAGACGCCCAATGGCGTCACCCTCTGCATCCCCACGGTCTTCGTGTCGTGGACCGGCGAGGCCCTCGACAAGAAAACCCCCCTGCTGCGCTCGATCGCCGCGGTCAACAAGCAGGCCCAAAGGCTGCTCAGCCTGCTGGGCGAAACCACCATCGCCCCGATCAACTCCAGCTGCGGCGCCGAGCAGGAATATTTCCTGATCGACAACGCCTACGTGCCCCTGCGCCCCGACCTGTTGCTGGCCGGCCGCACCCTGTTCGGGCGCCCCTCCGCCAAGGGCCAACAGTTTGACGACCACTACTTCGGCGCCATCCCGGAGCGGGTGCAGGTGTTCATGCAGGAGGTGGAGCGGCAGATGTACCGCCTGGGGATTCCGGCCAAAACCCGCCACAACGAGGTGGCTCCTTCCCAGTTTGAGATTGCGCCGTTCTTCGAGGCGGCCAACGTCGCCACCGACCACCAGCAGCTCACCATGACCATCCTTCGCAGCACGGCGAAGAAACATGGTCTGGCCTGCCTGCTGCACGAGAAGCCCTTCGCCGGCATCAACGGCTCCGGCAAGCACGTCAACTGGTCGATCGGCAACGCCACCCAGGGCAACCTGCTCGATCCGGGCAAGACGCCCCATGAAAACCTGCAGTTTCTGATGTTCTGCGGAGCGGTGATCCGGGGCGTGCACATGTATGGCCCCCTGCTGCGGGCCGTGATCGCCACCGCCAGCAACGACCACCGCCTCGGCGCCAACGAAGCGCCCCCAGCAATCATCTCGGTGTATCTGGGCAGCCAGCTGGAGGATGTGTTCAACCAGATCCGCGAGGGCCGGCTCTCCAGCTCAGCCCTGGGCGGCGTGATGAACTTCGGCGTCGACACCCTGCCGGAATTCGACAAAGACGCCGGCGATCGCAACCGCACCTCGCCCTTCGCCTTCACCGGCAACCGCTTCGAGTTCCGCGCTGTCGGCTCCAACCAATCGGTGGCTGGCCCGCTGGTGGCCCTCAACACCATCCTGGCCGATTCCCTCGCCTGGATCTCCAGCGAACTGGAGGCCAAGCTGGGCAGTGGCTACGGCCTGGAGGAAGGGGCTCTGGCCGTGCTCAAGACCCTGATCGAACAGCACGGCGCCGTGGTGTTTGGCGGCAACGGCTATTCCGATGAATGGCACCGCATGGCCGTGGAGGAGCGGGGCCTTGAAAACCTGCGCACCACCGCCGATGCCCTACCGGTGTTGGAGCGCCCGGCCATCCGCGAGTTGTTCGAGCGCACCGGCGTTCTCTCGGCCGTGGAGCTGCAGAGCCGCTTTGAGGTTTACGCCGAGCAATACATCCTGGCGATCGATGTGGAAGCCAAGCTGGCCGTCCAGATCGCCCGCACCCAGGTCTACCCGGCTGCGATCCGCTACCTCGGCGAACTCGCGGAATCTCTGCAACTGCAGAGTTCCCTAGGCATCCAGGTGTCCCCGGAAACCTCCAAGGAGGTGGCGGGACTGTGCCAGTCGTTGATGGACATCAGCGGCCAGCTGCAGAGCGCCATCGACCATCCCCCCCACGGCACCGAAGCCCATTTGCACTACAGCGCTGACACGCTGGTGCCCTTGATGGCGGAACTGCGTGCGGTGGTGGATGGTCTGGAGGCCCTGGTCGACGACAACCTCTGGCCCCTGCCCACCTACCAGGAGATGCTGTTCGTGCGCTGAATCACTTCAGCACCGTCACTGCGGGAACACGTCAATGCTGGCGCGTTCGCGGTAACTGGGGTCGGCCATGGTGTCGACCTCAAACCAGGTCCAGGTGGCACTGGGTTCGGGAGACCGGTTGAGCAGTGGCCACTCGATGCGCCGGCGCTGGTAGGTCAGCCCCACGCAGGTCAGGGCCTCGTCGTCGGCCATCAGCGACCACAGCACATGCACCTCGCCGCGGGCGTAGGCGATCGGGCCCTCCTGAATGCCCTGCTCCGGCAGCCAACCCGGCGCCAGGGTCAGGGCGGTCTGGTTGTCCCAGCAGAGGTAGCTGCCGTTTTCGGTGGGATAAAACCAGCAGGTTTCGTTGGCTGCTTCAGCCAATGGGAAGCGATCGAGCAGCTGCACGGTCTGCACCTGAAGAGGTGGCTCCTGCCCCTGCCGCGGCATGGATCCAGCAGCCGGGCCGCTCAAGGCATAAACACCGATCCACAGGCTGGCCACATCCAGCTGGGTCACCACCGCGTCACAGATCAGGCCGCGACGGTCGCCCGCCCCCCCGATCGGATTCTCTCCCGCAATGGTGGCGGAACCACTGCTCACCAATTCATCAAGGCTGCTGTCCCATGGCTCGGGCAAGCGGAACAGCCGCAGCGCCCTGCCCCGATCGGGCCCCAGCTGCTGGGACGCCACCAGCGCCTGCCAGTCGACGCCATCGCCTGGAAGCTCCGGGCTCCGGGCGAGCACAAAGGCAAGGGAGTGGAGCATGGGAACGAACGGAACATCGGGCCGCCAGACCAGGACCCTAGAAGCCCTGCCCCAACACGGTGGTGTTGATCGCTGCAGCTCAGAGCGGTCGCAGGACCAGCTCGACGATCACAAAGCCCACCAGGGCCAATAGCGCCAACAGGGAGGGCAGCCGCACCAGCTCTCCACCCCCAAAGCCTCAAATCAACCTTAGGAGCCCTGAGCGCCCCCGTCTGAGGACCTGAGAGACAGGGCCTGAGAGACTGAACTCGTGCGCTCGTCCCAAGCCCGGCCCATGACCAGCCGTGACGGCGGCTACCGCACCGCCATGAGCCTGCTGGTCCTGATCGGGGTGGCGATTAGCTTGCACCTGTATGCCGTGCGGGTGAAGGACGTCAAACCCTCGCGAAGCCTGCCTGAAACCACCCTCAGCCGCACCGGCAAGACCACCATTCCCAGTTCCCAATCGAGACGCATCCAACAGCTGATCCGCCGCTGAACGTTCAACGCACAACGTTCAACGCTCAAAGGCCAGCCCCACCAACGAACCGGCGTTGCCCTTGAGCTGCCAACAGCCCTTCACGTGCCGGTAGCCGCACCCACGGCCGTGGGCCTGGGTGATCAACACGCCATGGCCCCCTGGGGGCAGATCAAGCTGGGGCGCGACCCACACCGCCACCCCACCGGCACTGAAGTTGGCAATCTCCACAGGGATGGCGGGCAAGGCGCGACCGTCCCACGGCAACCACCCCTCCATGGGTTTCTCAACAGGCCAACGCTGCCCCTCGCGTTGGTTGAAAGGACCCAACCCAGCCGCCCGGCTCCGCCCTGCCCCGAAGGACGCCGGGCTGAATCGAAACCTGGACAGAGACCCCATACAACCTCCTGCGCGAGATGAACGGAGCGCACTGGACTGAGCGCACTGGGACGGGCGCACTAGGCGGAATTCACTTGGATGTGGGCCAAGCACACAGAAGCCAGCCGTGGCGAGCTGTTCACTCCTTTTCTCAAGGCTAGACCCATTTGCGTGCCCCCTGGGGGCTTTGCGAGAGTGGAAAGATTGCCGCAGAGCCAATGCCCCAGACCCTGCGACCCAATCCGATGGGGCTGGTGCCCACCACCCCTGCCGGGGGGCAGGACCCGCGAGATGGAGAGGGGTTCGGCAGCAGCAGCCGCAAAGGCTTTGGCGGATCGGGGCAGAGCCGCAGCAGCCGGCGCAAGGGCGTCCGTAAACGCAGCCCGGCCCTGAGCAAGGCCGACTGGGGGCCCCTCGGCAAGCATCCCGACCGTGAGGCGATCGTGGCCCGGCAGCGCTTGCATCTCCCCCTGGCCGGTCGCATCAGGCCCGACGACGTCAACCGGGCCTGGAAGAGTGCGGCCGCCGAACACCACCCCGATCGCGGCGGCAGCCACGACACGATGCAGCGGGTCAATGGCGCCCGAGATCTGCTGCTGGGCCGCAGCAGCGACTGAGCCAACAACACCCCGGCCAATGCCGCCAGAGTGAAGCTGAACTCCGGGGCGAGACGCCATCGACAGCGCCGTACCCCTTGTGCTGGTGCATGGGTTGCTGGACAGCCCCCGGGTGTTTGACGGACTCAAGCGCGCCCTGGGCGAGGGGCGGCACCCGCTGCTGATTCCCGATCTGCCGCTGCGGCTGGGACTCACCCCGGTGCCGGAAGCTGCAGAACTGCTGGGGAGCCACATCGAAGCCGCCTTCGGGCTCGACCAACCCGTGGATGTGCTGGGCTTTTCAATCGGGGGCGTGATCGCCCGCACCTGGATTCAGCTGCTGGGAGGGCACCAGCGCACCCGGCGCTTCACCAGCGTGGGCAGCCCGCAGCAGGGCACCTTCACGGCCCAACCCTGGCCGGGGCGCCTGCTGGCGGGCATTGCCGATCTGAAGTGGGGCAGCCCTCTGTTGGCGCAGCTCAACGGCAACCTCGACAACCTGGCAGGGATCGACTGCTGCAGCTTCTATTCGGCCATCGATCTGGCCGTGCTGCCGGGCTGGCGGGCGGTGCTGCCGGTTGGGCGCATCCAGATGCTGCCGGTGTGGGCCCATCCCCAGTTGCTGCGCTCTCCCCAGGCGATCGCGCCGCTGGCGCAGGAACTGTTGCGGCCGTGATGGGTGAGCACACCACACTCCCCATGGCGGCCCTCACCAGCACCCTGGGCTGGCTGCTGTGGAGCGTGCTCGTGGGCGCCACCGCCAATCGGCTGCCCTCCGGATGGCTGGCGCGCGACCACTGGTTTTGGCGACGGCCCTGGCACGAACAAGCCCGCAGCTTCGAGGGCCGGCTGGCGATCCGCCGCTGGAAACCCTGGCTGCCGGATGCCGGCACAGCCCTGCCGAGCGGTGTCGCCAAAGCCAGCCTGGTGGGGCGCGATCAACGCAACCTAGAGCGGCTGCTGCTGGAAACCAAGCGGGCCGAGTGGGTGCACCTGGTGCTGTGGCTGTTCTGGCTGGTCACGCCCCTGTGGCTGCCGCCGGCGGGGGTGCTGATCAACCTGGCTTTCGCCACCCTGTTCAATCTGCCCTGCCTGTGGGTGCAGCGCTACAACCGCCTGCGGCTGCAGCAGCTGCTGACCCGCCCCTGATCTGGGCCCAGATCAGGGGCCCAGATCGGTAGCCGCGCAGATCACCTCCACCACCAGCCCCTCATCCTCGCTGTGCTGCGCAACGTGCAGCCGGTGGAGGCCCGCTTCGAGCCAGAAGTGGCTTGTGGCCTCATCGAAGTAGGCCAAACGCCGCAGCGGAATCAGGAGGCAGAGCCGCTGGGAGCCGCCGGGTTCGAGGGCCAACCGGCCAAAGCCCACCAGGGAGCGCCGGGGGCGCTCCAGCGCCAGGCCAGGCGGCTCGACATACACCTGCACCACCGCCTCGCTGGCCACGGCGCCGGTATTGGACACCACCACGGCCACCTGCAGCGGGCCCCCATCCGCCAGCTCGGCCACCGCATCGCTGAGCTGAAACGTGGTGTAGGAGAGGCCGAAGCCAAAGGGGAAGGCGGCGGGATGGCCGTCGCGTTGCAGGCGGCGGTAGCCATGCCAGAGGTCGTAGCGCACCTGCCGGGCACGGGGCTCAAAAGCGGGCCAGTGGTCGGCGCTGGTGGGGATGGCGAAGGGCAGACGGCCGGAGGGGGACACCCGGCCAAACACCACATCGGCCAGGGCCTGCCCGCCCCGCTCGCCCGGATACCAGAGCAGCAGGATCGCCGGCACCGCCTGGCGCCAGGCCTCCATCAGGATCGCGCCGCCGCCTATCAGCACCACCACCGTGCGGGGGTTCGCCGCCAGCACGGCCTGGATCAGGGCCACCTGCTCGGCGGGCAGGGCGAGCTCGGTGCGATCGCCGGCGGCGAAGTCGCCCCCCTGGCGGGCCGAGCCGTAGCTGGTAACAGCCGCAATCGCACGGGCCACCGGCGGCCACCAGCGCTGCAGCAACGGGTGGGGTGGGGGCATCTGGCGCAAAATCGGCGCAATGTCGCCGGGGTGGATGTGCTCCCCCTCCAGGCGCCAGTCGAGGCCGAGCACCAGCAGCGCCGCGTCACAGTCGGCGGCCACGGCCACGGCCTCCTGGAGGCGCTCACCGCTGGCATGACGCACGGCGCCGGGTGCGGCGGCGGCCCGCAAGCCCTGCAGGGGCGTCACCACCACCCCCGGCTCAGGCCGGGTGTCGGAGGAGCCGCGATCACCCAGGTTGGCCACGGCGGCCAACGGGCCGATCACCGCCAGCGACCGACCCGGATCCAGCGGGAGCAGGGCCGGGTCGTTTTTGAGCAGCACGATCGCCTTGGTGGCCGCCTCCCGCGCCAGGGCCCGGTGCTCCGCGCAGCCCCGCAGGCTGGCGGGGTAGTTGCCCTCCGGCACGGCCAGCTGCACCCGCAGCTGGCGCAGCACGGCGTCATCGAGCCGATCGAGCGGCAGCTGGCCATCGGCCAGGGCCGCCTCGAGGCATCCCGCAAAGATCATCCGGAAGGGCATCTCCAGGTCCTGGCCCGCCAGCACCGCCGCCAGCCCATCTCGCACCCCGAAGATGAAGTCGGTCACCACGAAACCGCGAAACCCCCAGCGGCGCTTGAGGATCGCCGTGAGCAGCTGCGGGTGCTGACCGCACCACATGCCGTTCACCTGGTTGTAGGCGCTCATCACCGAGCCCGCCCCGGCCTCGACGCAATCACGGAAATGGGGCAGGTAGAGCTCATGCAGCACCCGCTCACTCACCTGCACATCCACCAGGAAGCGGGAGCTGTCGATCGAGTTGAGGGCGAAATGCTTGACGCAGGCCACCGCATGGCGCTGGATGCCGCGGGTCATCGCCGCGCCAAGGGCGCCGAGCAGCACCGGGTCTTCGCCGTAGGTCTCCTGGGCCCGGCCCCAGCCGGGATGGCGCAGCAGGTTGACACACACGGCAGCTAGCCAGTTGGCGCCAAAAGCCCGGGCTTCCCGCGCCATAGCCGCGCCGATCCGCTCCTCGAGGTCGACGTCCCAGCAGGCGCCGCGGGCGATCGGAGGCGGGAAGGTGGTGGCTCCGCCCTTGAGCACCACCCCTCGGGGGGCATCAACAAACTGCAGCCCTGTCGGCCCCAGCCGGGGAACAGCGCCCGCCGGCCAAGGATGCACGTGGGAGGCATCGCGGCTGGCGATATCGGCCATGCCTGGCCAGAAGTCGGTGTCACCCTCCAGCAGAGCCAGCTTCTCAGCGCTGCTGAGCTGGGCCAACAGATCCCGGGCCCGGCGCTCGATCGCTTCAGCTCCCCCCTCTGGCGACGCCGGCACGGGATCCCTCCCTGGCTGCCCTGACGCTAGGAACGCTGGCCGGCCCCAGCTGACACAACACTCGCCAACACAAAAACCCCCAACGCAACAACGCCCGGAGCGTGGGCCCCGGGCGATTGTCTGCTCAGCCGTGGTGCCGACCCTCGGGGGTGCGGGCGCAGCTGCGCGAGGTTTTTGCTTGGAATTCAGATCAGGCGATCTGAGAATCTTCAGTTGTGGTCGGAGCTGCCGGCGCTGGCACCTGGGGCCAGGTGACAAGTGGGACGTCCCGTTTGCATCCGGGGCACCTGAAGCGGTGCAGTGGAGGCGTCAAGCCAAAGGACGTCAGAGATCCATCGAGAGTGTTGGAGCAGGGGCCGGATCGTCAGCGCGCTCCTGATGACTGCTCAGGGGGGGTGTCTTCCATCTGTGGAGCCTCCGAATCCCGATGCACACAACTTCGCGCCGTCAGCAGCCCCTGACAACCCCGGGAGGCGTGGCAGCAACGGCTCTTCACCAATGAAGATCCAACTTCATGAAGCGGCCCGCTCTGCTGCTGGGGGCATGCTTCACCGCCAGACCTGAAGCCATTCAGCCGCCGTGTGGGCGACCGTCAGACCGGCAAGAACCGCCCTGTTGAAATGGGTCGCCTGAGATTCGAACTCAGGACCAATCGGTTAAAAGCCGAGTGCTCTACCGCTGAGCTAGCGACCCGCGCCCGTTGGGCACCTATGGAACGTATCACCCAGCGGCAACCTCCTCCAAGGGGCAGGGATCAGCCGGGAGAATGCCCGAACGTGCTGGTACGACGGATGAGCAGCGATCCCTGGTGCACCAGTTGGCCCGAGCCCCGCATCGATCCCGGGGCCTGGGTGGCCGACTCCGCCGTGGTGATTGGCGATGTGCAGCTCGCGGCCGGCGCCAGCCTCTGGCCCACCGCCGTGGCCCGCGGTGATGTCTGCCCGATCGTGGTGGGCGAGGGCAGCAACGTGCAGGACGGCGCAGTGCTGCACGGCGATCCAGGCCAGCCGGTGACCATCGGCGCCGATGTCACCATTGGTCACAGGGCGGTGGTGCACGGCGCCACCCTCGAAGACGGCTGCCTGATCGGCATCGGCGCCATCGTGCTGAACGGGGTGACCGTGGGAGCAGGAGCGCTGGTGGCCGCGGGCTCGGTGGTGACCCGCGATGTGCCCGCCGGAGCGCTGGTGATGGGGGCGCCGGCCCAGCCGAAACGGGACCTCAGCCCCGAAGCCCAGGCGGAGCAACGCCAGCACGCCCGCCGTTACCGGCAGCTGGCTGAGGCCCATGCCCGGGCCGCACGGGGAAACGGATGACGACAAATCCAGGGCCTGGCGAACCGCAGACAGAGCGAACTCCTTAAGATCGCGTGATCTTGTTTCTCTGCCTTCCATGGACGCACGGCTGGTGCTGGTTGCCGCTCCCATCCTTCTGGCCGCTAGCTGGGCCGTGTTCCACATCGGCCGCGCCGCCGTGGGTCAACTGCAGCTGATGCTCAAGCGCGCCCGCGCCTGAACCTGTTCCCCCTGAGGCGATCTGCAAGCCCATGGTGTTAGTGGTCGGTGCCGGCCTCGCCGGCACTGAGGCGGCCTGGCAGATCGCCTCCGCCGGCATCCCGGTGCAGCTGGTCGAGATGCGTCCAGTGCGGCGCTCCCCTGCCCACCACAGCGCTGAATTCGCCGAGCTGGTGTGCAGCAACAGCTTCGGGGCTCTGAGCAGCGACCGCGCCGCAGGGCTTCTGCAGGAGGAGCTGCGTCGCCTCGGCTCCCTGGTGATCCACACGGCCGACGCCCATGCGGTGCCCGCCGGCGGAGCCCTGGCGGTAGACCGGGGCCGCTACAGCGCCGCCCTCACCGCCGCCCTGGAGCAGCACCCGCTGGTGACGGTGGAGCGAGGCGAGCACACCGAGCTACCGGGGCCCGGTGAGATCGCCGTGCTGGCCACCGGGCCGCTCACCAGTGAGCCCCTGGCCGAGCAGCTGCGGGCCTTCACGGGCCGGGGCGACTGCCATTTCTTCGATGCCGCCAGCCCGATCGTGGAAGGGGAAAGCATCGACCTCTCGGTGGCCTTTCGCGCCTCCCGCTACGACAAGGGCGATGCCGACTACATCAACTGCCCGATGGACCGGGATCAATTCCTGGCCTTTCGGCAGGAGCTCCTCAACGCCGAGCAGGCCGAGCTCAAGGATTTCGAGCAGGAGAGCGCCCACTTCTTCGAGGGTTGCCTGCCGATCGAGGAGCTGGCCCGCCGCGGCGAAGACACGATGCGCTACGGCCCGCTCAAGCCGATCGGCCTCTGGGATCCCCGCTGGGGTGATGTGAACGACCGCGATGTGCGCCGCGCCAAGCGCGCCTATGCCGTGGTGCAGCTGCGCCAGGAAGACAAGGACGGTCGCCTCTGGAACCTGGTGGGCTTCCAGACCAACCTCAAGTGGGGCGAGCAGAAGCGGGTGCTGCGGCTGATCCCGGGGCTGGAGAACGCCGAATTCGTGCGCTTCGGCGTGATGCACCGCAACACCTTCCTGGAATCGCCCCAGCTGCTCGATGCCACCCTGCAGTTCCGCAGCCGGCCCACGCTGCTGGCAGCAGGCCAAATCACCGGCACCGAGGGCTATGCGGCGGCCGTAGCCGGCGGCTGGCTGGCGGGCACCAACGCGGCCAGGCTGGCCCAGGGCCAAAAACCCATCAGCCTGCCGCCCTCCACGATGATCGGCGCCCTCACCCACTTCATCGCCGAGGCCCCCTGCGGCGGCAAAGGCAAACGGGGCGGCTTCCAGCCGATGCCCCCCAATTTCGGCTTGCTGCCGGAGCTGCCCACCCGTATCCAGGGCAAGCGGGAGCGCTATGGCGCTTACCGCGATCGGGCGCTGGCGGATCTGGCCCCCTTCGTAGGGTCAGCCTCACCTGCCGCTGCCCTCCGGTGACCACCACCACCACCCCCACCTGGGATGTGATCGTGATCGGCTCGGGCATCGGTGGCCTGGTCACCGCCTCCCAGCTCGCCGCCAAGGGGGCGAAGGTGCTGGTGCTGGAGCGCTACTTGATCCCCGGGGGATCGGGGGGAAGTTTCAAGCGCGAGGGCTACACCTTTGATGTGGGCGCCTCGATGATCTTTGGCTTCGGCGAGAAGGGTCACACCAACCTGCTCACCCGGGCGTTGGCCGATGTGGGCCAGCACTGCGACACGGCACCCGATCCCGCCCAGCTCGAATACCACCTTCCCGGCGGACTCAATGTGGCCGTCGACCGCGATTACGAGTGCTTCATCGCCGATCTCACCGCCCTGTTTCCCCACGAGGCCTCGGGCATCCGCGCCTTCTACGACACCTGCTGGCAGGTGTTCAACTGCCTCGATGCGATGCCGCTGCTGTCGCTCGAGGATCCGGCCTACCTGGCCAAGGTGTTCTTCCGGGCGCCGCTCGCTTGTCTGGGCCTGGCCCGCTGGCTGCCGGTGAATGTGGGTGATGTGGCCCGTGCCCACATCAAGGATCCGGCCCTGCTCAAGTTCATCGACATGGAGTGCTTCTGCTGGAGCGTGATGCCGGCGGATCTCACGCCGATGATCAACGCGGGGATGGTGTTCTCCGATCGCCATGCCGGCGGCATCAACTACCCCAAGGGCGGCGTTGGGGTGATCGCCGAGAAGCTGGTGGCGGGGCTGGAGATCCATGGCGGCGCGATTCGCTACGGCGCGCGCGTCACCGAGGTGCTGATCGAGAACGGCGCGGCCGTGGGCGTGAAGCTGGCCAGCGGTGAGGCCTTGCGCGCCCAGCGGGTGGTGAGCAACGCCACCCGCTGGGACACCTTTGCAGGAGAGGGCGGCAGCGAGGGCTCCGTGGCGCGGCCGCTGGTGGATGAAGCCCACACCCCCAAGAGCGAAACCACCTGGCGGCGCCGCTACAAACCCTCACCCTCGTTTCTGTCGCTGCACCTGGGCATCGACGCGGCCGTTGTGCCCGAAGGGTTCCACTGTCACCACCTGCTGCTGGAAAACTGGGCCGAGATGGAGGCCGAGCAGGGGGTGGTGTTCGTGTCGATGCCCACCCTGCTCGATCCCTCCCTGGCCCCAGCAGGCCGCCACATCCTGCACAGCTTCACCCCCAGCTCCATGGAGCACTGGCAGGGGCTCTCCCCCTCTGCTTACCGCGCCAAGAAGGAGGCTGACGCGGCGCGGCTCATCACCCGCCTCGAGGCGATCCTGCCGGGCCTGAAGGGCGCCATCCGCCACCAGGAGGTGGGCACCCCCCGCTCCCACCGCCGCTTCCTCGGCCGTATGGGCGGCAGCTACGGCCCGATTCCGGCGCTGCGGCTGCCAGGCCTGCTGCCGATGCCCTTCAACCGCACCGGCCTTCAGCACCTGTATTGCGTGGGTGATTCCTGCTTCCCGGGTCAGGGGCTGAATGCGGTGGCCTTCAGCGGCTTCGCCTGCGCCCACCGCATCGGCGCCGATCTGGGCCTCAACCCCTGGGCATTGCCGGCCTGAGGTCAGGTGTCGCTACCGGCCTGAGCGATGACGGATCACCGCCCCACGCTCCCCCGAGTCGCTGCATAACCTTGTTGAGCGGTCGTTTCCCTGCTTGATGCCTAACTCCCCCACCCCCAGCTCGGCAGACCTTGCCCGCTACCTGGAGCAGCGGGGTGAGCTCGGCAAACCCTGGATGCTGCAGCTGCTGCGGCTCACCAAGCTGAAGGAGGCCAAAGACACGATGGATCCCGACGCCTACCTGGCCAGCCTGCAGGAGGCCCACGCCGACCTGATGCGGCTGGGCGAGTTCTGGAAGGGCCGGGAGCAGGAGGTGTTCAGCGGTCGCTATCAGCCCTCGGCGTTGATCGAACCCCTGCCCGGCTCCCCCGAAGACCGATGAGCGGCGGCGGCCCAGCCAGCGCCAGCGACCGCTACCCGATGGCGCCGCTGATCCGCTTCACGCTGATCGCGCTCTACTTCGCCCTGGTGGCGCCCCTCCCCTGGCTGGCACCACCAGAGCTGAAACTGGCCCTCTGGCTGGCCCTACCCCTCGGGCTCGCCCTCGTGCTGGCCGCCACCAGTGAAGCGGTGGATCTGAACGCCGAGGGAATTCGCGTTGGCCACCCCGACTGGTGCCGCTGGCTGCTGCGGCGCGGCTGGAGCCTGCCCTGGGGCTCGATCCGCGGACTCACACCCGTGGCCACCAGCCAAGGGGGCCGGGTGTTTTATGTGCGGAGCGAAAATGGATCGGCCTTCCTGCTGCCGCAGCGGGTTGCCGCCTTCGACGAGTTTCTGGGCCGCTTCAACCGGGAAACGGGCCTTGACACCAGCGCCATCGGCCGGATCAGCCCGCCCTGGACCTACCAGCTCCTGGCCGGGCTCAGCGGGGCCATGGTGCTGGGAGAGCTGGCCTGGGGCCTGGCGCAGCGCTGATCAGGGACGCTGAGCAGCTGAGACGTTGGGCGGCCGATCAGACCACGCTGTTGAGCGGCTGGCGGGCCGGCTCTTCTTCGGCAGCAGGCTCGGGCAGGGTTTCAAGACTGAAGCGATATCCCTGCTGGCGCATCGTTTCGATGCCGCCGCCCTCACCCAAGCCAGCCTGCTCAAGCTTGCGGCGCAGGGTCAGCACCTGGGTGTCGACCGAACGGGGCCCACCGCTGAACGGCGGCCACGCCATCCGCAACAGCTCCTGACGGCTGCGCACCACCCCTGGCGGCATCAACAGGGCGCAGAGCAGGGCAAATTCCCGAGGGCTCAGCTCCACTGGCTGGTCACGCAGGGTCACCTGGCGCAACAACACACGCACCTCCAGCGGCCCGACGCAGACCCGCTCCTGCAACCCCGTGCCGCTGCGGCGCAGCAGGGTGCGGCAGCGGGCCGCCAGCTCCTCGAGGCCAAAGGGCTTGCGCAGCACGTCGTCGGCGCCGGCATCGAGCAGGGTCACCACCGGCTCGGAGCCAGTGCGGGCGGTGAGCACCATCACCGGGCAGCGCAGCTGGGCCGCCAAGCGCAGGGCCGAGCTCTCATCCAACAGTTCGGCGCTGATCAGCAGATCGGGTGATTGGTCCTGGCACACCTCCAGGGCTTCGCGGGCGGTGGCCACGGCCGCCGCCAGGAGGCCGTCCTGCCGCAAGCGTTGTGCCAGCACCGTGCGCAAGGTGGCGTGCGGATCAACCACCAGCACCCGATGGGGCTGCGTTCCAGACTGGGGCGCCTTGGGGCTGGCTGGCTGGCTCGTTGACAGGCTGGATGGCGGTGGCGAAGGGGTTGAGCTGATGGGGTGACAGTTGTTAATGGCCCCAAGGCTAACCGTGCCGGCCAAGAGAGCCACGTATCAGGCGATGCGGTTGTTCTTCCGATCACACCCCCTGGCCTCAAGGGCCAGAATGGTTAGAGGGTTGATGACCCCATGACCGCGCTCCAGCACCCCGAAGCCATCCGCCACTTCCAATCGCTGTGCGATGCCTGCCAGGAACTGGCCCATCGTTTCCACAGTCCAGCGGAACTGCGTCTCTACGCCGATGGCTATCTGCACGCCCTGCGGCGCACTGCCGTATTGGATTCCCTCACCCAGCGTCGGCTTGAGGAGCTGATCGACCGCTGGATCCAGGATCCCTCCAGCTTCGTTGGACCGGATGGCGATCCCCGCAGCCTCTACGAATCGGGCCGCTACTGATCAACAGCAGCGAGCTGAGCTCCGGCACTGCTCAACTGGCCAGGGCGATCTCGAGCTTTTCGCGCAACTCGCCCGAGTTGTACATCTCGATCAGGATGTCGGAGCCGCCGATGAATTCCCCTTTGACATACACCTGGGGAATCGTGGGCCACTCGGAAAACTCCTTGATGCCCTGACGGATGTCCCCGTCGGAGAGCACGTCGAAGGTTTCAAACGGCACGCCGGCTGCATGCAGGATCTGCACGACGTTGTTGGAGAAGCCGCACTGGGGCATCAACTTATTGCCCTTCATAAACACGAAAACAGGACTGCTGGCCAGCAGCTCCTCGATGCGTTGGCGGGTGGTGGCGTCCATGGACTCAGGCGGGAGTGGAGGTTTGAAGGGCCAGGGCGTGGATCGCTTCGCTGGCCAATTCCTGGCGCAGGGCGCCGTAGACCAGTTGGTGCTGCTTCACCCGGGTGAGGCCATTGAACGCCGACGACACAACCGTCACTTGGAGGTGGTCACCCCCCCCGGTCAGGTCCTCCACGTCCACGCAGGCGTCGGGAAGGGCCTGGGTGATGGCGTCTTTCACCTGATCGGGATGCACCATCGAGCCAGTGTTGCAGCGAACGACCGGAAATCTAAAGGCCTCAGTTGCCCGGTGTCACCGCGGCACCGGCGGTGTAGGGGGTGGAGGCAAAGCCGATTTCTACCAGGTTTTGATAGGCCTTGCGGCCCTCCGGATTGGCCGGGGTCATCACCTTCACCACTTCCACCAGCAGCGGCACAGCCACTTCAGGCTGGTTCTGACGACGGAACACAGCTGCCAGGCGCAGGTTGGCCTGGGCCATGGTTTCCAGGGCCTCGCGGCCCTTCTGATCCATCTCCCGGGGTATGCGGGCGTCCAGGCCCCGGAAGGAGCCACTCAGGTCGCGGTAGAAGCCCAGCAGACGGCGGCAGGCGTCGCGGGCCTGGTCGTAGAGCTTGCGCGCTTCGGCCAGGTTGCCGCTGGCGGCGGCGGCATCACCCCGGGCTAGCAGGGAGCGCACCGCGTCCAAATTGAACGGACTGCCCGATGACTCCAGGGCCTTCTGGGGCTCTTGCTGGGCCTGCACTCCCACCGGCACCAGGGGAGCGACAAGGGCCATTACAGCCAAAAAGGAACCGCAGATCAGGCGGGACGGCCTACGCACAACCAGTTAACACAGACCCAAAAACTCTAGAGCGCGAGACCAACTCGACCCCGCGCTTGGGTTTCGGCCTGCTGCAACGCAGTGGTGAGGTGATCGGTGAAGGCGATCGCCGCCTCCCGTCCCTGACCCTCCAGGGTGAGCGGTGGGCCGAAGCAAAGTGCTGCCCGGTCACGCCATCGGGGCAGGCTGTGGCTGTAGGCAATGCCCACCGGCACCACCGGCACCACCACCCCCTGGCCCGCCGCCAGCAGGGCCAGGCGGGCCAGGCCCTGGTGCAGGCGCAGGGGCGAGGGTTCCCGTTGGATACGGCCCTCAGGAAACACCACCAGCTGCTGCCCGCCGGCAAGCAGGTCGACGGCGTAGCGCAGGCTGGCCATAGAGGGACGGGTCTGGTTCACCGGAAAGCAGCCCAGACGATGCAAGAACCAGCCCTGCAGGCCGCGCATCTCATCCACGGTGACCATGAAGCGGCAATCCCGGCCGGTGACGCGGCGGCCGGCGGCATGGGGCAGCAAGAAGGCATCCCAGCGGGCCCGATGGGTGGGAGCCAGCAGCACGGGCCCGGAGGTCGGCAGATGCTCCCGGCCCAGCACCTGAATGCCGCGAAAAAACAGGCCCAGGGCGATGTCCTGGCTGGCCACCATGGCCAGCGGCGACAGCCAGGGGCTGATGCCGTTGCAGAGCCCCCGTTCCCGCACCTGGTGGAGAGAAACAGAAGGGGCCGATTGCGCCGCCAACAACCACGTCAAGGAGGGAACTTTGACGCTAAGGGCAGCGGTTGCCACCCCGGCTTAGCTGCGGGCAGTTAGGCCGGCGTCCAGGGACCACCGGCCGTGGGCCCTCCATAGGATTTCGGCTCAGTCTTCCCGCTTACCCAATCCCTCAGCCATGGCAAGCCTCGGCGTCAACATCGACCACATCGCCAATGTGCGCCAGGCCCGCCGCACGGTGGAGCCCGATCCGGTGAGCTTTGCCCTGCTGGCCGAGCTGGGCGGCGCCGATGGCATCACCGTGCACCTGCGCGAAGACCGCCGCCACATCCAAGACCGCGACGTGGAGCTGCTGCGCCAGACCGTGCGCAGCCGCCTCAACCTGGAGATGGCCGCCACAGCAGAGATGGAGGCGATCGCCCTGCGGATCAAGCCCGACATGGTGACCCTGGTGCCGGAGAAGCGCCAGGAGGTGACCACCGAGGGCGGTCTGGATGTGGCCGGCCAACAAGGGGCCCTCACCGAACTGATAGGCCGGCTACAGGGAGCCGGCATCGGCGTAAGCCTGTTTGTGGATGCCGACACCGCCCAGCTCGAGGCCTGCCGCGCCACCGGCGCCCGCTGGGTGGAACTGCACACCGGCACCTACGCCGAAGCCAGTTGGGACACCCAGCCGCGCGAGCTGGCCCGGCTGAGCGAGGGCAGCTTCATCGCCCGCAGCCTGGGTCTGCGCGTCAACGCCGGCCACGGCCTCACGTATCAGAATGTGGAGCCGGTGGCAGCGATCGAGGGGATGGAGGAGCTGAACATCGGCCACACGATCGTGGCCCGGGCCCTGGCGGTGGGATTGGAGGCGGCGGTGCGGCAGATGAAGGCGTTGATTCAGAATCCGCGCCGCGACCCCCTGTTCGGCAGCCGCCAGCCATGACCACCCACCACTTCATCGCCGCCAGCGAAGCGTTCCTCACCGTCGAGGAGCCGCTCGAGGAGGTGCTGCGGGAGCGGGTGCGCCATTACGGCGAGCAGGGCAAGGCCATTGATTTCTGGCTGGTGAAACGGCCGGCTTTCCTGGAGGCCCCTGAACTGGAACCGATTGCCAGCGCCATCCCGCGGCCGGCAGCGGCGGTGGTGTCCACCGATGAGAAATTCATCACCTTCCTCAAGCTGCGGCTCGAATTTGTGGCCACCGGTCGCTTTGAAGCCCCCAGCGCCTCTATCCCCGACGCACTGGCCAGCGCGGCCTAAAAGAGCCCCAGGAAGCGTTTGCGCGGCGCGTCATCGGTGGCCCCTCGACCGCCGTCCTGCTGGTAGCGGGGTTTGTCGTCGCCAATGGTGAGCAGGGCTTCCTTGTTCTTCCACCACACCCAGTCGCGGATTGGCGGGGTGTTGGCCAGTTGCTGGCGGGTGAGGCCCAGGCCGAGCTTGGCGGAGGCATCGAGCAACACATCGAGCATCTCCTCGCCGTTGCTGCACCGCGCCAGGGCTTCGTTGGTGCGCTTGGCCCCGTTCAGGGCCTTGACCAGGGCATTCACCCGCTGCCCCACCGATAAGGACGCTGGGTTCATCGGCTGGACACCTCGCTGGAGCGACCGTACCAGCGTTGATCGGTAGGTGGCCGGTGGGTGGCCGGTTGGGGGGGGCTGACAAGAAGCGGGTGGGGAGGCAAGACTGGGCATAACGCGATGGACTGATGACGTCCCCCTCACGGACCTGCCACCACTGGGTGATCGGGGACGTCCATGGCTGTGCTGACTCCCTGGAACGGTTGGTGGCCAAGCTGCCGGCCCGCGACCGGCTGGTGCTGTGCGGCGATGTGATCAACCGCGGCCCCCAGATCCGCCGCACCATGGAGCTGGCCTGGGGTCTGGTGGACTCCGGCCGGGCCGTGTGGCTCAAGGGCAACCATGAGGCCGATCTGGTGGAAGCCCTACGTCAGGGCAACTGGATGGCCCACCGGGCCCTGGCCGGCTGCGACACCTATCGCCAGCTCGGCGATCGCCACACCCGTCTCTGGCAGGAACGCCTGGAGCAGCTCCCCTGCAGCTACGGCGGCCCTGGCTGGGTGGCCACCCACGCCGGCTTCGATCCCGCCACCTGGGAGCCGGATCTAAGCATCCGCATGCCCTTCTGGCAGTCCTATGACGGCCGCTTCGGCGAGGTGGTGATCGGCCACACCCCCGGCCCCCAGGTGCGGCGCCTCGGGCAGATCGTGATGGTCGACACCGGCGCCTGCTACGGCGGCGAACTCTCCGCCTACTGCCCCGAAACCGGCGCCATCCATGCTGTGCCAGGCCTGCGCGACCGCAGGCTCACGCCCTTCAGCAAGCAGCTGGCGGGCTGTCTGCCCTGATGCCCCCCCGCTGAGCCCAATCCTTGCTCACCGTTTTCCGGGGCAACCGGGCTGAACACCTGGCCGAACTGCTGGCTGCCCAGCTGCGGCTGAACCCGCCAGACCCCTTCGCGTCGGTGCAGGTGGTGGTCAACACCTGGCCCACCAGCCGCTGGCTGGGCGAACAACTGGCCGTGCACCTGGGGGGGATCGCCGCCAACATCCGCTACCCGTTTCCGGGCAGCCAGCTGCGCCAGATCGTCAATGCCGTGCTGGGCGATGCCCCCGGCGACGAGGATCCCTGGCGCGCCAACCAACTGGTGTGGCCCGTGTTGGAGCTGCTGCCCGAGTTGCTCGAGCAGCCCGAGGCCGAGGCCCTGCGCCACTGGTGGAGCCGCCGCCAGGGCAGCAGCCAGCACCTGAACCTGGCCCAGTGGCAGCTGGGCCGCAGCATCGCCGATGCCCTCGACGACGCGGCCCTCTATCGGCCCGACCTGCTGGCGGCCTGGTGGCACGGGGAGGAGCGCCCTCCCCTGCCCCCCGAGCAGGCCTGGCAACGGCGACTGGTGACGTTGTTGCGCGAGCGACTGGAGGTGAAGCCCTTTGGCCTGCGGGTGCGCGACGCCATCACCCAACTGCAGCAGGGACCACCACCAGCGGGAAGCCTGCCCGACCCCTTGCGCCTGTTTGGGCTCAGCAGCCTGGCGCCGATCCAGGTGGAGCTGCTCCAGGCCCTGGGCCTGCACACCCAGGTGGACCTGTATCTGCTCACCCCGTGCCGCGATCTATGGCAGCGCTGCACCAGCCGCCGTCAGCTGCTCAGCGACGCCATCGCCCTGCGCCAGCCCCTCGATGGCGACTGGCTGCTGCAGGCCTCGGGACTGGAAGCCCGCTTTGGCCGACTGGGCGGCGAATTCCAGCAGTTGCTCGAGGGCAGCGGCGAGAGCCACCAGGGGCAGTGGGCGGAAAAGGACCTATTTTTCGCGCCCGCCGCGGCCCATGGCGGCCCGGAGCCGGCGCCCCTGCTGCATCAGCTGCAGCAACAATTGGCGGATCCGGCTGAACAACCCCGGCTGCAGCGGGCCACAGGAGATCGCTCCCTGGAGTTCCATCGCTGCCCCGGCCCCCTGCGCCAGGTGCAGATCGTGCGCGACCGGATCCTGCAGCTGATGGCGGCCGACGCCACGCTCCAACCCCGGGATGTGCTGGTGATGACCCCCCAGGTGGATGGCCTGGCGCCGCTGGTGGCGGCTGTATTTGGCGACAGCGAGGCCACCGGGGTGGACCTGCCGTGGCGACTCACCGACCGCAGCCAGCAGAGCGAGGCGAGCCTCAGCCGCAGCCTGCTGGAGCTGCTGGCGCTGGCGGGGGAGCGGTTCACCGCCTCGGCGCTGGAAACCCTGCTGGAGAGTCCGGCGTTGCAGGAGCACTTCCAGCTCAGCGGCGCCGAGATGGCGGCCCTGCATCCGCTGCTGCAGCGCTGCGGCTTCCGCTGGGGCCTCGATGCCGAAGAGCGCGGCGGGCTGGCCAGCGGCAGCCTGGCCTGGGCCATCGACCGGTTGCTGCTGGGGCTGGTGCTGCCCGAGGAGTCCGGCCTGGCCCCAGCCGACACCGCCCCCCTGGCCTGCGGCGAAGGGCTGGAGCTGTTGGGCCGCTGGCTGCACCTGCTCACCCGGCTGCGCCACTGGCTCATGGAGCTGCGGCGGCCGCGGCGCTGCGAGGCCTGGGCCAGCTGCCTGCGGGCCCTGCTCACCGACCTGTTTGGTGAGGGCGGCGATCAGGCCTGGGAGCTGCCCCTGGTGCTGGCCGCCATCGACGCCTGGCAGCAGGCCGCCGCCGGCTGCGCGCTGGAGCTCGCCGCACCGGTGGTGGCGGCCGTGCTCGATGAACGGCTGGCGGCCGATTCGGGCCGCTTCGGTCACCGCAGCGGCGCCCTCACCATCAGCGCCCTGGAGCCGATGCGAACCATTCCCCACCGGGTGGTGGTGTTGATGGGGCTGGATGCGGGCGCCTACCCGCGCCAACGCCAGCGGCCCGGCTTCCACCTGCTGGAGCAGCAGCGGCAGCTGGGCGACCCCAACCCGGCCGACCAGGACCGCTACGTGCTGCTGGAGGCCCTGCTCTCGGCCCGCGACCACCTGCTGGTGACCTGGAGCAGCCGCGACCCGCGCAAGGGGGAGGAGCTGCCGCCGGCCACACCGGTGCGTCAGTGGCTCGAATGGCTGCAGGGGCAACTGCCCTGCCAGGGCCAGGGGCTGGTGGTGGAGCACCCCGCCAACCCGCTCGACCGGGCCAATTTCCAGCCCATCGGCGAGCGGCCGCCCGGCAGCTGCGACCGGCGCCTGCTGGAGGCCCGGCAACTGCTCGATCAACAGCTCGATCAACCGGGGGGCGGCACGCTGCAGGCACCCTGCCCCCTCGCCGCGAGCGTTGCCCCTGGCGACACACCCGACGAGGAGGCTGACGCCTACAGCGACCTGCGCGACTGGCTGCAAGCCCCCCAGGCCAGCTGGCTGGCGAGCCTGGGGCTGCGGCCGCGGGAATGGGCCGACAGCCTCGACGATCTCGAGCCCCTCAGCCTCGACGAACGCCATCGGGCGGCGCTGCTGCGCCAGGCCCTCGACCAACCGGCAGGCGCACCCCTGGAGGAGCCGGGCAGCTGGTTGGAGCGCCACCGGGGTCAGGGCCTGCTGCCGCCCCTGGCGGCCGGGGAGCTGGAAGCCCGCGGCCTCAGCCAGCGCTGGCGCAGCCTGCAGGAGAGCCTCGCGACCCTGGGGCCTGAGCGCCGCCTGCTGGCCACCTGGCAGACCTGGCAGCAGGAGTTGCTGTGGCGGGGCTCCTCGCTGCTGCTGCTGCACACGGCCCGGGCCCGCTACCGCCAGCGGCTGGAGCTGTGGCTGGCCCTGCTGCTGGCCTCAGCCGCCGACCAGGCCCCGGCTGACGGGGTTCTGGTGGCCCGCAGTGACCAGGAGTTCAGCGTGGCCCTGCGCCTGAAGGCCCCGGATCGCGACACCGCCCGAGCGGAGCTGGAGCGCCTGGCGGACCTGCGCGAGCACTGGCGCCAGCGCTGCTGGCCGGTGCCCCCGGAAACGGGCTGGATGCTGCTGGAGAAGGGGGAAGGGCGGGCAATCGACACCTGGGAGGGCAATGCGCTGGTGCCCGGCGAACGCCAGGAGCCCGAGCAGACGCTCTGCTTCGGCGCCGACCTCAGCGGCAGCGCCCTACTGGCCAGCGGCCTGGTGGCCGAGCAGGCGGCGGTGTTGCTGGGCCCGCTGCGGGAGCGGCTGGCATGACGCACACCCCCAAGCGCGAGCAGCCTTTTGAGGCCAATGGCTTTCCCCTGGAGCCCGGCATCCGGCTGCTGGAAGCCAGCGCCGGCACCGGCAAAACCTTTGCCCTGGCCCAGCTGGTGCTGCGCTACGTGGGCGAGGCGGAGCTGGGCCTGCGCCAGCTCCTGGTGGTGACCTTCACCGAAGCCGCCGCCGCCGAGTTGCGCGATCGCATCGGCCAGCGGCTGCAGCTGGCCCTCTCTGGCCTGGAGGATCCGGCCTGGGAAGCACCCGATCCCACCCTGGCCACCTGGCTGGAGCGGCAGCGGCCCCGGGCCGACAGCCTGCGGGCCCGGCTGCTGCTGGCCCTCGAGGAGCTCGATGCCGCCGATATCACCACCATCCACGGCTTCTGCCGCCGCACCCTGCAGCGCCAGGCCCTGGAGGCCGGGCTTCCCCCCGAGCTGCAACTCGAAGACGACCAGAACACCCTGGTGCGGCAGGTGGCCCACGACTACTGGCAGCGGCAGGTGCTGCCCCTGGACAGCCACCTGCTGGCGGGGCTGCAGCAGCGGGTCCAGGGCCCCGAGCTGCTGGAGCAGCTGCTGCGCCAGCTCGATGGCGATCCGGCCCTGCAACTCGACCCCCTGCCGCCCCCGCTGCAGGCCGATGCCCCCCTGGCCCCCCAGCTCACGGCCCTCTGGGCGGAGGCCTGGGGTGGGTTTCAACAGCTCTGGTCCGAACGCGGTCGGACCCTGGAGGCGGCGTTCTGCGCGGCGGCCGCCCAGTGGCGCGGGCAGGGCGTCAAAACCACCACCCCCTACAGCCCCAAACCCACCAAGGACCGCTGCGCCCTGGTGGAGGCCTGGATTGCCGCCCAGCCCCCCGGCGGCGACTACGGCGCCACGGCGGGCCGCAGCGGCGGAGCCTGGGGGTTGCTGCGCGACTACTTCCATCCAGGCAGCTTCCTCAAGCTGGCCCGGGGCCTGGACAGCAGCAGCGAGGGCCCGGAGCCATCCCTGCCGGAGCGCCCCCTGCTGGAGGCGATCGCCCAGCTGCTGGATGGGCCGGCGGAGGCCCTGCTGCTGCACGCCTGCCACTGGGGCCGGGGCGAACTCAACCGTCGCCGCCGCCAGAGCGGACGCCTCGGCTTCGCCCAGCTGCTGGAGGGTCTCGACCCGGGGGACCTGGCCAGCACACCGCTGCTTCAGGCGGTGGGAGACCGCTATGCGGTGGCCCTGATCGATGAATTTCAGGACACCGACCCGATCCAGTGGCGGATCCTGTCGCGGGCGTTTCAGCCCGAACGGCACCGGCTGGTGATGGTGGGCGATCCCAAGCAGGCGATCTACCGCTTCCGAGGCGGCGAGCTGGCCACCTACCTGCGCGCCCGGGCCACGGCAAGCCAGGCCGGCGGAATCAGCAGCCTCACCGACAACTACCGCTCCAGCGAAGCCCTGATCAGCGGGCTGAATGCCCTGATGCACCCGGGCCTGCGCCGCAGCGGCCTGGCGGTGCCGCAGGTGCATCCCCGGATGGGGGACGCCGGCCTGGTGCTGCCCGCGGGCCAGCACCCCCTGCAGTTGCTCTGGCTGGGCTGGAAGCGTCAGGCCGGCCAGAAACCGCCGAGCCGCAGCGCCCTAGAGCGGCAACTCCCCGGCCAGATCGCCAGCTTCACAGCCGCGCTGCTCAACCGGGGGCTGGTCGAGCAGCGTCCCAACGGCAGCCGCCCCCTGAACCCGAACGACATCTGCCTGCTGGTCAGCACCCACCGCCAGGCCGAAACCCTGCGCGGCGAGCTGGAGGCCTGCGGCATCGCCAGCCGCCTGGTGAGCCAGGGGGATGTGCTGGACAGCGCCGGGGCCACGGCGCTGCAGCGGCTGCTGGATGCCCTGGCCGAGCCGGGCCGGGCCAACCGGCTACGGCTGCTGGCCGCCTCCCCCCTGCTGGGTTGGAGCGCCGCGCAGATCGCCGGCGCCAGCCCGGAGGACTGGAGCACCCTGGCGGCGCGCCTGGCCCAGCTGGCCCAGCAGCTGCCGCGCCGCGGACTGCTCGGGGTGCTGGCCAGCCTGCTGGAGCAGCGGGGCTTGGCCCGGCTCTCCCTGGGGGGGCGGTTGCTGGCCGATCTGCAGCAGTGCGCCGCGTTGGTGGCGGAGCGCCTCCACGCCGACAAGCTGGGGCCGGCGGCAGCGGCCGACTGGCTACGGCGCCGGCGGCTCGAGCCCGACCGGGACGTACCCGAAGCCCACCAGCCCCACAGCGACGTGGTCGATGCGGCGGTGTCGGTGGTGACGGTGCACCGCAGCAAGGGCCTGGAATACCCGGTGGTGATCTGCCCCTACCTCTGGCAAGCCCCGGGAGACGGCCGCGGGCCCCAGCGGATCGGCGTGCGCTGGCAGCCCGGCGGCAGCGATCCCGTGCTCGATCTGCATCTCAACGGCCACTGGCGGGCTGGGTTTGCCGCCCGGCAGCATCAGTTGCAGGCTGAGCTGCAGGAGCGGGAACGCCTCGCCTACGTGGCCGCCACCCGAGCGCGGCTGCTGCTGGTGCTGGCCTGGGGGCCGGCCCAGGGGCAGCAGGGCAACCCCCTCCACCCCTGGCTGTTTGACCAAGACGAGCCCCCCGCCGCCGATCACGACCCCTACGCAGGCCGCAGCGATGCCGACTGGCGCGAGCGGTTGCAGCAGGCTCTAGGCCGCCGACGCCTGCCCCTCACCCTGCTGGATCCCCCCACCCCCGGCGAACGCATCCGGCTGCTGGCCTGCCACGACAGCAGCAACGCGCCCTTGGCGCGGGGGCCCGTGCCCCGCGCCCCCTTCGACACCACCTGGGGCCGCAGCAGCTACACCAGCTGGACCCAGGGCAGCCACAGCGCTGCTCCCACGGCGCTGGAGGAGGGCCGCGAAACCGATGCCCTGGTGGCCGAACTCGACGCCTCAGCCGAGCCCGGCGGCGAGGCGCCGCAGCCCTGGCCAGACGACGGGCCATTGGCGGCGTTTCCCCGGGGGGCCCAAGCGGGCGATTGCCTGCACCGCATCCTCGAGCAGCTCGACTACCGCCAACCCGTGGCGGCCCAGGCGGAGCTCTGTGCCCGGGAACTGCAGCGGGCCGGCATCGCCGAGCAGCACGGCGCGGCGGCGGTGCTGGGGTTGGAGCAACTGCGGCAGACCCCCCTGGGGGGCGCCCTGGGGAGCTTTCAGCTGGCCGAGCTGGAGCACGGCGATCGCCTCAACGAGATGAATTTCGATCTGCCGCTGAGCCTGGTGCGGGCCCGGGCCCTGGCGCGTCCATTTGCCGACCACCCCGAAGGTTGGTTTGGGACGGCCTACGCCGAGCAGCTGGCCCAGCTGGACGTGGCCAGCCAGGGCTTCCTCACCGGCTCGATCGACCTGGTGTTCCGCCACGGTGAGCGCTGGTGGGTGGCCGACTGGAAGAGCAACTGGCTGGGCGAGCGCGACGCCCAGGGCCAACCGCTGCACTGCGGTCCGCGGCACTACACCTCGCCAGCAATGGCCGCGCTGATGGCCGCCAACCACTACCCGCTGCAGGCCCACCTGTATCTGGTGGCCCTGCACCGCTACCTGCGCTGGCGCCTGCCCGGCTACCGCCCCGACCAGCACCTGGGCGGCTACGTCTATGTGTTCCTGCGGGGGGTGCCCGGCCCACGGCCGCCAACCGCAACGGGCGGCGACGTGCCCGGCATGTTTGTGGAGCAACCGCCGCTGGCGCGGTTGCTGCAGCTCGACCGGGCCCTCGGGGGCACGCCATGAGCACCAGCCCCGTTGCCGATCAACCCGCGTGGCTGCAGGCCCTGGCCGCAGCCCTGAGCGAAGCCTTGCCGCGGCTGCACGCCACCAGCCCCGATCCCCTCGTGGGCGAGCTGATCGAGGCCCTGGCTGCAGCCCTGGCGGAGGGCCAGCTGGAGATCGCCGTGCCCAGCCCGGAGCATCGCCAGGCCCTGGAGGCCTCACCGCTCAGCGCCGAGCCCAATGGCCCCCTGGCCCTGGAGGGCGATCGGCTGCTGTGGCGGCGCTGGCAGCGCCAGCGCGAGGGCGTGCTTCAGGCCCTGATCAACCGGGCCCAACGGCCGCTCGATTCAGCCACACCAGCGCCCGCCGTCGAGATCGAGGACAGCAGCGGGCTCGATGCCGACCAACAACGGGCCGTAGCGGCGGTGCTGCGGCATGGGCTGGTGCTGCTCGAGGGCGGCCCCGGCACCGGCAAAACCAGCACCGTGGCCCGCATGCTGGCGGCGGTGCAGGCCCAGCAACCCGGCAGCCGCATCCACCTGGCCGCTCCCACCGGCAAGGCCGCCGCCCGGCTGCGGGCCGCCCTGGCCAATGCCGAGCTGCAGCTGCCTTGCAGCACCCTGCACCGGCTGCTGGAGAGCCGCGGCGAGCGGTTTGGCCGCAATCGCCACCACCCCCTGGCCCTCGACCTGCTGGTGGTGGATGAGGTGTCGATGGTCGACCTGCCCTTGATGGAGGCCCTGCTCGACGCCCTGCCGGCCAGCTGCCGGCTGGTGCTGGTGGGCGACGCCGCCCAGCTGCCGCCGGTGGGCCCCGGCAGCGTGCTGCTCGACCTGCAGGCCCCCGAGCGCCGCCGGGCCCTGGGGCCTGCGGCCATCACCCTGCGCACCACCTACCGCAACAACGGCACCATCGCCGCCGTGGCCGCCGCCCTGCGCGACGGCGACCAGCCCCTCGAACCCCTGCTGACAGGCCTGCTCGAGCCCCTGGATCCAGACGCCAACCTGGCCTGGATCCAGGCGGGGCCGCGGATGCTGCCAGCCACGCTGCTGGAGCGGCTGCGGCGGCACCAGCAACAGCTCGAGCAGCTCTGTCGCCAGAACGACCCCAACGATCCCGCCACGGCGGCCAGCCTGTTGGCCGCCCTCGACGCCTGCCTGGTGCTCACCCCGCTGCGCCGCGGCCGCTGGGGGGTGGAGGCGATCCACCAGGCCCTGCTGGGGGAGGCCACCGGGCGCTTGCCCCAGCACTGGCCGCTGGGCACACCGGTGCTGTGTCGCCACAACCTGACGGAACTGGGCCTCGCCAACGGCGACGTGGGCCTGGTGGTGGAGGGCCCAGGGGTCACCCGTGGGGAGCGCCGGCTGCTGTTCAACACGCCCGGCAGCCCCCAGCCGCTCTGGATTCACCCCGCCCAGTTGCCCGATGCAGAACCGGCCCTGGCCCTCACCGTGCACAAAGCCCAGGGCAGCGAGGCCGATGAGGTGTGGGTGCTGATGCCCGACACCGGCCGCCCCCAACGGCGCCTGCTCTACACCGCCATCACCCGGGCCCGGCGGCAGGCCCAGCTGATCACCCCCTTGCGGGCCCCGTCCGACAGCGCCAGCCTGATGGCGTGATCCACCCCAACCCCCACAACCCGGAAGGCCGGGTGGAGCGCCCCTGGGGCTGGTTCGAAACCTTGGCCAGCGGTGAGCAGTATCGGGTGAAACGGCTGCTGATCCACAGCGGCCAGAGGCTGAGCCTGCAGCGCCACCAGCACCGTTGCGAGCACTGGGTGGTGGTGGCGGGCACGGGCGAGCTGCAGGTGGTCGACGCTGTGATCGCGGCGGTGCCAGGAATCAGCGTGTTCATCCCCCAGGGGGCGCTTCACCGGGCCCAGGGCGGCAGCGAAGATCTGGAGATCGTCGAGGTGCAACGCGGCGCCTGGCTTAGCGAAACCGACATCGAACGACTGGCCGACGATTTTGGGCGGCTGTGAATGGCGAGCCATTGCGAGTGATAAAGTTCTGGTTCAGCCTTTTTCAAGGGCAGGGCAGTTTTGTTAGGTGCGGGCCAGAGCAACTGATTACCGGGTTCGGCAGTGCAGCGTTTTGTTGCTCCGCCACTGCCCATCGTTTCAGTCTTTCTTGCCTCCATTGGGTTTCTGCCGGCCTGCGTTGAAGGACCTCACCAGCCAGGACTTCACCAAGTTCTGCTTCACCAGGCCGAATTGAATCCAGTGACCGAACTTTCCAACGGCGGCAGTTTCACCTGCTCCGTCCAAATCAATGCGTCTGTAGAGGCGTCGACGGAAGCGTCCGCGCAGGCCTGCGTCGATCCATCCAACGACGTCTCCGACACCCCGATCGAGACGCCCACCGCTACTGCTTCGGCCCAAGAGGAGTCGAAGGCCAGCCAGGGCTTTGCCCGCTTTGGCTTCGGGCCCGAGCTGCTGAAGGCCCTTGAGGCCATCGGCTATCAGGAGCCCTCACCGATCCAGAAGGCCGCCATCCCCGAGCTGCTGCTCGGTCGCGACCTGGTGGGCCAAGCCCAAACGGGCACCGGCAAAACCGCAGCATTCGCCCTGCCGATGCTGGCCGCCCTCGATCCCGCCGAACGCAAGCCCCAAGTGCTGGTGCTCGCCCCCACCCGGGAGCTGGCCCTGCAGGTGGCCGACGCCTTCAACAGCTATGCCACCCACCTGAGCGGGGTGCGCACCCTGGCGATCTACGGCGGCGCCGACTTCCGCGAACAAATTCACCAGCTCAAGCGTGGCGTACAGATCGTGGTGGGCACCCCCGGTCGGGTGATGGACCACATGCGCCAGGGGACCCTCGACCTCTCCAATCTGCGAGCTCTGGTGCTCGACGAGGCCGATGAAATGCTGCGCATGGGCTTCATCGACGACGTCGAATGGGTGCTCGAGCAACTACCTGAAAAGCGTCAGGTAGTGCTGTTTTCCGCCACCATGCCGGCCGAAATCCGGCGGATCTCCCAGAAATATCTCAACGCGCCCGCCGAGATCACGATCAAACAGAAGGCCGCCGATGCCAGCCTCATCCGTCAGCGCTTCCTGATGGTGCATGCGCCCCACAAACTGGCTGCGCTGGAGCGGGTGCTCGAGGCCGAAACCAGCGAAGGGGTGATCATCTTTGCCCGCACCAAGGCGATCACGATCACCGTGGCCGAATCGCTGGAGCAACACGGCTACGACGTGGCGGTGCTCAACGGCGACGTACCCCAGGCCCAGCGGGAGCGCACCATCGAACGCCTCAAGAGCGGCCAGGTGGATGTGTTGGTGGCCACCGACGTGGCCGCCCGCGGCCTCGATGTGGAGCGCATCGGCCTGGTGATCAACTACGACATTCCCTTCGACTCCGAGGCCTACGTGCACCGGATCGGGCGCACGGGGCGGGCGGGCCGCAGCGGCGACGCCATTCTGTTTCTCACCCCCCGCGAGCGGCGCTTCCTGGGCAGCCTCGAGCGGGCCGTGGGCAAACCGATCGAAGAGATGGAGGTGCCCAGCAACGCCACCATCAACCAGAACCGGCTGGACCGGATGCGCACCAAACTGACCTGCTGCCTGCAAACACCCTCCAGCAGCGATCAGGAACGGGCCCTGCTCAGCGAAATCCTGCAACGGGTGGCCCAGGAGCTGGGCTCGAGCCCCGAGCAGCTGGCACTGGCCGCTCTCGAGCTGAGCCTGGCGGGCAAACCGCTGCTGCTCCAGGGCGAAGAGAATTTCCACCAGGTGCGTCCGAGTGGTCCCGGTCGGGATGGCGGACGGGATGGAGGACGGGACTTCGGGCGCGATCGGGGTCGGGGGCGCGAGCTGGGACGCGATGGGGATCGGGGTCCCCGGGGTGAGCGGCCCATGGGACCGCCGGAAGATCACATGGAGCGCTTCCGCGTCGAAGTGGGCTGGCGCGACCGGATCAAGCCCGGCAACATCGTGGGTGCCATAGCCAATGAGGCGGGTCTGAACGGTCGCTCGATCGGCCGCATCCAGATCTTCGACACCCACAGCACCGTGGACCTGCCCAAGGGCATGCCCGATGAGGTCTTCCAGGGCCTGAGGCAGCTGCGGGTGATGAACAAACCACTCCAGCTCTCCCGGCTGCAGGGTTAACCGTCTCGGGCGCCAGACATGCCCACCGCCCGACCCTGCTCCATGTCGCCCAGTCCTGTGCGAATCGTCCCCATTGGCCTGCTGTGGCTGGGGCTGGCCGGGCTGGGTCCATCCAGCCGGGGCATCAGCGTCTCGGAGGTGGTGAAAGCCTTCTGCCTATCGGCCTATCAGGCTGATCTGCAAAAGCAGGGCAAAAGTGTCTCGCTGGCGCAGCTGGATCGCACCTGTGGTTGCGTTGGGGAGCGAGTCGCCCAAGGCAGCGACGTGGAGGATGCCCACGTGGTGTGTGGGCGCCCTCAGGCGCAGAGACTGGTCACGTCTCCCACACTCACACTGGTTAACCCAGGCACCGAGAGCCTTTCGACAGCGGCGATCAGCGAGACCTGAACGTCCAAGCTTTCGCTGGTCACCAGGGTCTGCAGCAGGTCGAAACGATCCTGGGGAGCCAGCTCTCCATCCTCGCGCCAGGCGAGGCTCCAAGGGACAGGGGCCGTCATCACGGGGTCGCAGTTGATCAGGATTTGCTGACAATGGAACGTTACTGGGGATCGCCCAGGGAACTCCAGAGTCTCTTCAGAAGGGCTTCACGGTTCTCCATGATTCCCGCTCTCACGCCTTGGTCAGGCCCAGCAAACCGGTAGGCTTGAGGGTGATTCCAAGGCGTTCAGGCTCCCATCGGCGCGCTCAGTTCCCACTGGCATTCCCGAGGAAGCGCAGCACCAACCGAATCAGTTCCAGGATTTGCTCCATTAATGACCATTTACGTTGGCAACCTCTCGTTCCAAGCTGAACGCGAGGACCTGCTTGATCTCTTCGGCCAATACGGAGAGGTGCGCCAGTGCAGCCTGCCCCTTGACCGGGAAACCGGTCGCAAGCGCGGCTTCGCCTTTGTCGAACTGGCTGACGATGCAGCTGAACAGAAAGCCATCGACGACCTCCAGGACGTCGAATGGATGGGCCGCATGATTCGCGTCAACAAAGCCACCCCCCGTGAAGGCGGCGGAGGTGGTGGTGGCGGCGGCCGCGGCGGCTACGGCGGCGGCGGCGGCGGCGGCGGTGGCGGTGGAAACCGTGGCGGCGGCGGAGGCTATGGCGGTGGTGGTGGCGGCGGCTACGGCGGCGGCGGCAACCGCTGGTAAGTCATCCGACCAGCCCTGACCCTGGACCCCTGGCCGTGGATCACCCCACGGCCAGGGGTTTTTTGCTGGCCGAGATCGCACGGATCAGCATCGGGGGGCAACATCGTCACCAAGTTGTTCCCCAGCCGGCCATGTCGCCCCAGACCGCCACCAGCCCCACCACCCTGGAGCGGCTGTTGCGCACCCTCCGGCCGCACCGACGCCGGGTGTGGCTAGCCACCAGCTGCTCGGTGCTCAACAAACTCTTCGACCTGGCCCCACCGGTGCTGATCGGCTTGGCGGTGGATGTGGTGGTGCAGCAGGACACCTCCTGGCTGGCGGCCCTGGGCGTCACCTCCGTGCCAGGCCAGCTGGGTGTGCTGGCGGGGCTTTCGTTTGTGATCTGGAGCGCCGAATCCCTGTTCGAATACCTCTACGCCCTGCTCTGGCGCAACCTGGCCCAAACGGTGCAGCACGAGCTGCGGCTTGAGGCCTACGCCCATCTGCAGCAGCTGGAGATGGGCTTCTTTGAAGCCAGCAGCAGCGGCAGGCTGCTCACGATCCTCAACGACGACATCAACCAGCTGGAGCGCTTTCTCGACCACGGCGCCAACGAGATCCTGCAGCTGATCACCACGGTGCTGGCGGTGGGCGCCGCGATGCTGTGGCTCTCGCCACTGGTGGCGGGGGTGTCGTTCCTGCCGATTCCCGTCATCCTCTGGGGGTCGCTGCGCTTCCAGAAGCGGCTGGCCCCCCGTTACGCCGAGGTGCGCGAGCGGGCGGGGGATCTGGCCAGTCGCCTGGCCAACAACCTCGGCGGCATGCTCACGATCAAGAGCTACACGGCGGAGACCTGGGAAACCGCACGGCTCAGCGAGCAGAGCCAGGCTTACCGCAGCAGCAATGCCCGGGCCATCCGGCTCTCGGCAGCCTTCATTCCCCTGATTCGCTTCGCGATCCTGTTCGCCTTCCTGGCGATCCTGGTGATCGCCGGCTTGCAGGCCTGGCGCGGTGCCATCGCGGTGGGCACCTACAGCTTCCTGGTGTTCATCACCCAGCGACTGCTGTGGCCCCTCACCACCCTGGGCCGCACCCTCGACGACTACCAGCGGGCCATGGCCTCCACCAACCGGGTGCTCAACCTGCTCGACACCCCGATCGCCATCGCCAGCGGCCAACAGAGACTGCCTTTGGGCCAGGTGAAGGGAGAGCTCCGCTTTGAGGGCGTCAGTTTTGGCTACGCCGGTCGCGAGCCTCTGCTGCGCCACTTCAACCTGACGATCCCCACCGGCAGCACCCTCGGCATCGTGGGTGCCACGGGCTCTGGCAAGAGCACCCTGGTGAAACTGCTGCTGCGGCTCTACGCCATCCAGGAGGGCCGCATCCTGCTCGACGGCATCCCCCTCCACAGCCTGCAGCTCGACGACCTGCGCCGGGCCATCGGCCTGGTGAGCCAGGAGGTGTTTTTGTTTCACGGCACCGTGGCCGAAAACATCGGCTACGGCAGCTTCGAGGCACCCCGGGGCGCGATCGAACGGGCTGCCCAATTGGCAGAGGCGTCGAGTTTCATCGAGGCCCTACCCCAGGGTTACGACACGGTGGTGGGCGAGCGGGGCCAACGGCTCAGCGGCGGCCAGCGCCAGCGCATCGCCCTGGCCCGCGCCATCCTCAAAAACCCACCGGTGCTGATCCTCGATGAAGCCACGGCGGCGGTCGACAACGACACCGAAGCCGCCATCCAGCGCTCCCTCGATCTGATCACCGCCGAGCGCACCACCCTGGTGATCGCCCACCGGCTCTCCACCGTGCGCCACGCCGATCGGATCGTGGTGCTGGAGCAGGGCCAGATCGTGGAAAGCGGCCGCCACGACCAGCTGATCGCTGCCGATGGGGCCTATGCCAACCTCTGGCGGGTGCAGGCCGGTCTGCGCAGCGGCGAACCCCTGCGACTCTGAGCCCTGATCGTGCAATAGGTTTTGGGGGATGAGAACCCCTCAGGCCAAAGGCCCCCGCAAGCGCAGCCGACGCGGCTCCGTGCTGGTGGCGATCGGCGTGGGCTTGGGCGGGGGACTGCTGCTGGCGGGGCCGCTCTGGGAGCTGCTCAGCGAGAACGGCGCGGCCACCAACAACGCCATCACCAATCCCTTTGCCGCCTGGAGTGGCATCACCAACCAGGACATCCTGCTGCTCGGCACCGATGTGGGCGGTGGCAACACCGATGTGATCGCCAGCCTGCGGGTGGATGGCGGCATCACACGAATCACCCAGGTGCCCCGCGACACCTACATCGAAGCTGAGGGCTACGGCCCCCACAAAATCAATGCCCTCTACAGCCTGGGGGGCACCGACCTCGTAAAACGGGAATTGGCCCGCAAGCTAGGTCGGCCGATCACCCACCACGTGGTGGTGAACCTGGCGGCGATCCGGCGCATGGCCGATGCCCTGGGCGGCATCGAGGTGGATGTGCCCAAACGGATGGCCTACACCGACCACAGCCAGGGGCTCACCATCGATCTGCAACCGGGCCTGCAGACCCTCAAGGGCCGCGACCTGGAGGGATTCCTGCGCTTCCGCCACGATGCAATGGGCGACATCGGCCGCCTGGAGCGCCAGCAGCTGGCCCTGCAGGCCCTGTTCCGCAAGCTCACCCGGCCTGAGCATCTGGTGCGACTACCGGTGCTGCTGGCAGCAGCCGGCAAGGACCTCAAAACCGATCTCGGGCCCATGGAACTGGGTGGACTGATCACGGCCATGAGCACGACCCAACTGGAGACCAAGCGGCTGGGCGGGCGGCCCTTCTACCGCAACGACATCAGCTACTGGGACGCCGAATGGCCCCAGCCGGTGCTGGACAGCTCGGCCAGCGATGGCTCCGGGGAAGACGGCCGCTACCGCTTCCTCTTCTGATCCGCCGCCGGATCAACGGCGGGCGTTGGCCCGCCGTTGCTGCGCTGGGACAGGGTGATCAAGGCCAGCGCCAAAGCCACACCCGCCAGCAAGGGGGTGGAGGCGGCCACGGTCACCCCGAGGGCAGCCGTAAACCAGATCGAAGCGGCACTTGTGAGTCCGTGCACCTCGGGCCGGCCTTTCTTGAGGCCACCAGGAGGCACCAGGATCTCTCCGGCGCCGAGGAAGCCCACGCCCGTGGCCACCCCCTGAATCACCCGGCTGCGGGACTCGGGATCGGGACCGGCCGCCAGCACCATCAGACAAGCACTCAGCCCCACCAACACATGCACCCGCAGGCGGTTGGGGTGGGTGGTGGTGCCGTGGTGGGCGCGGTTGATGCCCACCGCCAAACCGCACAGCACCGCCAGACCCAGGCGCAGCAGGATCTGCAAGTCGGGGGTGAGCGCCGGCAGCCAGCTCATGGCCGCCCCCTCACAACAGCCAAGCGCAGCATGGCTGTTCCCCATAAGCTCCTGGCAACTGAGCGTTGCCGCGGCCCGTGCAGAACCTGCTGCTGCGCAACAGCCTCAAGTTGTTCGTGGCCGTGTTCATCACCGCGGCAATCGCTTCCTGGACCGAGCGCATCCAGTTTCTCTGGTATCCGCTGATGGCAGTGGTGATCGTTGTGGATGACAACGACGATCACACCGTTCAGGCTGCCACAAGCCGCATCCTTGGCACGGTGATCGGGGGCCTGATCACCTTCCTGGTGCACACGATGCTGAGCGGCTGGATCGGCGTGCTGGTGTCGTTGCTGGTGATGATCCCAGTGCTGCAACGGCTGGGCTGGCAAAGCGCCCTGGGCACCGCCGGGCTCACCGCCGTGATGTTTCTGATGATTCCCAGCCACGCCTCTCTCAATTGGGATTACGTGTTCAACCGCGGCCTCGACACCGTGGTGGGCTGCGTGGTAGCCATCGTGGTGGGGCTGCTGTTCTGGCCGCAGAACAGCAGCAGTGAACTCACAGCTGCCGATCGCCTCCTACGCCGGTTGCTGCAGGCCCAACTGCAGGCCTACAGCGACTGGCTGGGCCAGCGTCGCAGTCGCCCTGAGCCGCTCGATCCGGCACCGCTCACCAACGCCCTGCAGCGCATGGAGCAGCTGGTGGCCCAGGAGCGCAGCGGCCCCCGCCATCAGGCCCTCAAACGCAGCGGCTGGGAGCAACGGCTGCGGCTCTGGCAGCTGGCCCACTTTCACTGGATTGCCTGGGAGCGGCTGCTGGCCGGGCTGCCGGAGCAGCAGAGCCTGAAGGCCGATCCGCTGAGGCATGCCGTCGGGGACCTGCAGCGTCAGCTCAGCGAAGAGCCCACACCAACACCGCCGCGGCAACCCCAGCGCTGGCAGCAGCTGGCCCAGCAGCTTCAACTGCCGCTGCTGCCGCTGCTGGCCCTGGCGGAGGAAGGGCGTCCGCTGCATGCCTGCCTGGGCGGGCTGAACCGGATGGCCCCGCCGTGAGCAACCGCAACGCCCTGCGCACCGCCTTCACCGCCGGGCTCGGCAACGCCTTCGCCAGCCTGTCGGGGTTGGCCGACAGCCAGTACGTGGCCCTGTCGGTGTTGGCGGTATCCAGCGGCACCTACGGCGGCGCACTTTCCCTGGGGAGGCAGAGGCTGCTGGGCACCGTGCTCGGCTCGGTGCTGCTGCTGATCGGCTACGAGGGGTTGCGCCTCCTGCCGATGCCGTTGGGGATCGCCATCACCCTCGGCGCCCTGCGCCTGCTGGGCGGCCTGCTGAAACTGCAGGTGGGCTACAAGGTGGGCGGAATGATCATCGTGATGGGCTGGCTCGTGCACGAGGGCGGCCTGGCCAGCTGGATCCCGATCCGCTTCCTCTGGACCTGCTTCGGGGTGCTGATCACCCTGCTGGGCTTACGGCTGTTCTGGCCTGCCCGCGGACTCGACAGCAACCTGACCCAGGTCGCCGATCTGCTCGTCCAGCTGCAGAGCTGCTTCCGCGACCTGGCGGCGCGGGTTGATCCCGCCATGACGGGCCAGGTGGCCAATCCGGTGGGGATCGGCCGCTACCGGGCCCTGCGCAACCAGCTCGTTGCCATCCGGCGGCAACGGCCAGCACTGCTGCAGGAGCTGGGTTCGCTGCCGGAGCGCCATCCAGCCACACTGCTGATGGCCAACTTCGAGGCCACCAGCTCCCGCCTGATCACCCTGGTGGGGGGCCTGGTGCGCGAGCCCCCCACCCTCCAGGATCCCCAGCTGGTGGTGCAGCTGCATCGGGCCGAAGCGGAGTTGCTGCAAGCCATGGCTGGCCATCTGGGCCAGTGGGAACAGCAGATTCGTGGTCGCCGGGGGCTGCCCAAACCACCCGAAACCGAACTTCAGCTGCCGCGCAGCTGGCACGAGCTGGGCCAGGAGCTCAACAACCCCACCGCCAACTCAGCTTCCCTGGAGAGGCTGGAGCGGATCGCCAGCCGGCTGATGCTCTGCAGCCAGGCCGAGCAGGCCATCCGCTCGGCCGAAGCAAACTGGGTGGCAATTCTGGCCCGGGCCTGAATCACGCCAATCACCGCATCACGCAGATGACCGCATCACGCCAATGACGATGTCCATTGTGAGCAGCCTGCTGCAACAGCGGCATGCCCTCTACCGCGGCCTTCTGGCGGTGGAGGTGGTGGCCCTGGTGGGACTGCGCGGCCTCCAGCAGGCACCACGGCTGGTGAGCGTGATGTACCTGGTAATCTCCGCTGTGGCCGTGCTGATGGACTCTCCGCTGCTTCGCCAGAACCGCCTGGATCCCTCAGCCGTGCAGGCGATGCCCAGCGCCCTCGGACAGCGGGTGCAGCGGGTGCTGCTGGGCCGGCAGCACCAGATGATCTTCTGGATCGTGGCCCTGGCCGTGGAACTGCTCTGGCAGGCCGCCCTGATGCTCAACCCCAGCTTGGCCGTGCGCCTGAGCGTGCTCCATCTGGTGGTGTGGCTGGGGCTGATGCTGGTGCTGCTGTGGAGCCTGGTGAATGCCCTGGCCGAAGAACCGGTGTTCAACGGCGACCTGCTGATGGGGGCCGCAGCCGGGTATCTGCTGGTGGGCTTCACCGGCGGCATCGTGCTCAATTCGCTGCTGGTGCTCGACCCGGCGGCCTTCAACCTGCCGCCCCATGGCCACACCCTGCCGGATGGCATCGCCCATGCACCCACCATGCTGGGCGCCGCCTTCGCCAGTCTCACCACCGTCGGCAGCCCGGTGCTGAAAAGCGGCAGCCTCACCAGCCTCACCGCCAGCGTGGGGATCACGATCGTGGGCCAGCTCTATGTGGCCATCCTGATTGCCGGGGTGCTGGGAAAACCAAGGGTGCTGGGCAATCAGGAGGTGGTGGTCACGCCGAGTCAACCCGCTGCCGCCCCGGAAGCTGAACACCCCCGGGGCCAAAAAGCTGCTGCGCGAATCAAACTGCGTCTACCCAGGCGCTGATCCGCATCACCGTGGCAATGCGCAACCGCGCCCTAGCCCTGTTGTGGCTGGGGCTGATCCCGGCCCAGCTGGCCCCGGCCGCGCTAGCCCAGAACACAGAGCTGCTGGAGCGCAGCTGGCAGCGGCTGGATGCGGAGCTGCGGGCGCTCGATCGGCTGCTCCCCATCGAGCCCGAGCCTCCGGTGGGCGACGTGCTCAGCACACCGGAGCTGCCCGCCAATCTGATCCGGGCCAACCAACCCGCCAGCGGTCCGATCCAACCCGCCGACGCCGTGGCCGGTCCGCCCCTGGATCTGCCCACCCCCCAGCAGCTTCAGGCCGGCGGCGTCGCCAGCCTCAGCCTGGAGCAGGCCCTGGCCATCGCCTTTGCCAACAGCGCCACCCTGCAAGCCCAGCGCGAGCAGGTGGCCGCCGCCCTGGCCAGCCTCCAGGCCGCCATGGGCAGCTACTGGCCCACCATCAGCGCCTTTGCCAACGGCGGCTACGAGGGCAGCCGCAGCACCACCACTTCCAACAAGCCGAACGACAACCTGGGCTTTGGCCCGCTGTTTGACCCTGCGGGGCTACTCGACTCCGCCGGACAACCCACCGCTGGCCCCTACTACGTGCCCAATGGCGGTTCCGAGGCAGCCACGTCCGGGGAATGGGGGTTTGAGGGTGGCCTGCAACTCAACTACGCCCTGCTCGACTTTGCCCGCACACCCAAGGTGCGCGCGGCCCGCGCCAGCCTGGAGCAGCAGCGCAACACCTACGCCAACCAGCTGCGCTCCCTGCAGCTGCAGGTGAGTGAGGCTTACTACAAACTCCAGCAGGACGAGCAGCTGGTGCGCGTCTACGACGCCAACCTGCGCAACGATCTGGTGATCCTGCAGGACAGCCTCGACCTCAAACAGGCGGGCCTGGTGCCCCGGCTGGATGTGCTGCGGCGCCGCGCCATCCAAGCCTCCGATGAAGAAACCCTGATCCAGGCCCTGGCCGACCGGGCGGTGGCCCGCCGCCAACTGGCGGTGCTGCTCAACCTGCCCGCCAGCGTGACGCCCAGCCCCAGCGACCCGATCGTGGTGCAGCCCCGCTGGCCCCTCGATCTGGATGCCAGCCTGCTGGCGGCCTACCGGGGCAATCCCGAACTGGAATCAATCCTGGCCACCCGCACGGCCCTGGCCCAGCAGAGCCAGGCCACTGCGGCAGGTCTGCTGCCGAAACTCTCCCTGTTTGCCAGCGGCGGTGGCAGCAGCTCCCAAACCAGCCTGACCAACTTCGAGATTGGCGGAGGGGGCTGCTGCGGCGCCACCGCCCTGCCCCTGAGCACCACCAACGGCTGGGACTGGTCTGCAGGACTCACCCTCACCTGGCTGCTGTTTGATGCCGGCACCACCGCAGGGCAGGCCCGGGCCCTGGCCAAGCGGGAGGCGGCCACGGCCCAGCAGTACGCCGCCACGCGCAACGACATCCGCCTGCGGATCGAGCAGGCCTTCTTCAACCACGAGGCCAGCCTCGCCAAGCTCAGCTCGGCCCGCCGCGGGGTGGCCGCAGCCCTGGAGGCTTTCCGTGATGTGCGGCTGCGCTATCTCACCGGCCTCGACAGCGAGCTCAATGTCTCCAACACCCAGGACCGTCTGATCAACTCCCTGGTGCAGCGGCTCAACGCCACGGTGGCCGTCAACATCACCTACGCCAAGTTGTTGAAGGAGCTGCTGCCGATGCCCCGGGATCCCAACGCGCCGATCCAGCCCCAATTGCAACTCACCCAGCTGCAGCTCAGCAGCGCCACGGGTCAACCCTGAGCCGGCACACCACCATGGCCTTCGCCCTGCCTGTGCTGAGCCCCCTTTGGCGCAACAGCCTGCGGATCTGGCTGGCCACCACCCTCTCGATCGGGATTCTGCTCTGGTCGGGGCGTGAACAGGTGCTGGGGGTGGCGCTGGTGATGGCGGTGCTATTCGTGAATGAAAACGACTTCACCCCCGCCCGCAGCATCGGCCAGCTGCTGGCCGGGGCCCTGATCGGCATCCTCACCGCCACCGTGTTGCACGAGCTCTCCACCAACTGGGTGGTGCTCGGGATCGCCCTGCTACTCACCGGTGTGCTGATACGCATCCTCGGACTGCTCAAGGGCCTGGGCACGGGCTACCTGGGCTGTTGGGCCCTTGATCTGATGCACCGGGGCAACCAGGTGAACTGGGGGGTGATCTTCGATCTGGCCTTTGCGGCGGTGGTGGGGATCCTGATGGCCCAGATGGCCACCTGGGCCCTCTGGCCACGCCGGCCCCTGCAGCAACTGCCTGCCCTGGAAGCCCGGATCGCCAGCCAGCTTGAGACCCAGATCCGGGCCCTGCAGCAGTGGTTGGGCAGCGGCGGCACGCCGCCAGCGGTCCTGCGCTCGCAGGATCTGCTGCCGAGCATCCAGCAGCTGCAACAGCTGCGCGACCAAGATCAGGGCGTCGCCATGCCCGCCCACACCAAACGGCTGCTCTCCCGCTGGGCCCAGGCCGGCAGCCTCTGGCGGCAAGTGTTGCGCCAGTGGTTGCTGCTGGAGCCGCTGCTGCGCCAGCTGGCCACCCCCCTGCTAGACGACGCCCCCCAGCCCCTGCTCCACAGCACGCTCACCGATCTCGCCGAGCGTCTGCAGGTGCAGCCCAGCCTGGCTGCGGATCTGAGCAACGCGGAGCCCAACAACGTTGAGCCAAGCAACGCGGGCACAGCTCAGCTCTAACTGGAGCAAGCCGGCAGCCTGGGCGCCCCCCAGCTCCTGACATTGCTGGCCATCGGCCAGCAATGTCAGGAGCTGCACCAGCTTCTCCGCAGCCGGGCCCTACTCAACGCCGCACTGGCGCGGCTCACGGCGTTGCAGCGATGAACAGCGCTGCCCTGCGGGACACCCTGCGCCTCGCCGCCACCGTGACCGTGGTGAATGGCTTCACCAGCCTCACGGGCCTTCCCTTCGGGTTTTATGCCTCCCTGGCGGTGGTAAGCGTGACCGTGGGCACCTACGGCAACACCCTTGAACTGGGCCGGCAACGGCTGATCGGTACCGCCGTTGGCGCCATTGTGGCGTTCTTCGGCTACCGGGCCTGGGGCCACCTGCCGCTGATGGTGGCCCTGCCACTTGCCGTGCTGCTGGCCCGGCTGCTCGCCGGCTCCTTGCGGCTCACCGTGGGCTACGGGGTGTGTTGCTTCGTGGTGGTGATGGGCTGGCTCACCCATGAGCAGCAGCTCGACAGCTGGATTCCCATGCGCTTGGCCTGGACCGCCTTCGGCATCCTGATGGCCCTGCTCAGCCTGCGGCTGTTCTGGCCGTCCCAGGCCCGGCTCCAGCAGAACGAGGGCCTGCTGCAGCTGCTGGTGGATCTGGGGCACACCCTGCTCCAGGTGGTGCAGCACGCGCCTGAAGACCTCCAGCCCCAGACGCAACGCCGCCGGGATCTGGGGCAACAGATCCGCAGCCTGCGCAGCACCCTGCAGGGCCTGCGCGACCAACGCCAGGGCGCCCTGCTGGAACTGGGCAGCCTGGCGAGCAAGCATCCGCTGGCACAGCTGTGGGTGCTGTTCGACCAGGCCTGTGAAGCCCTGATTCTCGATCTCGATGAGCTGCGGCGCCTGCCCCATCCCGAGTGGCAGAGTTGGGGGCTTCAGGCCGACTACGACGCCGGCGAGGCCTTTGTTCAGGCGGTGAGCCAGCGGCTGCTCGGCTGGCAACAGCAGCTGGGCAGTTCCTCCCGGCTGCAGCCACCGCCGAGCCAACCCCAGCCGACGCTGCCCCTAGAGGCCCTGCAGTCGCCCGAATCCCGAGCCGCCTACCAGCAGCTCAGCCCCAAGCAACCTCAATGGGTGGCCGCGCAATGGATGGTGCTCAACCGCATGGACCACACCATCGCGAGCACCGAGCGCCAATGGCGCGCCGTCTTGAGTTCAACAGCCCTGTGAGCTGAGGGATCAGGCGTTGGGGCGCGACGACCACCAGCGCTCGACGCGATAGAGCAGCACCACCACCAGCACCACCAGCCAGAACCACAGCTCCGGCGGGTTGGCGTTGAACAGGATCAGCAGCAACACCACCTCGCTGACCAGCCAGGGGAACTCTTGGCGCAGCAGGGGGTTGCGGATCTGGAAACGGGGCTTGGCGTCCACGGGGCGGGTCACGACACAGTGTTGGGCTGGCGCAGGAAGGGCAGGTTCCAGCGCAGATCGATCCAAGGGGTGCGGAAGCCGCCGGTGAGGGAGCGCAGGCCCGGAATCACATAACTGATCGGCGAGCGCCACTCCACGTAGGCATGGGTCGACACCGTGAGGCCATCGCGGATCGGGAACACGCCGCTGCCCCCCGAGAGGGTCCAGCGGTAGCCATCCACGCTGGAGGGATCCCGCTCCAGCTCGATTTCACTGCGCATCACCGGACCGTTCTTGGTCAGCGCCTGGGCCAGCTGCGCGTTGCCGGTGGTGGTGGAGATGTCGGCTTCGGTGGCGGGCAGGGTGAGCACCTGCGTCACCTTGCCGACGATGCCGCCGAAACGGCCGCGCTGGTTCCACTGCGGCACCACCTCCACGGGCAGCCCAAGGGGCAGGCGGCGGGCATCAGCGGGTGCGAAGTAGGACACCACCCGCAGCGGGCGGTCTTTAGCGCTGGGTTGCTCAGGCCGGCCGATCGTGCCCAGCCGCTGGCCGGTGCCCACGGTCTGGCCAGCGATCACCTGCAGATCCAACACCGTGCCGTCCCGATCGGCATGCACCTTGCCGTCGTAGCCGATCTTGGCTTCGGTCACCTGGATCTGACGCTTGAGATCGTCGATCTGGTAGCGGCGTTGCAGGGCCTGGGTTTCGATGGTGAGCTTCACCTGCTGGTAGTTGGTCACCACGTTCTTCTCGTTGATCTTCACGTCATCGAGATTCACGCTGGTGCTGGTGAGCCCCTGCTCCGCCGACACCACCTCAGAAGACAGCGGCGCCACCACCTCGCGCTGGGCCAGGAAGTCGAGATTGCGCAGTTTGCTGGCGTACGTGGACTGCAGTTCGCCGTAGCGACGGCGATCGTCGGAATACTTGGCCAGGGACGTGTCCAGGGCCCGCTTCTCGGTCAGCAGCCGCAGGGCATCCCGCTCATCGAGCATGGCGTTGTGCCGCTGCAGTTGGCGCAGGTTGCCGCGCTGCTGGTCGAGCTGGCGCTCCAGCACGGGCAGATAGAGCTGCATCAGCACCTGGCCGCGCGCCACCGACTCACCCTCCTTGACGAACACCTCCCTCACCTGGCCGCCAGCACGGGCGTTGAGGATGCCGGCGTTGTTGGGGTAAATCATCACGCCCATGCCTTCCACCTCTGTGGGCACGGGCCAGACCAGGGCCCACAGCACCAGCACACCGCCCACCCCCGCCAGGCTCACGCCCACCTGGTTGTGATCGCTCAGCCCCTGCCAGCGCGTCTGCACCTGCTGCCATTGCCGGCGTGGCCACGGCTGGGCAGGGGCGGGGGTGGCCTGGGTCATGGAGCCCAGCTTGCAGGATTCAGCGACACCTGTCAGCCCCCACATGATCGGGCCGCCCCAGGCCCAGTTGGAGCAGGCGCCGCGTCGCCGCTTCCGCCTGTGCTCCGCCCGACACCAGGGCCTGGGCCAGCAGTGGCGCCAACACCGGCACCTGGCTGAACCCCGCACTGAAGCCAGTGAACATCCACAAGCCAGGCGCCTCCGCCAGCGGACCCACCAGGGGCACCCCCTCGCTGCAGAAGGCCACGGCCGCCTGGTGCAGCTGGCCCGGCAGCACCGCGAGGGGCGCCCCCCAGGACTGGCCCGCCAGCCCCTGGCGCAATTGCTGCTCCACCTCCGCAGACGGCGGCGGTACTCCCAATTCCAGGCCCGGCCGCACCAGGGTGTGCTGGCCCACCAGGGCCCCTGCACCCCAGGGCACCAGGCCGCCATCCACCAGCCACTCCGGCTCGCTCAGGCTGGCGGCGCGGCGCTCGAGGGCGGCCCGCCCAAAGCTCACCGGCAGCCAGGCGGCGGCTTGGCCCAGGAGCGCCGGGTAGGACGGCAGCTCCAGCACCCCGGCCCAGCTGCTGCGCAGCCGCGAAGGCAGGCCCGGCCAGAGCTGGCGGCAGTGGGCACCAGCCGCCAACACCAGCTTCGGGGTCTGCAGGCTGGTGCCATCGCTGAGGTGCAGCGCCCAGCCAGCGGTTGGTTGGGGATCCAGGCGCTCCACACGGGCCGCTTGGCACGTCACACCCGCCGCGGCCAGCACCAGCGGCAGGCGCGCGACCAACACCGCGGAATCCACCTGGGCAAACGGCAGCGGCCACCAGGCACTCAGCGCCCCCAACCCGGCGACCCCGCCGTGCAGCCGCAAGCGGCAGGGCCGCCAGCCCAACGCACCATGGCGCCGCTGCAGCCGGCGCCAGCGCCGGGATGCTCCCGCCGCCAAGCGCGCCAGGGGTGTGGGGGCCAGGGGCCAGCCGGGCAGGGCGCCATAGCTGATCGCCGACGCTGAGCGCAGGCCAGCTTGAGCTGAGGTTGGAGAGGTGGCATCGACCACGGTCACCGATGCCCCGAGCTCCCGCAAGTCCAGGGCCAGCAGGCCACCAGCCACCCCACCGCCAACGATCACCACATCGGCGGCGAGGGGAGCGGCCGTCACACCAACAGAGTGAACGAGGTGACCACCTGGTGGAACATGTCCTTCACCTTGGCCCAGCGGATCTCATTGGTGCTGGCAGCGAAGGTGTAGAGGCGGCCGCGGTCGAGCACCACGGTGGCCAGCTCGTGGCGGTCGCGGTCGTCGAGGTGCACCGCGTATTCCAGGTCGTAGAAGGTGCGAGGTCCCTCCTGACGCTCCGACGCTTCCACCAGCTCAGCGGCCCGGCCGCTGCCCTCGGGAGCAATCACCGTGCGGCGCAACTGCTCGCCCACAGCCACGGCGCTGCCCAGCTTCTCCAGATCATTGGTGGGATTGACCTCTGAGATGACCAGGCTGAGGGTTTCATCGCTGTTGATCAGGTCGTGAAACACAACCTGGGGGCCGCCACTCACCTGCACCCGGGTCCAGCCGGTGGGATAGAGAAAGGCGTAGCGGCCATCGGGGCTCTGGAAGCTGTTGAGCCCAGCTGCAGCGGCGCTGCAGGACACCAGCACCCCCGCCAACAGCACAGCAATGAAGCGCGGCAAAAGGTTGCGGAGAACGGCCAGATTGCGGGAAACAGCCATGGCTCAGGGCACGATGCGTGGCGCCATTCTGCTGGGCCATCAGCATGGGCCCGATCCACCCATCGCAGTGATGCCCCGCCAGCAACGTTCGGCCCGTCGGCCACAGCCCGATGGCCCACGGCCACAAAACTGGGCCCAACGGCAGCAACGGCGTCACGACTCGCGTTTGTTCCGGCTGCTCGACGGCTCCTTTGCCTTTCGCCTCGCGCTGTCGGCCGGCAGTGCCCTGGCCCTGCTGCTGGTGGTGAACAGCTACGCCACCTGCCGCAACCAAAACTGGAGCCAGGGCTGCCTGTTTCGAGATGCCGAGGCCCTGATCAGCGTCGGCAATGTGGAGTCGCTCAGCATCGTGACCGCAGCCTTCCTCTATCTGCTGGAAGGCCACAAGCGACGCCAGCGCGAAAACATAGAGGCCTATGACCTGTTGCAAACCTGCAACGCCTCCGGGGCACGCTGGTTGATGGGTCGCATCCACGCCCTCGAGAGCCTCAACAGTGCAGGCCTCTCACTCGCCGGCCAGCAGCTCGCCGGCTTCGATCTGCACAACCTGCAGGCCCCCCACGGCGACTGGCAGGAGGTGAATCTGGAAAACAGCGTGCTGCGCCAGGCCAACCTGGCCGGCAGCGATCTGCGCGGTGCCAACCTGCGCGGCTGCGATCTGCAGGACGCCAATCTGCGTGGGGCGAATCTGCGCGACGCCAACTTGGACGGGGCGGACCTGACAGGAGCCCAACTGGAGGGTGCTGAACTCAGCGGCACCCACCTGGAGGCCGCCAGCACCCATCCCGCCTGACGGGCAGGCCTGCCACAATTCAAATCACTTGGAGCGGAACGCTGAGCGGCTTCACGCGCCCGTTGGCCCGGCTGATCGACCAATTCGAGCGGCTGCCCGGCATCGGTCCCCGCACAGCCCAGCGACTGGCCCTGCACCTGCTGCGCCAGCCCGAAGAACAGATCCGCAGCTTCGCCGACGCCCTGCTGGACGCCCGCAGCCAGGTGGGCCAGTGTCAGCGCTGCTTCCATCTATCAGCGGAGCCCGTCTGCGAGATCTGCCGCAACAGCGAGCGCGGCAACGGCCAGCTGTGCGTGGTGGCCGATTCCCGCGACCTGCTCGCCATGGAGCGCACCCGGGAGTTCAAAGGGCACTACCACGTGCTTGGCGGCCTGATCTCGCCGATGGATGGCATCGGGCCGGAGCTGCTCCAGATCCAACCGCTGGTGCACCGCGTGGATGCGGAGGGCATCAGCGAAGTGATCCTTGCCCTCACCCCGAGCGTCGAGGGCGACACCACCAGCCTCTACCTGGCCCGCCTGCTCAAGCCCTTCACTGCAGTGAGCCGGATCGCCTACGGCCTGCCCGTGGGCAGCGAGCTCGAATACGCCGACGAAGTCACCCTGGCCCGGGCCTTCGAGGGACGGCGCCGGGTCGAGTAGCTCCCATGTCGCGCTACAGCGCCATCCCCCCTGCTGAACGGCTACCTGAGTGGCTGCAGCGTCCCGTTGGCAACGCCTCCGCGTTGGAGACGGTGCAGGGGTTGGTGAAGCAGCAGCGGCTGCACACCATCTGCGAGGAGGGCCGCTGCCCCAACCGGGCCGAGTGCTACGCCGCCGGCACCGCCACCTTCCTGCTGGGCGGCCCGATCTGCACCCGCAGCTGTGCCTTCTGCCAGGTGGAGAAGGGTCAGGCTCCCCACCCCGTGGACGCCGGTGAAGCGGAACGGGTGGCCGAAGCGGTGGCCACCCTGGGGCTCTCCTATGTGGTGCTGACGGCCGTCGCCCGCGATGACCGGGCCGACCACGGCACCAGCCTGTTCACCACCACCATGGCCGCCATCCGGCGCCGCACGCCCGGAATTGGCATCGAAGTGCTCACCCCCGACTTCTGGGGCGGCCATCGCAACGAACAGGAGGGGTTGGCCGCCCAACGCCAACGGCTCGCCGCGGTGCTCGCCGCCGAACCGGCCTGCTTCAACCACAACCTGGAAACCGTGGAGCGCCTCCAGGGCGAGGTGCGCCGTGGCGCCACCTACACGCGCTCCCTGGGGCTACTGGCGGCCGCCCGCGAGCTGGCCCCCCAGACCCCCACCAAGAGCGGCCTGATGCTGGGGCTGGGTGAAACCCACGCGGAGGTGGTGCAAACGCTGCGCGACCTCCGCAGCGTTGATTGCCAGCGGCTCACCCTGGGGCAATACTTGCGCCCATCGCTCGCGCACATCCCGGTTGCTCGCTACTGGAGTCCGGCGGAATTCGAGCAGCTGGGGGCTATCGCTCGTGAACTGGGATTCAGCCGGGTGCGCAGCGGGCCGCTGGTGCGCAGCAGCTATCACGCCGCCTCTTAGATCTTTTCAGCCCCACTGCATGCGCCGTGATCAGTTCCAAACCTTGGCCGTGATGACGAACCAAGGGTTTCGCTTGGTTCGTCACATTGTTATTGCAATGCAATAAAAGAGCGCTCAGCACAATGTAAGAACTGCAAGGTATGAAGACCCGAGGGGAATCCATTACCACAAGGAAACAGGGCTCACCGAATCGCTGGCGCAAGTTGGGTGATGAAGATCTGGCTCACGCCGGTGACCATGAACTGAACTCCCATCGCGGCCACCATCAAACCCATCACCCGCATCAAGATGTTGAGCCCGATCGGACCCACAACGGCCTTCAGCCAACGGCCAGCAAGAAAAATTGCCAACACAACAACAGAGAGCAGGAACGTACCCAGCACCAGCGCAGCACCATCTTGATCAGCACGATCTTTAGCGGCATACAAGATCACGTTGGCGATCACACCAGGGCCCACCAGCAAGGGCATCGCCAAGGGAATCACAATCTTCTGAAACACCGTTTCCGCCTCTTTCAGCTCGCCCACTTCAGCGCCAGCCCCTGACGCCTGAATATCCGAATCGCCTCCATCCCCGGACACAATTTTCAATCCCATCAGCAACAGGAGAATTCCCCCAGCGATGCGAAAGGCATCCATCGAGACGCCGAGGAACTGGAGGATGCTCTCGCCAACAAACAGAAAGACCAGCAGCAGGGCCAGCACCGTGAGAGAGACAAACAGAGCCACGAGGCGCTGAACCCCCCGGTTCTCCCGTGCCGTGAGGCCAATGAAAATCGGCAGCACACCGAGCGGGTTAAGCAACGCAAAGGTGGTGACCATGAAATTGATCAATTCTGATCCGTTCATTGAGGCTCAGGCAATTAGCGCAAGTTAAGACAACCCTGCGTCAACCGCAAGGCCTAGCAAGATTAAGTGATAAAATGAGCACCAACACGCGCAACCATAAGCTTATCGCGTGTCTCGACACCAAGCGATTTCTATCTCGCCATGGCGTACGGGTGATCTTCAATTAACATGGTGCACGCGAAGCGTTGGCCTGCCTTGATGGCCTGCCTTCCGATAGCGGAATCAGCGAAACCGCCAAAGCGCTAGAGACACAAAATACTATCAACTGATTGATTGTTTTTAATCACAAACAATTCAACTGGACTGAAGGCAACCGATCATGCCAAACCCTGATTGCCAAAACCACAATATTCAGCAATAATCGGGACCTCTGGTCGTCCTATGCCAGCTGGTCAATGGCACACGGCAAGAATGTCCAATGGCCTCATTGGAATCTGAGGAAGCAGTTCGCTGTTTGTTTTTTCGTTTTATGCCAACTGCCAGGGTTTTGTCAGTCCAGTGATGAGACCACGGCGCCCAAGCCTCAGCCAGAGGAGCCAGCACAACGCATTCAAACCAATGGTTCTTCCCTAAACGGATGGATCAAGCCACCTGAATGGCTTGATCTGCAACTGCAACTGCAAGCCCAGCCCCTGGGCAACCCCAGCGGCGGCACCCAGCAGAGCGCCAGCTGGATGCAGCAGTTGACTCTGGATGTCGTGGTGGGCTCAGGCCACACCAAACCAGTGAAGCTGCGGCAAGAAGCGGATCACTGGCGTGGCCACGTGCAGCTGATGCTGTTCAGCGGCGATCCCAACTACAGCCAGAGCATCGGCGCCGCCTTCCCTCTCCAGAACAGCAGCGACCCCACAGGGCTGTGGCTCACGGAAGCAAGTGTGGAGCGGCAGATGGGTAGCGGCCCTCTGGCCTTCAAGGCCGGAGTGTTGTCGATCGATCCGGGGTTTGTGAGTGCACCGGTGCTGGATGCCTATGTGCACTCCGCACTCAACAACACCCTCAACCTGTATGTGAGCGGTCTGCCGATCAACCCCTACATCGCACCGGGATTGAAGCTGCGTTGGCGACCAGAGTCCTCGGGCCGCTGGGGGGAATGGCACTACGGCGCCTTCTGGCTGGATCCGGAATTCAATTTGGCGAGTCTGTTTGGTGTGAAGCCCAACCAGCCAGCGCTGAACGGCCATAGCCAGTTGCTGCAGTGGAGCTACGACGCGCTGCCAGGCGCCCAAGCCTTGCGGCGGCCGATTGCCCATGGTCAGGAGCTGATCCAGCGGCAGCTGCCGCCGCCCCTGCTCCAAATCGGAGGGGGCTATGTGGACAACCGCAGCAACGACACGCTCAACAGCTTCATCACCGCCACCCTCACCCTGGTATCTCCTCTGTCAGTTGGTCTCGACACCCGCCTCTGGCTCGGGGCGAATGCCGGCTTTGAGTGGGACACCAATCCCGTACCCCTGTTTCTGAGTGGCGGCTGGCTGACGCAGGGGGTGGTACCAGGCCGCCCACTGGATGTGCTGGCCCTCGGCGTTGGCAGCAGCCGCTTCAGCCCCACCCTCTCGCCCGGCCAGGGCAGCGAAACCGTGCTGGAGCTCAACTACAGCTGGCTGGTGAACAGCAACCTCAGCCTCCAGCCGGTGCTGCAGCTGATCCTCAATCCCAGCGGCAGCAACGCCGAGCCGATCCTGGCCGCCGGCCTGCAACTGCAGCTGCAGTTCTGACTCAGCCCATCAGCAGCCGGTAGGCCGCCTCCAGCTGGTGAAACGCCTTGGCGTCACCGCCCAGATCGGGGTGGTGGGCCTTGGCCAGGCGGCGATAGGCGCGCTTGATCATCAGCTGACTGGCACCGGGGTCCAATCCCAGCAGCCGCAGGGAGTCAGCGCGGGGATCCGCAGACGCCGCCTCGCGTTTGGCGTGGGATTGATGGTTGGTGTGGGAGTGGTTCTCGGTGCGGGTGCCACGGCTGCGCTGGCCGAGGCGCTCCTCGCGGCGCAGGAGCTCCTCCACCACCTGCAAGGGCGCCTCGCTCAACCACTCCGGCGCCCGTTGGCCATAGAGGGCAAAGGCCGCCCGCACAGCCCAACGGGCCCGACTGTGGGGCCCCCGAAGCGCCTCAGCCAGCTCAGTGCCCAGGCCGGGGGAGCGGCGATCGAGCTCCTGCTCCAGGCTGAGCTCCGGATTCCACCAGCGACAGCGCAGCTCCTCGATCACGCCGCGCAAGCCGGCCGGTGGTCCGATCCGCAGAGCCTGCCAGCGGGGATGGCGGGCCATGGCCTGGCTCCAGCGCTCCACCAGATCGGGACTCAGGCCGAAGGCAACCCGCGTGTCCTCCTCCTTGGGGTGTTGCCGTTGCTCCAGCTGCAGTTGCTCCAGTCGGCGCCTCAGCGCCCGTACCTCCCGACGCAGGGCATCGTTCTCAGCCAGGAGGGCGTCCACGTTGCTGGTGACGGCAGGGCTGCCGGGAGCTGGACGCCAGCGACGGGGATCAAAGCCCATCCAGCCCCCCGAGGCCCAACCGCCGCGCACTGCGCCTCAGAACTTTGCTGGCATCGGCCCGCATCAGCAGGCCGGCGCCGCCCCAGAGCAGCCGCGGGGCCAGATCGGCCGGGCCGGCACCGAGCTCGCGCAGGGGCGTGAAGCCCAGCTGGCGGAAGTAGCGCACCAAGCGGCGATGTTGCTTCTCACTGTCTCGGATCGCCAGGATCGTGGCGCGGCGGCAGGGGGTGGCCTCCAAGGCCCAGGCGAAGGTGGCAGCGCAGATCAACGGAGCCACCGCAGCGGTCTGCTCACCCTGCACCCGCATGGTGTCGAGCCGCAGGCCATCGGCCGTGGCCAGGGCCCAACCCTTGAGCTCGCCGAGCAACAGCAGCCCGCCGCAAACCTCCTCCGGCTGCGGGCGTCGCGCCACCCCCACCCGCAGGGTCCAGGCCACCCCAGCCGGCCGGCGCACCTGCAGGCGCAGCAGCAGGCCCTGACGGCTGGCCTCGGCCTCCAGATCGGCGAGGGTCGGCACTGGCGCTGCGTTGGTCATGGCCGCCAAGGCTCCGCCAGGCGCACCGCCTCCAGGGGCAGGGGGCCATACAGGTGCGGGAACAACTCCGCGCCACGGGTGCCGCCAGGGGAACCATCAGGAGGCGCCGCCGGTTCGTGACGCACGGCCAGGCCTGCGGACGCCAGGTGCTGGGGATCGATGCTGAGCAGCAGCACCTCACCGGCAGGCAAATCGCCATAGAAATGGGCGGCGGTGGCTGGCACCTGATCGGCAGCGCTGAGGTGGATGAAACCCACCTCCTCGAGCGCCAGGCCGCGGCTGGAACGGCGGTAGATCCCCTCGGCCCGAGCCGCCTGCCACTCCTGCCGCAAGGCCAGGTGATACAGCCAGTGCGGAGACCGCCACGGCATCCGCGCCGCCCAGGGGGGTGCGAGCGCTGCCGCCAGCTCCGGGCCGCCGAGACATCGGCCCAGCCAGGTCTGGAGGGCCACCAGCTGCGGCGCCGCATCGAAGCCCGCCGGATCAGCCAGGCGGAACTGGCGCACGAAGGGCAGTAGAGCCCAGTCGGCCAGGGATGGCCGCTCGCCCAGCAGCCAGCCCCCCGCCTCCAGGCGGTCGTTCCAGCGGCGCAGAATCGCGAGCCCGGCGAGACGATGCACCTCCCACGGCTCGCTCAGATAGCGATCGGGATATTTGAAGCGGTCGAGGTGGTGCTTGAAGGGGCCGTCATTTTCGGTGATCAGACCCTCCATCTCCGCCACCTGCGCCCCGCTCCAACCCGCCAGCCAGCCGTGGGGATCGCAGCGCGCCAGGGCCCAGCCCATGATCGCCAGGCTTTCCTCCAGCACCGGCTCCTCCTCGGGCCCAGCAGCCGCCCCCACCAGCACCGGCACCGTGCCCTTGGCCGAGGCCGCCAACAGCTCAGGCGGCTTGGCCTTGAGGCTCACCTCCCGCAGCTCCAACGTCTCCCCCGGCCGAAACCCCGCCGCCGCCAGGGCAAGCCGCGCCCTGATGGCATAGGGGCAGCGGCGGAAGCTGTAGAGAACCGGCCGCGCGTCAGCCACCGCTGCGCTCACCGAGTTGGCCTTCACGGAGTTGGCGTTCACCGAGATGGCGCTCACCCCGTCCTCGGGCCCGCTCCATCTGGCGTTGGCGCTCCGCGAAGCGCGCCCGATCGGCATCGCTGAAGCGATCGCGGCAGTGGCGACAGCTCACGCCCACCACATAGCTGGGGAGCTGGCGGTCGGCCGGTGAGAGCGGCAGACCGCAGGCGTGGCAGAGGCTGTGCTCACCGGGCTCGAGCCGGTGGTTCACGGCCACCCGCTGATCAAACACGAAGCACTCACCGCGCCAGCTGCTGCCCTGCTCGGGGATCTCCTCGAGGTAGCGCAGGATGCCGCCCTGCAGATGATGCACCCCGGCAAAACCCTGCTGCTGCAGGTAGGCCGTGGCCTTCTCGCAGCGGATGCCGCCGGTGCAGAACATCGCGATCGCCTTGGGCTGGCGCTCCGCCACCAGCGGCCTGAGCTCGCGCTCCACCCACTGGGGAAACTCGCGAAAGCTCTCGGTGCCCGGATCGATCGCCCCAGCAAAGGTGCCGATCGCCACCTCGTAGGCGTTGCGGGTGTCGATCACCAGGGTGTCGGGGTCGGCGATCAGGCCATCCCACTGCTCGGGCGGCACGTGGGTGCCCACCGCCGAGGCCAGATAGGGCTGCACCTCGGGCTGGCCAAGGGAAACGATCTCGCGTTTGAGCCGCACCTTGAGGCGGTGAAACGCCTGCTCCCCGGCCCGGCTGAACTTGGCCTGCAGCTGCTCCAGCCCCGCCACCTGCTGCAGCCGCTGCAGCACCGCCTGCACGCCGGCATCGGGGCCCGAGATGGTGCCGTTCACCCCCTCGCCAGCCAGCAGGATCGTGCCGCACACGCCAGCGGCGTCGCCCAGCTGCAGCAGCTCGCGGCGCAGGGCCGGCAACGCCGCCAGGGCAGCAAAGCGGTAAAACGCCGCCACCAGCACGCTCATCTCATCTGCACACCCGCAGCTGCCAGCAGCTCCCGGTCGGCCTCGACCGCCGGATTGCCCGTGGTGAGCAAGGTGTCGCCATAAAAGATCGAATCGGCCCCGGCCAGCAGGCACAGGATCTGGGCCTCCCGGTTGAGCTGCTCGCGGCCAGCGCTGAGCCGCACCCGCGCGATGGGCATCAGGATGCGGGCGACAGCCACCATCCGCACCAGCTCCAGCGGGTCCACCGGCGGCAGCGCTTCCAAGGGCGTGCCCTCCACCGCCACCAGGGCATTGATCGGCACGCTTTCAGGATGGGGATCGAGGTTGGCCAGCACCTCCAGCAGCCCGGCGCGATCGCTGGGGCTTTCGCCCATGCCGATGATGCCGCCGCAGCACATCGAAATCCCGGCGCTGCGCACCCGCTGCAGGGTTTCGAGCCGCTCCTGGTAGGTGCGGGTGGTGATGATCCGGTCGTAGTGCTCGGGGCTGGTGTCGAGGTTGTGGTTGTAGGCGGTGAGCCCCGCCTCGGCCAGGCGCTCGGCCTGGGCATCGCTGAGCATCCCCGCGGTCACGCAGGCCTCCAGCCCCAGCTCCCGCACACCCCGCACCATCGCCAGCATCGCCTCAAACGGCGCCCCGTCGCGGATCTCGCGCCAGGCCCAGCCCATGCAGAAGCGATGGGCCCCGGCCTGCTTGGCCGCCCGCGCCCGCGCCAGCACAGGTTCCACCTCGAGCTCCGGCCGGCCCGTCACGTCGCTGCTGTTGTGCAGCGACTGGGGGCAGTAGGCGCAGTCTTCTTCGCAGCCGCCGGTCTTGACGCTGAGCAGGGAGGCCAGTTGCACGTGGTAGCCGGGGTTGGCGGCACGGTGCACCCGCTGGGCCTGCCAGAGCAACTCCATCAGGGGCAGCTCCAGCAGCGCCTGGATTTCAGAACGGGACCAATCGTGACGCGTGATCACAGGCAGCAACGGAGACAGTGGGGCAGGGAAGCGTGGAGACAGACGTGGAGCCAGAACCGGTCAGGCCAGGGGCTCGACCCCGCCGAAACGGCGCTGGCGGCCCTGGTAGTCGAGCAGGGCACCCCTCAGGGCCGCCTCATCGAAATCGGGCCAGAGCACATCGGTGATGTGGATTTCGGCGTAGGCCAGCTGCCAGAGCAGGAAGTTGCTAATGCGGTGCTCACCGCTGGTGCGGATCAGCAGGTCGGGATCGGGCTCGCCGGCGGTGTGGAGCTCACTGGCAAAGCTTTGCTCATCAATGGCGCGGGGATCGAGCGCACCGGCCGCGCAGCGCTCGGCCAGCCGCTGGGCGGCCCGCACCAACTCGGCCCGGCCGCCGTAGTTGGTGCACACGTTGAAGTGGATGCCGGTGTTGGCCGCGGTGCGTTCGGTGGCATCGGCAATCAGCCGTTTCAGGCCTTCGGGCAGCGGCTCGAGATCCCCCAGAAAGCGGATCCGCACCTGCCCCTGCTCTAGGGCGTGCAGCTCGCGGGCCAGCACCTGCTCAAACAGGGTCATCAAGAAGCTGACCTCCTCGCCAGGACGGCTCCAGTTTTCAGTGGAGAAGGCGTAGGCGGTGAGGGCCCCGATGCCCCAGTCGCTGCACAGCCGCAGGGTGCACCTGAGCGCCTCGACCCCCTCGCGATGGCCCATCACCCGCGGCAGGTTGCGCTGCTTGGCCCAGCGGCCATTGCCGTCCATGATCACGGCCACATGGCCGGGCAGCCGCGCCGGATCGAGGCCGGGCGGCATGGCCTGGGGGGCAGTCGCAGTGGTGGTCGCCAGGGCGCGACTCATCCGCGTGAATCCGGCGTGTCCTTTGCCACGCTACGCCCTGTGGGCAAGGCCAGGGCCTGGCTGAGCAGATCGTGCAAACGGCTGCTGGTGATCGGGCGCTCCAGCCGCCCCTGACTCGCCAGCGACAGGGTGCCGGTTTCCTCCGACACCACGATCGCCAGGCACTGGTCGAAGCGTTCGGTGAGGCCCAGGGCCGCCAGATGTCTGGTGCCGTAGCGGTTGATGCCCTGGCGCGAGAGGGGCAGGATCACACCGGCGGCGACAATCCGGTTGGCCTTCACCAGCACAGCCCCGTCGTGCAGGGGGGTGTCGGCCGCAAACAGGTTGAGCAGCAGGTCCACCGTGAGCTTGGCGTCGAGGCCGATGCCGGGATTGAGGAAGTCCTCGGGCCGCAGGTCGCTGCCCAGATCCACCACGATCAGCGCCCCGCGACGGGACTGGGAGAGGCGCCCGGCAGCCTCACTGAGCACGGCCACCGAGCCGGATCCCAGCTGGTCGCGGGTCCGGCTGCCGAACAACACGCCGAGGCGGCCGGTGCCGAGCAGCTCCATCAGCCGGCGCAGCTCCCCCTGCCACAGGATCGCCAGGGCCAGGCTGCAGGCCAGCACCAAGGCGTCCACCAGCTTGCTGGTGAGCGGCAGGTTGGCGTAGCGCTGCACCACCCAGGCCAGGGCTACCAGCAGCAGGTAGCCGCGCAGCAACCACAGGGTGCGCGCTTCGGTCACCCGGCCGAGCACCAACACGCCCAGGCCGGTTGCAAACAGCAAATCCAGGACCAGGCGCGGATCGATCAGCCGAAGCAACTCACCCAGTTGCGGCCCGGTCACAACCCACCCACTCGATCAACTCAGCCTACCGAGCGCAGGCGAGCCGGCAGCACGTCGTAGCGCAGTAAGTCCTCCGGCTGCTCCCGGCGCTGCACCAGGTCGGCCACCCCGTCGTGCACCAGCACCGCGGCGGGCCGTGGGATGCGGTTGTAGTTGGAGCTCATCGAGGCGTTGTAGGCACCGGTGGCAAACACCGCCAACACATCGCCGCTGGTGGCCGGCGGCAGGGAGACGTCCTTGAGCAACACATCGCCGGATTCGCAGTGCTTGCCCGCCACGGTGACGGTTTCGCTGGCCTCGGCGGTGGGGCGATCGGCCAGCACCGCCGTGTACTGCGATTGATAGGTGATCGGCCGGGGGTTGTCGCTCATGCCGCCATCCACCGACAGGTAGGTGCGCAGGCCGGGGATGTCCTTGCGACTGCCGATCGCGTAGACGGTGACGCCGGCGGTGGCCACCAGGGAGCGGCCGGGCTCACACAGCAGCCGGGGCAACGCCAGCCCCCGCTCCTGGCAAGCCGCCACCACCGCACCGGCCACGGTGCTCACCCAACCATCAATGCTCGGCGGATCGTCGCTGGCGACATAGCGGATGCCCAGTCCGCCGCCCACATTGAGATCCACCACCGGGTGGCCCATCGAACGGGCCAGGGCCAGGGCATCAGCCATCACACCGGCCAGGTCGCGGTGGGGCTGCAGCTCGAAGATCTGGGAGCCAATGTGGGCATGCAGGCCCGTGAGGCGGGCCCAAGGGCAGCCCGTCAGGTGCTGCAACACCCCCTCCAGTTGGTCGGGATCGAAGCCAAACTTGCTGTCGAGGTGGCCGGTGCGGATGTACTCATGGGTGTGGCACTCGATGCCCGGCGTGAAGCGCAGCATCAGCCGCACGGGCTCCGCCAATCCAGGCGCCAGCTCCGCCAGCAACTCCAGATCGCGCCAGTTGTCGGCCACCACGGTGACGCCCCGCTCGGCCGCCAGGGCCAGCTCTTCGCGGCTTTTGTTGTTGCCGTGCAACACGATCCGCTCCGCAGGCATGCCGCCCTGGAGAGCCGTGAGCAGTTCACCAGCCGACACCGCATCGAGGCCCAGGCCCTCGGCAGCCACCAAGGCGGTAATCGCCAGGGAGCTGTTGGCCTTCGATGCATAGAGGGCCAGGGCTTCGCCGGGGTAGTGCTTGGCCAGGGCCTCGCGGTAGGCGCTGCAGGTGCCCCGCAGGGTGGCCTCATCCAGCACATAAAGCGGTGTGCCGTAGGTGCGGGCCAGGTCGCTCAGGGCACACCCCGCCACCGTCAGCCGACCGTCGCTGTCGAGGGCTGTGGTGAGCGGCGTGAGGTTGCGGTTGGGACTGAGCGCATCCCGATCCGCTTCAAAGGGTTGGGCCAACGCGACGGGCTCACGGGAGATCACCATGGCTGGAGCCGCACTGGGGGAGAAGAGAACATGAATGTACGGAACGCCCCCATGCCGCTGCGCCACAGCACTCTCACCCCCTCACACCTGGAGCACTGCCTCGCCCTCGATCAGGCCAGCCTGCAGGGCCTCTGGAGCCGCAGCCAATGGCAGAGCGAGCTGGCCGAACCGCGGCGCCCCGGGGTGGGGCTGTGGCACGGGAACACCCTGGTGGCCATGGCCAGTGGCTGGCTGGTGGTGGATGAGCTGCACATCACCCTGGTGGCGGTGGCGCCCGAGCGGCGGCGCCAGGGGCTGGGCCGCCAGGTGCTGCAGGCCCTGCTGGACCATGCTCAGCAGCAGGGGGCCGCGCACGCCACATTGGAAGTAGCACCCGGCAACGCCGCCGCCGTCGCCCTCTACCGCGGCCTGGGCTTCCAGGATGCGGGCCTGCGTCGCGGTTACTACCGCAACGGAGACGACGCTCTGATCCAATGGCTGCGCTTAGTCCCGATCAATGATGCGCAGCCCGGGTGTGGATAACCGGCTTTTCTTATTGCTGAAAACCAGCAATTGCTTGGATTGAGATGTTGCCGAAAACTGGCCGAGCCCCTGCTGCTGCAGTGGATCTGCCTTTGATAGGGCGTAAACCACACCTCACCCTTCAACCCTGGTAGCTTGGTTTCACTTGCACAAGGCACTGCCCCATGTTCGAGCGGTTTACCGAGAAGGCCATCAAGGTGATCATGCTGGCCCAGGAAGAGGCTCGTCGCCTGGGTCACAACTTTGTGGGCACCGAACAGATCTTGCTGGGCTTGATCGGCGAGGGCACGGGCGTGGCCGCCAAGGTGCTCAAGTCGATGGGCGTCAACCTCAAGGATGCCCGCGTTGAGGTGGAGAAGATCATCGGCCGGGGCTCCGGTTTCGTGGCGGTGGAGATCCCCTTCACGCCCCGGGCCAAGCGCGTTTTGGAGCTGTCCCTGGAGGAAGCCCGCCAGCTCGGGCACAACTACATCGGCACGGAGCATCTGCTGCTCGGCTTGATCCGTGAAGGCGAGGGCGTGGCGGCCCGGGTGCTGGAAAACCTCGGCGTCGACCTGGCCAAGGTGCGCACCCAGGTGATTCGCATGCTGGGCGAGACCGCTGAGGTAGCCGCTGGCGGTGGCAGTGGTAAGGGTTCAACCAAAACCCCCACCCTGGATGAATTCGGCAGCAACCTCACCCAGCAAGCCGCCGACAGCAAGCTCGATCCGGTGGTCGGCCGACAAAACGAGATCGAGCGAGTGATTCAGATCCTGGGTCGCCGCACCAAAAACAACCCCGTACTGATCGGCGAACCTGGCGTCGGCAAGACGGCCATCGCCGAGGGCCTGGCCCAACGGATCAACTCCGGCGACATTCCGGACATCCTCGAGGAAAAGCGCGTTCTCACCCTCGACATCGGCTTGCTGGTGGCCGGTACGAAGTATCGGGGTGAATTTGAGGAGCGCCTCAAGAAAATCATGGAGGAGATCCGCAGCGCCGGAAACGTGATCCTCGTGATCGACGAGGTGCACACCCTGATTGGCGCCGGTGCCGCTGAAGGCGCCATTGACGCTGCCAACATCCTCAAACCGGCCCTGGCCCGCGGTGAGCTCCAGTGCATCGGCGCCACCACGCTGGACGAATACCGCAAGCACATTGAGCGGGATGCTGCCCTGGAGCGCCGTTTCCAACCGGTGATGGTGGGTGAACCCTCTGTCATCGACACAATCGAGATCCTGCGCGGCCTCAAGGAGCGCTATGAATCCCACCACCGCCTCAAGATTGCCGACGAGGCCCTGATCGCCGCCGCCACCCTGGGCGACCGCTACATCTCCGACCGCTTTTTGCCCGACAAGGCGATTGACCTGGTCGACGAAGCCGGCAGCCGGGTGAGGCTGATGAACTCCAAGCTGCCGCCGGCGGCCAAGGAAGTCGACAAGCAGCTGCGGGCCGTGCAAAAGGACAAGGAGGTGGCCGTGCGCGAGCAGGACTTCACCAAGGCCGGCGAACTGCGCGACAAGGAAGTGGAACTGCGCGAGCAGATCCGCTCGATCCTGCAATTCCGCAAGGACGAGGAGCCCGCGGCCGAGGCCAAGGCTGGCGACACCGAAGCCGGCGGGGCGGTCAGCGTCACCATCGCCGATGCGCCTGCCGACGCCGAACGCACGCCGATGGTGACCGAAGAGGACATCGCCCACATCGTGGCCTCCTGGACCGGCGTGCCGGTTCAGAAGCTCACCGAAAGCGAGTCGGCCAAGCTGCTCAACATGGAGGAAACCCTCCACCAGCGCCTGATCGGTCAGGACGAAGCGGTGAAGGCCGTGTCCCGCGCCATCCGTCGCGCCCGCGTGGGCCTCAAGAACCCCAACCGGCCGATCGCCAGCTTCATCTTCTCCGGCCCCACCGGCGTGGGCAAAACCGAGCTCACCAAGTCGCTGGCGGCCTACTTCTTCGGCAGCGAAGAGGCCATGATCCGCCTCGACATGTCGGAGTTCATGGAGCGCCACACGGTCAGCAAGCTGATCGGTTCGCCTCCGGGCTACGTGGGCTTCAACGAGGGAGGCCAGCTCACCGAAGCGGTGCGGCGCCGTCCCTACACTGTGGTGCTGTTCGACGAAATCGAGAAAGCCCATCCCGACGTGTTCAACCTGCTGCTACAGCTGCTCGAAGACGGTCGCCTGACCGACTCCAAGGGCCGTACGGTCGACTTCAAGAACACCTTGATCATCATGACCTCGAACATCGGTTCGAAGGTGATCGAGAAAGGCGGCGGCGGCCTCGGCTTCGAGTTCGGCGGCGGCGATGCGGATGAAACCAATTACAACCGCATCCGCTCGTTGGTGAATGAGGAGTTGAAGCAGTACTTCCGCCCAGAATTCCTCAACCGTCTTGACGAAATCATTGTTTTCCGTCAGCTCACCCGCGACGAGGTCAAGGAGATCGCGGAGATCATGCTCAAGGAGGTGTTTGGCCGCATGCTCGACAAGGGCATTGCCCTGTCGGTCACCGAGGCCTTCAAGGAGCGACTGGTGGAAGAGGGCTACAACCCCTCCTACGGCGCTCGTCCACTGCGCCGTGCCGTGATGCGCCTGCTGGAAGACTCCCTAGCCGAGGAGTTCCTCAGCGGCCGGATCAGCGACGGAGATGCCGCGTTGGTTGATGTCAACGACGACAAACAGGTGGTAATCCGCAAGCAGGCCGCCCTGCCTGCTGAACCTGAGCTGGCCGCTGCCGGCGTCTGAAGCAAGGATCGGGGGCCGGACACCGGCCCCTACCATCGGTTGGGGATGACAGCCACACCGGGATGAGTACCCCCCTGAGTCAACACGCGATCGCCCCAGCCGAGGTACTGCGGGGCCCGGGGGCCTGGGCCGAGGGGCTCGTGCGCATCCAAGGCCTCTGCCGCCGGCCCCTGGTACTGGGTCGCAGTGCTGCCACCGCCACTTTGCGGCAGCAGCTCCTCACAGAGCTGTTGGAAACAGGGCTGGAACCCCAAAGCGCCGAGCTTCAGCACGACTGCTGCGAGGAGGACCTCAGCCGGATCGGCGCCGTTTGCCACGAACAGGGTTGTGATGCCGTGATCGCCATCGGCGGCGGCAAGGTGCTCGATGCCGGCAAGCTGTTGGCCCACCGGCACGCTCTGCCCTGCATCACGGTGCCCACCAGTGCTGCCACCTGCGCCGGCTGGACGGCCCTGGCCAACGTGTACACACCCCGAGGGGCCTTCCAGGGGGATGTGGCGCTTGCCCGTTGCCCCGACCTGCTGATCTTTGACCACACCCTGGTGCGCCAGGCCCCGGCCCGCACCCTGGCCAGCGGCATCGCCGACGCCATGGCCAAGTGGTACGAGGCCTCCGTGAGCAGTGGCGCCAGCGGCGATGGCCTGGTGCAGCAGGCCGTGCAGATGGCCCGGGTGCTGCGCGATCAGCTGCTGCTCGAAGCGGAGGAAGCCCTGCGGGATCCCCACAGTGCCGCCTGGGAACGGGTGGTGGAGGCCTGCGGCCTCAGCGCCGGGCTGATCGGCGGCATCGGCGGAGCCCGCTGCCGCACGGTGGCGGCCCATGCCGTGCACAACGGCCTCACCCAGCTGGAGGCCAGCCACGGCCACCTGCATGGCGAGAAGGTGGGCTTTGGCGTCCTGGTGCAGCTACGGCTCGAAGAGGTGCTCGGCGGCAGCCAGCTCGCCGGCCAGGCGCGCCGCCAGCTGTTGCCGCTGTTTCGCCAACTAGGTTTGCCGGTGACCCTCGAAGACCTGGGCCTAGGCAAGGCCGGCCTGCATGAGCTCCAGCACGCCTGTACCTTCGCCTGCCGCGACGGCTCCGACCTGCACCACCTGCCCTTCGCCGTGGGTCCCAACGATCTGCTGGCCGCCCTGGTGAGCACCTGCAGCAGCGAGCGCCAGCCCGCGTGAATTCCGTCCGTGAGTCTGGCCAAGACCTGGTGAGCGAGGCCGCCCGCAGCCTGCTGGATCCCCAGGGCCGGGAGTTGGCGGCCCAGGTTCAGTGGTGGCAGCTGCCCGATCTCGATGCCGGGGACGGCACAGAGCCCTGGCCCGTGGCGGTGCTGGGAGAAGGCCCACCGGTGCTGCTGCTGCACGGCTTCGACAGCTCCTTTCTCGAATTCCGGCGGCTCGCCCCGCTGCTGGCTGGCGGCGCCCAGCTGTTCATCCCGGACCTGTTCGGCTTCGGCTTCAGCCCCCGGCCCGCCGGCGGCGACTACAGCCCCAAAGGCGTGCTGCGCCACCTGGAGGCCCTGGTGCAGGCCATTGGCCAACGCAATCCGGCCCCCCTCGGATTGATCGGCGCCTCGATGGGGGGCTCGGTGGCGGTGGAGCTGGCCCGGCGCCTACCGGATCAGGTGGAGCGCCTGCTGTTGCTGGCGCCCGCCGGCCTCACCGGCCGACCGATGCCCCTGCCGCCCCTGCTCGATGGGCTGGGGGTGCGCTTCTTGGCCCTACCGGGCGTGCGCCGGGGCCTTTGTCGCACCGCCTTCGCTGATCCAGAAGCCTCCGTGGGCGCTGCAGAGCTGGAGATCGCCTCCCTGCATCTTCAAAGCCCCGGCTGGGCCGTAGCCCTGCAGCGCTTTGCCCGCTCGGGCGGGTTTGCCGGCAGCGGCGCCCCGCTGCCCCACCAGCCCATCTCGGTGCTGTGGGGCGCCGACGACCGCATCCTGCGGGCGCCCCAGAAACGCGCCGCCCTGGCTCTGCTCGGGGAGCGGGTGCGCGAACTGGACGCCTGCGGCCACCTGCCGCACCTCGACCAACCCGCCACTGTGGCCGCCACCTGGCTAGCCAGCCCCCGCCACCCATGAGCAGCCCCGACGCCCGCGGCAACGGACCGGTGATGCAGCTGCTAGCCACCGGCCTGCAGCTCTGGATCCGTCAGCAGTGCCAAGCGATTGGCAGCCTCGACATCCAGCTGGAGGGATCGGCCCTGCAGCTGCTGCGGGGCCGGCTGACGGGGGTGCAACTGCTGGCGCGCCGGGTCGTGTATCGCGACCTGCACCTCGAGCTGGTGGAGCTGCGCAGTGGCCCGATCCAGGTGCACATCGGCAACCTGCTCAAGGGCCACCCGCTGCAGCTTGAGCATGCCTTCCAGATCCAGGGGCAGGTGAGCTTCACCCCCGACGGCCTGACCCGCTCCCTCAGCGATCCGATCTGGCGGAGCCTGGGGGACAACCTCAGCGAAGAGCTGCTCGGCATCGCCCCGCTGGTGGAGCTGCGCATGCACCGCGACAGCCTGGTGTTCACCGCCCGAGGCCTGGGAGCCCGCGACCTGGTTGAGCTGGAAACCAGCGTGGCTGCGGTGGAGGGCAGCGTGGAGATCCGCTCCCGGGCGGGCAACGTCAGCAGCCGGCTGCCCATGGATCCCGGCATCACCATCGAGGACGCCCGCCTGGAAGGGGGCATGCTGCAGCTGCTGGGCATCGCCAGGGTGAGCGTGTGAGCGCGGCGGGCTGAAGGGGCTCTTCAGCGCTGCAACAGCGGCAACACCAGGGTGACCAGCGAGTACACCACAGCCGGCACGAACAGGTAGCTGTCGATGCGATCGAGGATGCCGCCGTGGCCGGGGATCACATCGCCGGAATCCTTCACACCGGCATCGCGCTTCATCATCGACTCGGTGAGGTCACCCACCAAGGCGAACAGGGCCACCACCGCCCCCAGCACCGCACCGATTAACCAGCCCCAGCTCCAGCCGATCAAGGTGCCGCCGAAAGCACCCACCGCCACCGCACAGGCCACCCCGCCCAGGGCCCCCTCCACCGTCTTGCCGGGGGAGATCGGCGACAGCGGGTGGCGCCCGAGGCGGCGGCCGATCACATAGGAGCCGATGTCGGTGGCGACGATCAGGAAGCAGGCCAGCAGGGTGAGGGCGAGGCCAGGCCCCTCGAGCTCGCGCAGACGAATCCAGTAGCTGGGCAGAAAGCCGAGATAGAAGAGCCCAAAGATCGAGGCGGCAATGTCGGCGATCGTGCCGGTCACCGGCTGCAGCAGCAGCCAGCCGCAGATCACCGCCCCGGAGGCGGGCAGCACTGCAGCCGCCACGTCGCCGGCAAACCAGCCACCACCCATCCAGCCACTGCCACTGGCCAGTTGGGTGCTGACCAGCAGCAACTGCACCGCCACCAGGGTGGTTTTGGTGGCGGGCCGGATCCCTTTGAACTGGGCCATCCGGAAAAACTCCAGCAGGCCCAGGTGCACGATCACCCCCACGGCCGCCGTAAACCACCAGCCGCCCAGCATCACCACCACGAAGCCAAAGGCACCCGCCGCCCAGCCGCTGAGCAGCCGGGGCAGGGAGGTGGCGGTGCGGGTGCGGAACCGAGGGATCAAGACGCGGTGCTCAGGACGGCTCGACGTGGGCAGAGCGCTCGGCGGCAATCAGAAACAGGGGCTCCGCCGCCGCCAGCTTGGCCTGGCTGCCGCGCCGCTGCATCCGGTGCACGGTGGCCTGCACCACCTGCACATCCCGGGCCGCCAACTGGCCCAGGGTGTCGGTGGCATCCACCAGACCCTCCAGGCTGGCGGTGCTGATCACCAGTCGCCCCTGGGGCACCAAGGCCTCCCACACCGCCAGCAGCACATCCCCCAGGGGGCGCCCCACCTCCAGCAACACCCGGTCGGGGTGGGCAGGGAGTTGGGCCAGATCGGCCGGGGCGGCGCCGGCATGAATGTGCAGGTTGGTGATGCCGAACCGTCGGCGGTTCTGCTCCAGCAGCTCGATGGCGTCCGGATCCCGTTCGAGGGTGTGCACGGCGCCCTTGGGCATCAAGCGGGCGATTTCCAGGGCCAGGGCCCCGGTGCCTCCACCCACGTCCCACACCAGGGAATCGGGCCGGGGACGTAGATGGGCCAGCAGCATCACCCGCAGCTCCATCGGCGTTGGGCTGAAGCCCGGAGCCTCATCAAAGGCGCTGTCCGGCAGCCCCGGGGTAACGAAATCCCACTGGTAGGGAGCCTGGTGGGATGAAGCCTGGTGGGAAGGCTGATCAGGAGCCACCGATGCGTGCGAATCCATCGGCCTCCGATCCGGCCACAACCCTCACGGTATCAGCGATCTGGCCGGGCCAAAGTCGGGCCTGCTGCTGCAGCCAGGCCGTCCGGGCCAGATCGATCCGCTCGCCCGGCACCAGCAGGGGAATGCCGGGGGGGTAGGGGCAGAGCGGTTCGGCGGCGATCCGCCCGGCGGCGGCCACCAGGGGTACAGCCTCGGCGGCAGAACGCCAGGCTGCTCCGATCGGGAGCTCCGGCTCCGCCACCAGGGGCAGCGGTGGCGGACTGAACGGCGGCAGGGGATCGCCCCCCAGGGCCCGCCGCAGCCGCTGCAGCTGACTGGGCAGCCGCCACACCACCCCCGCCGGCGGCCCCAGCCCCAGGCAGAAGGTGAGCGCCCCCGGCTCGGGCAACTCGGCGATCACCCCCCGCTCCAGCAACCAGGCATCGGCCTCGAGGCCGTTGATGCCCAGGGCGGCGGTGTGGAGCACCAGCCGCAGGGGGTCGTCGCTGGCGATCAGGGGCAGCCCCAGCGCCTGGCAACGGCGCTGCAGCCGCTTACCAACCCGCCTCGCCCACTGCCAGCGGCGCAGCCCGTCCGGGCTGGTGAGCTCGTTGAGGGCGGCTTCCGCGGAGGCCAGCAGCAGGGCGCTGGGGCTGGAGGTCTGCAGCCACAACAGGGCCCGGGCCACAGCACCCTGCCCAACCCGCTGGCCCTGGAGCAGCAGGGCCGCGCTCTGGGCCAGGCCGCCGCCAGCCTTTTGGGCGGAGAGCACCACCAGATCAGACCCAGCAGCCAACGCCTCGCCGCGGCCATGGGCCTGATCCACCAGCACCGGCAGGCCGCGCCGATGGGCCAGGGCCACCAGGGCCGGCAGATCAGCCCGCTGGCCCTGGTAGCTCGGCGACACCAACACCAGCGCGGCCACTGGATCTGCCGGCGCCGGCAGCCCCGCCCCGACCGCATCCAGCACCGCGTCCAGGTGGGCCGGGCTGGGGGGCAGCCACAGGCCCGTGGCCGGATCAAAGGGCAGGTCGTAGAGCAGGGGGCGCAGCTGGCCCAGCACGCAGCCGTGCAGCAGCGAGCGGTGCAGGTTGCGGGGCAGCAGCACCCGGCTGCCGGGCGGAGCCAGGGCCAGCAGGGCTGCCTGCAGCAGGCCGCTGGCGCCATTGACGCCAAACCACACCGCCTCGGCCCCCAGCTGGCGGGCGCAACGCCGCTGGGCCTCCGCCACAGCGCCGCTCTCGATCAGAGGGCCGCCAAGCTCCGGCAGTTCCGGCAGATCCCAGCTGCCAGGGCGCTGGCGCAGCAACCGTTGCAGGGCCGGCGACAACCCCCTCCCGCGGCCATGGGCCGGCAGATGCAGCGGCAGGCCCATGGGGGAGCGGATCGCGTTTATAGAGTCTGGCAATCAACTGGCTGCCCTGCCCGTGACCATCGCCGAAGCCGCCAGCGGGCCGCGCTACGAGCCGGGCCGGGATCTGCGCTGGCTGCTGCTGCGCCCCTGGGTGTTGGTGAGCCGGCTGACGGTGGTGCTCTGGCAACTGGGCAGCCTGGCTCTGGTGCTGGTGGTGCAGGGCAGCAGCAGCAACGCCCGGGTGCAGGAGCAGCTGGGCCGGCGCATCCTCACCACCCTCACCGAGCTCGGCCCCTGCTTCATCAAGGTGGGCCAGGCCCTCTCCACCCGCCCCGACCTGGTGCGGCGCGACTGGCTCGAGCAGCTCACCCAGCTGCAGGACAACCTGCCCGCCTTCCCCCACGCCATCGCCCTTGCAACGATCGAGCGGGAGCTGGGGGCACCGGCCGACGAACTGTTTGAGCAGTTCCCCGACTACCCGGTGGCCGCCGCCAGCCTTGGGCAGGTGTACAAGGCCCAGCTGGTCGATGGACACTGGGTGGCCGTCAAGGTGCAGCGCCCGAATCTGCCCACGATTCTGCGGCGCGATCTGGTGATCATCCGCTTGCTGGGGGTGCTGACAGCTCCCTTCCTGCCCCTCAACCTGGGCTTCGGACTGGGCGACATCATCGATGAATTCGGCGCCACCCTGTTTGAAGAGATCGATTACCGGCTCGAGGCCAACAACGCCGAGCGGTTTGCCGACCTGTTTGCTCGCCAACCCGAAGTGATGGTGCCGCGGGTGGAGCGGCTGCTCTCCAGCGAGCACGTGCTCACCACCCAGTGGATCAACGGCACCAAGCTGCAGGAGCGCCAGGCCCTTGAGGCCCGCAACCTCGATCCAGCCGCGCTGATTCGCACCGGCGTGATCGCAGGACTGCAACAACTTCTGGAGTTTGGCTATTTCCATGCCGATCCCCACCCCGGCAACCTGTTTGCCCTCTCCGGCAAAACCGGTGCCCTGGGCCATGTCGCCTACGTGGATTTCGGCATGATGGATTCGATCAGCGACAGCGATCGCCTCACCCTCACCGGCGCGGTGGTGCACCTGATCAACCGCGATTTCAGGGCCCTGGCCCAGGACTTCGTCACCCTCGGCTTCCTCAACCCCAAAGCCGACCTGGAGCCGATCATCCCGGCCTTGGAGGAAGTGCTGGGTGGCGCCCTGGGCGACAACGTCGGCTCCTTCAACTTCAAGGCGATCACCGACCGCTTCTCGGAGTTGATGTATGCCTATCCCTTCCGGGTGCCAGCCCGCTTTGCCCTGATCATCCGGGCCGTGGTCAGCCAGGAAGGCCTGGCCCTGCGCCTGGATCCAGGCTTCAAAATCATCAATGTGGCCTACCCCTACGTGGCCCGGCGCCTGCTGGCCGGCGATACCAGCGACATGCGCGAGAAGCTGCTGGAGGTGCTGTTCGACCGTGACGGCCGGCTCCGCCTCGAACGGCTCGAGAACCTGCTGGCGGTGGTGGAAAACGACACCAGCAACCCCAACCTGTTGCCGGTGGCCGGCGCCGGCATGAAGCTGCTGCTCGGCCCAGAAGGCGCCAGCCTGCGGCAACGCCTGCTGCTCACCCTGGTGCGCAACGACCGACTGCACACCGACGACCTACGCGCCCTGTTCAGCCTGATGCAGCGCACCTTCTCGCCCCAAAAACTGATGGGCGGCATGCTGGCCCGTCTAGCCCCCCAGGCGGCCTAAGGCTTACACCACCGAAGGAATGGTGATCCAGCAGATGGTGATTGCCGCACCCCCGACCAGCACCACAAGCAAGGGCCAGACATCATCCAAGCGGTGCAGATGACGCAGCAGGGATGCTTTGTCGGCAGAATCCTCCATCGCTTCCATGGCGGCGTAACGACGCCCGATCCAAAGCACCAACACAAAGGCGGCCAGGGTCACCCCATAGGCCACCACATACACCTGGTCTAGAAAGGTGAGGAAGGGCAGCTCTGGCAATTCGGCGCGGTAGGTCTGCTGCAGGAACACCAGCGTCAACAACACCGTGACAGGAATGCTGGCCCGAGCATCCTGCTCATCGGGGCGCACCTTGAACACCAGCAACACCATCGCCATCAGCACAGCCAGAGGCAGCAGCAGGCGCCAGAACGATGCCCAGGAGGAGGTGCCGTAGGAGATCTCGAAGAGAATCTGACTGTAGTCATTCTCATCGCCGCCCAAGCCGAAATTCGTGGCGTAGTGGTGCCGGTACTCAGCAATCGACCAACCTACGTTTAACCAGCCAGTAATCCTGGAATAGAGCCCCATACCGCTATTTTGGATTTCCGGAATCAGCCGTAAATCGCCATAACCCAATTCGCCGTCCACATCGTTGGCCTCAATTGCCAACGGCAGGCTGATTGTCATAAAAGGATAGCGCCGAAAATTCGCGTGATCGACATAGTAGCGGCCCACGTAATTAAACAGCTGATAATAGCTGCCATCAGCCAGCCTTATAGGCACTTCGCCCACGGAATCAAGAGCTGAGTCCTTATCCGAAAGCAAGGTGTTTAACAGGATAAATAAGCGGGAGATATTGCCACCGTGGCTTTCCACATAGCGCTGCATGGGCTCCTCCCAGCGCAGCCACACGTAACCATTGCCGGAATAGCTCGGTACCCTCAGATCCAGCTCATAATTGCTGGTGGAGTACACCCCAACCTCCACCTTGAAGCGGGCCTGTTCCAGCTCGGAGCGATCCACCCGCGCCTCCCCATCGCTCAGCTGATCGCCCCGCAAGGAGCTCCAAAGCCCGAGCGTTTGTTTCTCACCCAGGGGCAGGGTGGTGAGGGCACGGGACGAGGACGACAGGCGCAGGGAGTCGCGGTTCTGAACCGGGCTGACATCGATCCGCCCAATCCCGAGAATGGCGAGGATGGCCGCTAGAACAATGGCAACGATCGCCAGAAGATTCCACCCGCGTTGCTTGCGCAGCACCATGCCCCTCAGCCGCTGTCTGCCGAAGCTAGGTCTGCTGGGGAGGATCGGTCTGAGCATCGTTCTGACCGCAGGCTTGCCAGTGCTGGCCACAGCGGGGATGCCGGCCCGGGCGGCCGTGGAGTTGCTGCTGGGCCAGTCGGCCGCCCTCAGCGGCCCTTCCGCCATGCTCGGGCGCGAATACCGCGATGGGGCCCTCGCTTACTTCACCGAAGTGAACCGACGGGGAGGCGTGCATGGCCGTCGCCTGCGGCTCATCAGCCTCGACGACCGCTACGAGCCTTCCCTCACCCTGGGCAACACCCGGCAGCTGATCGAGCGCGACAGGGTGTTTGCCCTGTTCGGCTACGTGGGGACCCCGACCGTCAAGGAGGTGCTACCCCTGGTGGAGAGCAACAAAATCCCGCTGATCGCCCCGCTCACCGGCGCCCAGCTGTTGCGCCAGCCCCACCGGCCGCTGGTGTTCAACCTGCGCACCAGCTACCAGGTGGAGATCGATCGCATGGTCAACTATCTGGTGCGCAGCGGCCGGCATCGGATCGCTGTGGTGGCCCAGAACGATGCCTTCGGCCAGGACGGCCAACGCGCCGCCCACCAGGCTCTCAGGCGCCATGGCCTCAAACCGGTGGCCACCGCCAGCGTGGAGCGCAACTCCAGCCAGGCCGTCGAAGCGGCCCGCGCCGTGCAGGCTGCTAATGCCAATGGGGTGCTGATCGTGGCCGCCTATCCCAGCTCGGCCGCCTTCACCCGCGAGCTGCGCCAGCACGGCAGCACGGCCCAGCTGATGAACGTGTCGTTTGTGGGCACCAGCGCCCTACAGGCCGCCCTGCCCAGCAACCAGGCCAGCGGCATCGGCATTGCCCAGGTGGTGCCCTTCCCCTGGAACGAGCGGGTGCCGGTGGTGAAGGAGTATCAGCAACTGATGCGCCGCCGGCAGGGCAACCCCCAGTTCGGCTTCACCAGCCTGGAGGGTTTTCTGGCCGCCAAAATGACGGTGGAGGGGCTGCGGCGATCTGGGCCGGCCCCCACCCGCCAGCGCTTCGTGACGGCCCTGGAGTCGATGCGGGACGTCGATCTCGGCGGCTACCGGGTGCAACTCGGACCCCAGGACCACAACGGCAGCACCTTTGTGGAGCTCACCTTCCTGGGCTCCCAGCGCTGGGAACCCTGAGGGCCTAGGGTCTCGGCCATCTTGCCGAGCTCCAGCCGATGGCCAGCCTGCCCGATCTGTCCCTGGCCATGGATGCCGCGGAGGCCGGGGATGCGACGGAAGCCGGCGCGCTGGCAGGGAGTTGGATGTTCGGTGACCTGGACGCCAGCGACATCCTGCTGGAGTACGCGCCGATCCTGCAGCCTCCCTACGTGGTGGCGGGGGTCGGCCTGGCGATCGGTGTGCTGTGTGGCCTCACCTTCGCCAAGCTGGTGCAGAACCGGCTCGAGGGTTGGAAACAGGATCGTCTGGCCCTGCTTCCCCTCGGCAACGTCGCCATCACGCTGCCCTACATCGGCGTGGTCATTGGCGTCACCCTGTTCATCGGCGGCAGCCTGCAGGTGTTTGGCTTCTCCTCAGGGGTAGCTCTGCTGGTGTCGTTCGTGCTGTCGGTCGGCACCGCCGGCGCCCTGTGGGTGCAGTTGGAGCGGCTGATGGGCCAGGTTCAGGACGGCACCTTCAGCGCTGTCGACTTCGACAACTTCGACCAGTTTTTCTAAGCTCCCAGGCTGTCAAGCAACCAGATAGCCCTCCAGCATCCGCGATTGGGCGCGCACGCCTTCGAGGGCCTTGCGCTCCAGATTGCGGGTTTTGTCGCGGCTCATGCCCAAGTGCTTGGCGATGGCACTGAGGCTCATCGGTTCGGATCGGCCCGGCACCTGATCGCAAGGGATGCCGTAGCGCATCTTCAGCACCCGACCCTGCAGCTCCGGCAGCTGCTCCAACAACGCCCGCAGGTCGCCCTTCAGGCACTCTCCATCCACCCGGTCCTCCGGCAGTTCCGCGTCACCCGCCAGCAGGTCCAGCAGTTCGGTGTCGTCGCCGTCGCCCACCTTCGTCTCCAGGCTCACCGGTTGGCGTGCACGGCACAGCAGGTCCTTCACCTCCTCTTCGGGGAGCTCCACCGCTTCCGCCAGTTCCGTCACCGTGGGGGTGCGGCCCAGCAGCTGGCTCAGTTCCCGCTGACCTTTTTTGAGCTTGTTGAGGGTTTCGGTGATGTGGATCGGCAGCCGGATCGTGCGGCTCTTTTCCGCAATCGCCCGCGTGATCCCCTGGCGGATCCACCAATACGCATAGGTCGAAAACTTGTAGCCCCGCGTTGGGTCGAACTTCTCCACGCCCCGCACCAGTCCGATCGTGCCCTCCTGGATCAGGTCCAGCAGCTCCATGTTCCGCCGCGTGTACTTCTTGGCCACGCTCACCACCAGCCGCAGGTTGGCCGCCACCATCCGCTCCTTGGCCCGCCGGCCCGCCTGCAACCGCTTTTTCAGCAGCGGTGCACTGAGGCCCGCCGCCTGGGCCAGTTCCGCCTGGCTCGGCTTGTTGCCCAACCGGCTCTCCAACTCCAGCTCCAGCTCCTCCAGCGCCACCAGCTCCTGCACCTGGCGCCCCAGCGTGATCTCCTGCTCGTGACTCAGCAGCGGCACCCGGCCGATGTCCCGCAGGTAGCTGCGCACCAGATCGCCGCCGCCCTGGGCAGAGGAGCTTTCCGACCCTGAACTGGAGCCAAGAACGGGCAGAGCGGGCATGGGAAGCCGGGTTTACGAAACTCTTTTGTTTCGTAAACCTACCATCCTTTGCCGGGCGGCAGCATGGGAGCCATGGCCCACGAACGCCTGCAAAAACTGATGGCCGCCGCTGGCCTCTGCTCGCGCCGGCAGGCCGAATCCCTGCTGCGTCAGGGGCTGGTGCAGGTGAACGGCGCCGTGGCCCAGCTGGGGGACCGGGCCGACCAACAGCGGGACCGGATCACGGTGCGGGGCGAGCCCCTGGCGGCCCGGCCGGAGCCGCTGCTGCTGCTGCTCAACAAGCCGGCGGGGGTGGTTTGCAGCTGCCACGACCCCGAAGGACGCCCCACGGTGCTCGACCTGCTGCCGGCCGACCTGCGCCAGGGCTGCGGGCTGCACCCGGTGGGGCGTCTCGACGCCGAAAGCCGCGGCGCCCTGCTGCTCAGCAACCAGGGCGACCTCACCCTGCGCCTCACCCACCCCCGCTACGGCCACCGCAAGACCTACCGGGTGTGGGTGCAGGGCCGGCCCGACGCCCCAACGCTGCAGCGCTGGGCCGCCGGCGTGCCCCTCGACGGCCAGGCCAGCCAACCGGTGGGGCTGCAAGTGCTCAGGCGCACACCACAAACCACCGAACTGGAGCTGCACATGGGGGAGGGGCGCAACCGCCAGATCCGGCGCACCGCCGCGCTGCTCGGCCATCCGGTGCGGGATCTGCAACGGCGATCGATCGGACCGCTTCAGCTCGGCGACCTGCCCGAGGGTCGCTGGCGGCGCCTCGATCGCCAAGAATGGGCAGCACTGACAACCCAGCCCTGACCCCCACCCCCCCGCTGCCACCCAAGCGCCCGCGGGGCCGCCTCGGCCGCTGGTGGCAGCGGGGTCCCCTGCCGGCCAGCAACGCTGCGGCGGAGCCGCCTGCCGATCCTCTGCTGGCAATTGGGCAGACGCTGCGGCAGCGGCGCGAAGAGCGCGGCCTGACCCTGCGGCAATTGGCCCTGGACACCCGCATCAGCACGGCGGTGCTGGAAGCCCTCGAGCGGGGCTGGCGCGACCGGCTGCCGGAGACCACCTACCTGCGCACCATGGTGCCGCTGATCGAGCGGCACCTCGACCTGCCCGCCGGCAGCCTGGAGACGGTGCTGCCCGACAGCGAACGGCTGCCCCAGGACCAGCGACGGCAACCGCTGCTGCGGCGCTTCACGCCGGGCAACATCGACGTGTTTACCACCTGGCAGGGCACGCTCCTCTACGGCGTGCTCACCCTGGGGCTGGTGTATGCGCTGAACCTGCAGCAGCAGCAGCTGGCTCTGCGGGGCCTGCTGGCGGTGCGGCCGATTCCACCCCTACCGGCGCAGGAGCAGGCCAAGCCGCCGCGGCCCGAGCAGGCCCTGCTGACGCTTTATCCCGAGCTGCGGCCGCTGGAGCTGGCCGCCCGAGGGCAGGGGGTCGCCCAGCTGCGGCGCACCAAACCCGCAGCCTCGCTGCGCTCAGGGCTGCTGGAGCTGGAGCTAAGCCAGCCCAGCCAGCTCAATCTGGAGAGCGCCAGCGGGGTGCGCACCAGCCTGCGCAACGCCAGCGGAAGCCTCAGCCTGCCCCTCAGCGGCGGTTTCCGTTTGGAGGTGCAGCCGGCCCCCGGCCCCGGCGACCGACTGAGCTGGAACGGGGCAGCACTCCAGCCCGTGAAGGGGCAGCCCGGCAGCTTTGCCGAGCCTTAAGCCCAGGCCCTAAGAGGTTGCTCGGCCGTAGCGGGCAGCCATGGCGCCATAGCCCTGAAGGGCCCCATCCAGGCTGGTGATGGGCTGCTCGAGGCGCCAGGTCCAGTTGCCGGAACTGGTGCCAGGGGTGTTGAAGCGGGCCCGGTCGTCGAGCTCGAGCAGATCCTGGAGGGGCGCCACGGCCAGATCGGCGGAGCTGGCCAGAGCCAGCTCGAGCAGCTGCCAGGCCGGAGCCGTGATCGGCACCCCCACCGCCTCGGCCACGCGCCGCCGGCCGCCCTCGTCGAGGCTCTGCCACCACCCCACGCTGGTGGCGTTGTCGTGGGTGCCGGTGTACACCACCCAGCGGCGGCCGCGGATGTTGGCAGGCAGGTAGGGGTTGGCAGGGTCACCATCGAAGGCGAACTGCAGGATTTTCATGCCCGGCAGGCGGAAGCCATCGCGCAGGGCTTCTACCGCCGGGGTGATGACGCCCAGGTCTTCAGCGATCAGGGGTAGGTGCAGGCCGCGCCGCAGCCACAGCAGCGCCAACAACGGCCAGCCCGGAAACCAGCGCCAGCGGCCATGTTCAGCGGTCGCGGCATCGCCGGGCACGCTCCAGAAGGCCTGCAGGGCTCGGAAGTGGTCGAGCCGCAGCCGATCAAACAGCTCAAATTGACGCTGCAGGCGAGCCAGCCACCAGCGAAAGCCGCTGAGCAGATGCATGGGCCAGCGGTACACCGGCGTGCCCCAGAGCTGACCGGTGGCGGAGAAATAGTCGGGCGGCACACCGCTCTGGGCGGTGAGGCTGCCATCAGCACGCAGGGAAAACAGGGCGCGGTGGGCCCACACGTCGGCGCTGTCGTGGGCCACGTAGAAGGGCAGATCACCGAGCAGTTGCACACCGGCACGCTCGGCCTGCTGGCGCAGCTGCTGCCACTGGCGCTGCAACTGCCACTGCAGCAGCTCCTCCTCCAGCAGCCAGCCGGCTTGCTCCCGGGCGATGCGGCGCAGGGCGGAGCGGCGGTGGCGGGCCAGGGGAGCCGGCCACTGCCACCAGGGCTGACCGCCCTGGAGCCGGCGGATCACCATGAACAGCGCATGGTCGGGCAGCCAGCCGCGCTCGCGGCGGCGCCAGCGGCGAAAGGCGCGCTGCTGCTGCACCGGCTGACCCGGCCAGCGGCGGGCCAAGGCCTCACCAAGCGCCCGGCTGCGGGCCGGCATCATCGCCAGATCCATCGGGCCAGGGCGGGCGGCGGCGCCGGGGAGGGCCTCGAGATCCGAGCGCTGCAAAAAGCCAGCCTGCACCAGGGCTTCGGCGTCGAGCAGCCAGGGATTGAGGGCCGAACCGCTGGGGGAGCTGTAGGGCGAGCCCGTGCTGTCGGTGGGAGCCAGGGGCAGCAGCTGCCAAACACCTATGCCATGGCGGCCAAGCAGCGCCAACCAGTCGTGGGCCGGCTGGCCAAAGCCGCCGCAGCCCCCAGGCCCCGGCAGGGACGTGGGATGGAGCAAAACGCCGGCGAGCCTCACGCTTCAGGCAGCCGGTAGCGGCTGATGATTGTCTGGGCGAAGGCCGGGATGTGGGCCGCCACCTTCTCGGGGTGATTGCGGCGCAGCCACAAGGCGTTGCGGGTGAAGTGGGAGTCGATCGAGAAGCGGCCGTATTCCAAGCCCTTCGGCCCCAGGCGCCCCACCACACAGCCGATCAGGTTGGCCAGCCAGAGGGGCAGCTTCACGGCCTTGTCGTAGGCCTCGATGCCCTGCTGCACCGCCGCCTGGCGGCTGCCGCTGCTGGTCACCGGCGCCACATCGAGCTCGCTCTCCACCAGATCCAGCAGCACCTGGCCTTTCGGGTTGCGCACTGTGAGCCATTGGCGCCCAAACGTCGCCCCCATGTAGCCCACCACCAGATCGGCTCCGGCGTTGGTGTAGTCGAAGCAGCTCAGACAGCTCGGCGCGAAGACGTCCTTGAGCTTGGGCGTGTCGAGCCCGAAGAAGGGCACCGTTTCCTCGCGGCCGTCGCTGTGGCGGAAGTGGATGCGGAAGTCCTGCATGAACTCGTAGTGCACCACCGTGTCGGGCGAGCTCACTGTGCTCTCCAGGAAGGTCTGCAACCCGGCGCGAGAGACGTTGTCAACGCAGGGCAACCCCAGCACATAGAGCTCATCGAGGGGCAGGGTGGACTGCACGGCTCGCAGGGCCTGGATCTGACAGCCCACGCCGATCGCCAACAGCCGGCGGATGCCGCTGCCCGGCAGCTGCTCAAGCACCTCCAGATTGGACGAGAGGGTGGGCTTGTTCACCCGGGCGCTGAGCACCTCCTCCGGCGTGCGGGCCAGCCGCGGCACAGGCGTGAAGCGATCCTCGTCGCTCTGGCCCACGCACAGCACCGCATCCACCAGGCCCGTTTCCAGGGCGCGCACGCCGATGCGGCTGACAATCCCGGTCCACTGGGCGCCGTCGATCGGCGGGGCCAAGCGGGCGGTGAGCATGCGCTGCTGCACGCCGAAATAGAGCTCGTCGTCGTTGTCCAGGTCGCGGCTGCGGCCATGGGCCAGCTCCTCCATCGCCTCAAAGCGCTGCTCGAGGAAGGCGCAGCTGTCCTTCACATAGGCCACCCAGCGGCTGTCGCAGAGGCCGCACTGGCTGCAGAGATCCTTGGCGGGGTAAACGCTGCCCTTGGCCAGGGGGCGGGCCCGCTCGTGGGGGGCCGGCGCGGTGGACGAGCCGCTTTGCGAAGAGCCGCTTACCGAAAACAGTGCTGCCATCAGCGGGTTCCCTCGCCCCATCAGCCAGGGCACAACCTATCGGGTTAGGCCAAAGTGAGTTGCCGCCGAGCCCCGATGCCCCGTCGTCCCGCCCAGCCCAAGCCCCGCCTGGGGCCCACCCTGCTGCGGCTGGGGGCGGCTGCCGCCGGAATCACCGCGGGCTTGGGGCTGCTCGGCCTGATCTGGCCCGAGCCCGATCGCGCCACCGAACCGGTGCGGCAGCTCAGCCCGGCCGACCTGGGCAAGGCGCCGAGCCGCAGCATCACTCTGCTGGTGATCGGTCTCGACAGCGAGCAGCCAGGCGATCCGATCAACCAAGCCGCCCCCCGCGGACCGGCCAATGCCGATGCCCTGCTGCTGGTGCGGGTGAACCCCCAGGGGCCGCTCCAGGTGCTCACCCTGCCGGCCAACCTGGCGGTGCAGCTGCCCGGCCAGACACGGCCCCAGAGCCTGGGCAGCCTCTACCGCCTTGGCGGCGCCGCCCTCACTGCCGATGCCGTGCGCAACCTGGTGGGGCTCGACTCCGGCGAACCGGATCGCTATCTGGTGCTCGGCCGAACGAGCCTGCGCAGCCTGGTGGATGGTCTCGGCAGCATCGCCGCCAACCCCACCCGGGCCCTGCGATACAACGACAAAAGCCAACGCTTCACCGTTGATCTGCAGGGTGGGCTGCAGCGGCTGAAGGGCAACGAGGTGGAACAACTGGTGCGCTACCGCGATCCCGCCCGTCCGGAGGACAGCCGCCAGGACAACCACCAGCTGGTGGTGCGCAGCCTGCTGCGAGAAATGGCACTGCCGGAGCAACTGGGCCGGCTCTCCTCACTGCTCCAATCTCTCCAGAACAAGGGCGTCGTCACCAACCTCAGCCAACCGGAAACCCTGAGCCTGCTGGCCTCCGGCCTGAGCCACGGCGAAACGGTGCAGTTCACCAGCGTGCCGCTGGCTCCCAGCAAAGCTGGCCAGCCCCTGCGCCAGATCGCCAGCAGCGCACCGAGTCCCCTCTGGCAGGCCCCGGGTGTTTCAGCAGCAGACCAGTAACGCAGGCAGACGCAAGGGGACTGAGTCGGGACCTAATTAGAGGCGATCTGACGCCAGCGCAGCGCCAGGGCGGCCGCCAGGGTTCCGGCCTCACCAGTTGCCGGATCGAGCCCACCCAGCCAGGGCAGACCATCGCCGCGGCGGGCCTCCGGGTCCCAGGCCCCATCGCATTGCACCAGTCCCACCAGCGGCACCTGCCACTGGTGCAACAGGGCCACCATCGCCGCCGGCAGGCCACTCTCCAGTTGCTCGCCCGCCAGCAGCAGCAGCACCGGCTGGCGCCAGGCCCCTAGGGCCTCAGCCCAGTGGCCGGCGCCGTTGAGGGGCAAGCCGGGATCGACCGGCAGGGGCACCAGGCACGGCCCCTGCGCGGCCAGGCCAGCCAGGGCGCGCTGGGGCTCCAGAGGATCCAAAGGGGCGCTCAAGGGCATGCCAAGGGCCCTGGCCAGCTGGGGCCCCAGTGGGTGCTGCAGCGCGACGACGGCTGCCGCGGGCCCAGCGGCCACCAGCACCAGCGACCGCGGCAAACCAGGCTTGGAAAGCGTCATGGATGTTTGCACTAGGGAGGGGGCCACGCTTCTACGATCGGGTTTCAGCCGACGCATCCGCGCCCGCCGTGACCAGTTTCTTGACCGCTGATCGCGTGGCGCCCCAAGGCAGCGCGACCCAGTCGACTCACGACACCCGCCGGCTGCGCCTGTTCAGCGGCACCGCCAACCAGGCCCTCGCCCGCGAAATCGGCGCCTACCTGGGCGTTCCCGACGGCCCGCGGGTGATCAAGCGCTTCGCCGATGGCGAGCTCTACATCCAGATCCAGGAATCGATTCGCGGCTGCGACGTGTTCCTGATCCAGCCCACCTGCGCTCCGGTGAACGATCACCTGATGGAGCTGCTGATCATGGTGGATGCCTGCAAACGGGCCTCCGCCCGTCAGATCACCGCCGTCATCCCCTACTACGGCTACGCCCGCGCCGACCGCAAGACGGCGGGCAGGGAGTCGATCACCGCCAAGCTGGTGGCCAACCTGTTGGCCAAGAGCGGCGTGGATCGTGTGCTGGCCATGGACCTGCACTCGGCCCAGATCCAGGGTTACTTCGACATCCCCTGCGACCACATCTACGGCTCGCCGGTGCTGGTGGATTATCTGCGCGCCCGCGACCTCGGCGAGGTGGTGGTGGTGTCTCCCGATGTGGGCGGTGTGGCCCGGGCCCGGGCCTTCGCCAAGCAGATGAACGATGCCCCCCTAGCGATCATCGACAAGCGCCGTTCGGGCCACAACGTGGCCGAAAGCCTCACGGTGATCGGCGATGTGGCCGGCAAGACGGCGATCCTGATCGACGACATGATCGATACCGGCGGCACCATCTGCGCCGGCGCCAAGCTGCTGCGCGATCGGGGCGCCATCCGGGTGCTGGCTGGCGCCACCCATGCCGTGTTTTCACCACCGGCGATCGAGCGGATGTCGGAGCCGGGCCTGTTTGAAGAGGTGCTCGTCACCAACAGCATCCCCCAGAACCACGATGGCCGCTTCCCCCAGCTGCAGGTGCTGTCGGTGGCCAACATGCTGGGCGAAGCCATCTGGCGCATCCACGATGAGAGCTCGGTGAGCTCGATGTTCCGCTGAAACCCGTTCCGCTGATATCCATTTCCCAGCTACGACCAGCCCGGTTGTGCCGCTTCGCCCGGTTCAAGGCCCTGCTGCCTGCGGCGGTGAGCGTGCTGCTCACCGTGCCCTGGGCTGCAGCCCAGCCGCTGCAGGCCCAACCCCTGCAGATCCCTCAGCGCCGGATCGGCGTGTGGCTCACCAACAGCCCCAGCCCCCTCTACTACGACTCCAGCCGCATCGACCGGGCGGTGAGCGAGCTGGCCAACGCCGGCTTTAACACCCTCTATCCCAACGTGTGGAGCCGGGGCACCACCTTCCACCGGTCCCGCCATGCGCCGCTGGAGCCGGCGCTGGAGAAGGCCAGCCCCAACCTCGATCCGATCTGCCGCTTCACCCGCGCCGCCCATCGGCGCGGGCTGCAGGTGATCCCCTGGTTTGAGTACGGCCTGATGGAGCCGGCCGATGCCGCAGTGGTGCGCCAGCACCCGGAGTGGGTGCTGCAACGCCGCGATGGCAGCAGCGAAATGGCCATGCACGGCAAGCCGATGGTGTGGCTCAACCCCGCCCACCCCGGCGTGCGCGAGCGCTTCATCGGCCTGATCACCGAGATCGTGCAGCGCTGCAGCGTCGACGGCATCCAGCTCGACGACCACTTTGCCTGGCCGGTGGAGCTTGGCTACGACCCCTTCAGCCGCGCCCTCTTCCTCAAGGACACCGGCCGCGAGCCCCCCGACAACCACACCGATCGGGCCTGGATGCGCTGGCGGCGCCAGCAGCTCACCGGGCTGCTGCGGGAGCTGCGGGGGCGACTGAAAACCCTGGAGGCCCCGGCGGGCTCCGTGCCCAAGCGCACGATCATCAGCCTGTCGCCCGGCCCCTTCCGCTTCGCCTACAACCACTGGCTCCAGGACTGGGAACTCTGGGCCCTCGGCGAGCTGATCGACGACCTAGTGGTGCAGAACTACGCCTACTCGGTGAAGGGCTTCGAGAAGGACCTCAACCAGCCCGCCCTGGTGAAGGCACGCAGCTGGGGCATGCCCGTGGAGATCGGAATCCTGGCCGGCTTCGGCGGTCGCACCCCCGACATGGCCACCCTGGCCCAGAAGACCCAACTGGCCACCAGCCGCGGCCACGGCGTGATCTATTTCTATTGGGAAGGCCTGTGGGGGCTGCACGCCGGAGCGGAAGGGGCGACCTACCGCCAAGCCGCCTTCCGCCAGCTGCACCAGAGCCTCAACGGCCCACTTCGCCCCCCACCGCCCCTCCCCCTGCCGGGCCAGCGCCGCTGAAGGGATTCAACAGGCGAACCCCACAACCCGCGAAGTCATGGGAGTTGCGGGTCACCACCGTGAGGCCATGCAAGAGGGCGATGGCGGCGATCTGCTTATCGATGGCGTGGTGGGGATCAGGCACCCGCAGACGCCCCCAGAGCTGAGCCGCATCTCCATCGAGCACCAACACCCGCTCGCCGTAGTGCTGGAGCACCTGCCCAAGCCAGTCTTCGAGCAGATCAGCCTGTTTGAGGTCGCCTCGATGGCGGATGAGATCCACGCCGCGGCGCAGTTCACCGATGGTGACGGCCGCCAGAAACAAGGGCGTGTTGCTGGCTGTCACCTCGGCCCAGAAGGCCATCACGCCTGGATCAGCACGACGCCCCTTGCGGGCTTCGCTGATCACATTGGTATCAACCAAAAACATCGGCGTCGCTACTGCTGTCGATCGGCCGCTGGAAATCGGCATCGCAGCCCACATCTGGCATGGCCGCCAACAGTTCAGCCAGGTCGCGCCTCGGAGGGCTCAGCAGTGCGTCGACCAGAAGTGCTCGATGTTCGGCCTCGGCACTGCGTCCATGGTCTCCCGCCCGCCGCTTGAGGGCCTGCACAATCGCCTCGTCCACCCCACGCACCAGCAGATCCGCCATCAGCCAAGCTCGCCTGATATCAATGCTATCGCCTCTGCCCAGCCGCGGCTTGCCGGCTCAGCTCCCCAGGCACTGCTGCACCACCTCGCCGGTGTTGGGCGAAAGGGGAGCGGCGGCCAGCTGCTCGAGGGCGGCATGCATGGCGGCCGCGCGAGCCGGGCCGTAGCTCTGCCAGCGGCTGAACACCTTGGCCAGGCGCGAAGCCGTGATCGGGTTGCGCTGGTCGAGCTCGGCGATCCGCGCCGCCATGAAGCGGTAGCCGGCGCCATCGGCGGCATGGAACACCGGCGCGTTGCCGGCCAGGCCGCCCAGCACGGCCCGCACCGAATTGGGCGCGGCCGGATCGAAGCGCGGGTGCTCCAGCAACCGCGCCACCCGCTCCAGGCCATCGGCAAAGGGGGCCGAAGCCTCCAGGGCAAACCAGGCATCGAGGATGACGGGCTTGTCCTGCCAGCGCTGGTAGAACGCCTCCACCGCCTGCTGGCGCTCCGGGATGGGATGGCACTGCAAGGCCCGCAGACCGGCGCGGGCCAGGGTCATCGAGGGGCCCCGCACCGCCGCCGCCGCTGCCGCGCAGACGGCCGAGTCGCCAGCCGCCACCCGCCAGCTCCACACCGTGCCGGTGAGCAGCCGGTCGCCGTTGCCCTCGGGCCAGGCCAGGCCCCATTGGGGGGTGCAGCGCTGCAGGGCCATCGCCAAGGGCTCAGCCAGGGCGGCACCAAAGCGCTGCTGCAGGGCCATCAGGGCCGCAAACAGGGCCGGCGGATCGGGCTCGCCACCTGCTGCAGCAGCGGCATCCTCGAGCTCGGGCAGACCTGGCAGCGCCATCAGCACGCTGCGGCTGGCCTCCGACAACGACGGGTCGGCCAGGATCCGGCCGAAGGCATCGATCAGTTCCTCCTCCAGCAGGGCGTCGGCCGCGCCGGCGGCGCGGGCCAGCACCGCCTGACGCAGCAGCACCTGGCCCGCATCCCAGCGGGCGAAGGGGTCGGCATCGGCGGCCAGCAGATGCACCAGCTCGGCGGTGGGGCGCCCCATCTCCAGGATCACCGGCGCCGAAAACCGGCGCAGCAGCGACAGGGCCGGCGGATGGTGCTGCCGCGGCAACCCCACCAACCGCAGGGTCTGCTGGGGCCGATCGATCACCACCAGGCGGGTGCCATCGCCGGCGTGCACGGCGGGCTTCGCCTCCCCCTCCAGTTGCACAGGCAGGGGCTCCCCGGCCTGGTCGAGCAGGCCCAGGGCCAGGGGAATCACCAAGGGCTGCTTATCGCTTTGGCCGGGGGTGGGCGGGGTGTGCTGCTCCACCTGCAGCTCCAACGCGCCGGCCTCCCCATCCCAGTGGCGCTGGATGTGCACGCGGGGGGTGCCGGCCTGGTGATACCAGCGGCGGAACTGGGCAAAATCAAAGGCAGGGATCGGGGCTCCCGATGCCCTGGCCTGCTCTCCGGCGTCCTGCATCGCCTGCACAAAGTCTTCGCAGGTGGCGGCGGTGCCGTCGTGACGGCTCACATACAGCGCCATCCCCCGCATGAACGTCTCCTCCCCAAGCAGGATGTGCAACATACGAATGAGTTCCGATCCCTTTTCGTAGATCGTGGTGGTGTAAAAGTTGTCGATCGCCTGGTAGGCATCGGGCTGCACGGGGTGGGCCGTGGGACCCGCATCTTCGCGGAACTGGGTGTTGCGCAGCATCGCCACGTTCTCGATGCGATTGAGGGCCGCGCCGTGCAGATCCTCCGTGAAACTCTGATCGCGGAACACCGTTAACCCTTCCTTGAGCGACAGCTGGAACCAGTCGCGGCAGGTGATGCGGTTGCCGGTCCAGTTGTGGAAATACTCGTGGGCAATCACGCTCTCGATGCGCTCGAGCTCGCCGTCGGTGGCGGTTTCGGCATCGGCCAGCACGAGCTTGGAGTTGAAGATGTTGAGGCTTTTGTTCTCCATCGCGCCCATGTTGAAATGGCGCACCGCCACGATGTTGAACTCATCGAGGTCGTATTCGAGGCCGTAGCGCTGCTCATCCCAGGCCATCGAGCGCTGCAGCGAGGCCATGGCGTGGGCGGTGTAGGGCGCATCGCCGGGCTCCACATGGATGCGCAGGGCCACCGGCCGGCCACTGGCGGTGGTGAAGCTGCCGCGCACCTCCTCCAGCTGGCCTGCAACCAGGGCAAACAGATAGGAGGGCTTGGGGAAGGGATCGTCCCAGATCGCATAGTGGCGCGCTGCCCCCGTGGCCGGATCGGGGAGCAGCACTCCGGTGTCGATGCAATTGCCGTTGGAGAGCAGCACCGGGCAGCTAGCGCGATCCGCCTCGATCCGCACCCGGAAGCGGCTGAGCAGATCGGGGCGGTCGGGATGGAAAGTGATGCGGCGGAAGCCCTCGGCCTCGCACTGGGTGGTGAACAGGCCGCCGCTCACGTAGAGGCCTTCGAGGGTGCTGTTGGTTTCCGGATGGATGCGCACCCGGCTCTCCAGCACAAACGGGCCCTGGTGCGGATGAACGATCCGCAACTGCTCTGGCGTGAGCTCGTAAGCCTCCGCGGCCAGGGGCACGCCATCGAGGCGCAACTCCAGCAACTCCAGATCCACACCCTGCAGCACCAGGGGCTCGGGCGACGGGGCCTCTGGGGAGGGGGCCTCTGGGTTGGGCACAAAGGCCAGCCGGGCCGCCACCTCGGTGTGGTCAGCCTGCAGCTGCACCGTCAGGTCGGTGCGCTCCAGCAGGAATGGCGCCGGGCGGTAATCGGCGAGGCGCACCAGGGCCATGGGGAATTACTTGCTGGGGGAGGGCTTGCTAGTGGAAGGTTTCGAAGGGGAGGGCTTGGCAGCGGGGGCAGGCTTAAGGGCCTCCTGCACCTTCGCCATCACATCGGCCGGCACCTCCTTGGGGCAGATCTCAGCAGCCCCGAGCACGGCGGAATTGATCGAGCCCTTGCGCAGGTCGTCGAGGCTGAGCGGCTTGGCTCCCACCTGGGTGATCACGCCGTCGTGCTGACCCTGAATCACCTGGGCGATGGTTTCGCCGGCGATGCCCACCGCCTTGTCAAAGGGCACGCCGGCCCCACGGGCAATGCAGACATTCACCGCCGCAATGCGGGTGTAGAGGTTCATGTCCGCCTCCGTGGCAGGGGCCGCCTGGGCCGCCGCCGGCGCCAGCAGCAGGGGCAGCACCAACAGCGGAGCCACCAGCCAGGAGGCAGCCAAGGGAGCGGAACGGCGGGAGGTCACAGCAGGAAACGGGTGTCTTGAGATGCAGCCATGCTGCTGCATCAGGCCAGGGCGTCGTGCGGGAGCGCAGCCCCGGCCTCCTCCACCCGGATTTCGTGGTGGGTTTCGGCCAGCTCCAGCGCGCCGTCCTTCCAGGAGTAGATCGAGCGGGCGCGGTAGCGGTCCTGGTCGACCAGGCGAACGTGTTCAAGGATGTCCCACTCCTGGTAGTGCGACTCAAAAATCAGCTCGTGCTCGTCCACCTGACGGATCTGGGTTTTGGTGGGCGTGCCACAGATGTAACCGCGGCTGCGCCACAGCTGATGCCCGCACAGGTAGGCCTCCATCGTTCCCGTCGGCACGAAACGGGGTTTCTTGTCGAAAAACTCGAACTCCTGCTCCGGCCACCAGGTGAAGCGATAAGCCGCATCGCCCTCCACCGGCTCGCTGAAGGTTTCCACTCGCAGCATCATGTCGACGCGCAGCGACTCGCCGTCGTCAAAGAAATACAACCGTCGCGAGCGCCACAAGCCAAGGTTGCGGGCAAACCAACGACGCAGGTTGCTGTCGAGCTGAATCCGCGGCCGAGCTGGGGTGGGGAGATCCGAAAGCATGCTCATGACATCCCGGCCCTTGGGCGCACGGCACTGGTTACCTCTGTCATAGCGAGGTTGGGCGGGTCTGGCCAAATCCCCATAGGGTGAACCACGTGAAGGCCGAGCAACCCACCACCGAAGCCCTGGCTGACGCTGCCGTCGCAAACAGCGCCGCAGCAGGCAGCGCCGCAGCAGGCAGTGCCGCAGCTGCTCGTGCGACGGAGCGTCAGGCCTTGAAGCTGCTGCTGGTGGCCGCCCAGCACCACCTGGCCAGCCCGGATCTGCGCAACCTGATTCAGTTCCTCAAAAGCGAGGAGTGCCGCTTCACGGTGAGCTTGGAGCTGGCCGACCCAGCCCGCCAACCGGAACTGCTGGAGCTGCATCGGCTGGTGGCCACACCGGCCCTGGTGAAGCTCGGCCCTCTGCCGAAGCAGGTGATCGCCGGCAATGCGATCACCCAGAAGCTGCGCAGCTGGCTGCCGCGCTGGCAGCAGATGGAGGTGGTGACCAGCCTGGGCATGAGCCTGCGGCCCGCCGAGATCGATGGCAGCCGTACCCGGCGGGAGCTGCAGCTGGAAGACCAGCTCCTGGTGCTGCGCCAGGAGAACGAAACCCTGATCGAGCGGCTGGGGGTGCAGGAACGGCTGCTGCGGATGGTGGCCCACGAACTGCGGACGCCCCTGACCGCGGCCAAACTCGCCCTGCAAAGCCACACCCTTGGCCAGATCGATGAGCCCCGCTTCCGCGACGTGCTCACCCGCCGCCTCGACGACATCCAGGAACTTTCCAAGGATCTGCTGGAGGTGGGCACGACCCGCTGGGAGGCCCTGTTCAACCCCCAGCGTCTGTCGCTCGGCAAGGTGGCCGCCGAGGCGATCCTCGAGCTTGAAAAGCTGTGGGTGGGTCGCGACCTGGAGCTGATCTCCGATATCCCCGCCGACCTGCCCGATGTGTTCGCCGATCAGCGGCGCATGCGCCAGGTGCTGCTCAACCTGCTGGAGAACGCCCTGAAATTCACCCCCAATCGGGGCCGGGTGCACCTGACCCTGCTGCACCGCACCGATCAATGGGTGCAGGTGAGCGTCTGCGACAGCGGACCGGGGATCCCCAAAGCCGAGCAGCAGCGAATCTTCCTGGATCGGGTGCGTCTGCCGCAAACCTCCGGCACCACCTCGGGCTACGGCGTGGGGCTGTCGGTGTGCCGACGCATCGCCGAGGTGCATGGCGGCCGCATCTGGGTGGTGTCCGAACCCGGTGAGGGGGCCTGTTTCCACGTCAGCGTTCCGGTCTGGAGCGGTCAGGCCCAACCCGCCTTGACGAAGGGTCCCCCTGACCCGTAGCTTCCAACACAGCAACGCCGAACAGCGTTGTGGCCTCGCCCCCATCGTCTAGAGGCCTAGGACACCTCCCTTTCACGGAGGCGACAGGGGTTCGAATCCCCTTGGGGGTATCACCAACCAAACAACGGCCCAAAGAGTTGCTTTTCGCAACGCTGAAGCCGGATCTCTTGACGAGCGATCGTGCTTCTCAAAGAGACATTTTTTTGCCGGTGTCGCGCTTGCCGACATCCACCCCAATCAAGCTGTTGAACAGGTTGTTCAACAAACAGAAATCCGCACAACCAACAGCACCTCCTGCCCAGCAGGGATGGTTCAGGACAAGGCGGCGCGGCGCTCGGCTTCGCGCTGCACCCCGCGCAGGTTGTTGGCCAGGTCTTCGCGCAGGCGCTGCTCGATCAGCCCGATCGGCATGCCCGGGCGACCCTGCACGGTGAGCTCATAGAAGAGATGGGTCACCCCGCCGGAGCGGCCGATCTGCCAAATGCCCTCGAACCGACGGAAGTCGCCGCGGCACATGCAGAACCGCAACTCGCCGGCGTCCCGATCTTCGACCAGCTCCAGTTCCACCTTGGCACTGAAGCTCAGACCACAAAATTGCTGGGTGCCCACCTGCTCAAGACCCACCCGGTTGCCCCGACGCCAGAGCTCGCGGGAGGAGGCCAGGTTGGGGATGTAGAGGTTGAGATTGGCGTAGTCGGTGAGCACGGCCCAAAGCCACTCCGGGTCGAGGGGCAGCCGCAGCTGCACCGCCAACCGCCGGGCTCCCTGGGGCAGCCGCTCCATCACCTGCTGGATGGTGTCGAGGCTGCAGGCGTCACTCACGACGGCCGAAGACGGGTCGCTGGGGGGCGGGTCGGAAGGGCGGGCCTGGGCGAGGAGCTGGGCCAAAGGAGCACTGTCGAAGTGTGCTAGCGCACAAACCTAGCGGTGTCTCCTGGAAAACCGCAGCGGAAAGGTTCCGTATGATCAGCGCGCTTTTGAGGTGGCTGAGTCTGCATGCGTGTTTCCACCGGTCGCGCCATCCAGTCGGACAGCCGCATGTTCACCGTCGTGGTGGAGGGCTTCGGCATCGGTCGCCAGCGCCAGGCTGAACGTCGCTTCACCGTGCCGTACAACCAGCTCCAGGGCTTGATGCAGTCCATCGCCCAGCAGGGCGGTCGGATCCGTGCCGTGCTGGCTGCCGACGGCCCCGGTGGCGACACGCCTGCCGCTGCACCAGCCCCGGCCGCACCCGCCCCCAAAGCCAAAGCCGCTCCTTCGAAACCCGCTGCCGTGTCCCACGCCGACGTCCCCGTCAACCTCTACAAGCCGAAGGACCCGTTCATCGGCACGGTGACTGAGAATTACAGCCTGCTTGCGGATGGGGCGATCGGTCGGGTCAACCACATCACCTTCGATCTCAAGGGTGGCGATCCCCAGCTGCACTACGTCGAAGGCCAGAGCATCGGCATCATTCCCGATGGCACCGATGCCAACGGCAAGCCCAACAAACTGCGCCTCTACTCGATCGCCAGCACCCGCCACGGCGACAACTTGGCCGGTGACACCGTCTCCCTGTGCGTGCGCCAGCTCCAGTACGAGAAGGACGGCGAAACGATCAACGGCGTCTGCTCCACCTTCCTCTGCGACATCGAACCCGGCGCCAAGGTGAAGATCACCGGTCCGGTGGGCAAAGAGATGCTCCTGCCTGCCGACGAAGACGCCAACGTGATCATGCTGGCCACGGGCACCGGCATCGCCCCGATGCGCACTTACCTGCGGCGCATGTTCGAGCCGTCCGAACGCGAAAAGAACGGCTGGACCTTCAAGGGCAAGGCCTGGCTGTTCATGGGCTCACCCACCACGGCCAACCTGCTCTACGACGACGACTTCAACCGCTATCAGACGGAGTTCCCCGACAACTTCCGCTACACCAAGGCCATCAGCCGCGAGCAGCAGAACGCCAGCGGCGGCCGGATGTACATCCAGGACCGCGTCAGCGAGAACGCCGAGGAGATCTTCTCCTGGATCGAAAACCCCAAGACCCACGTCTACATGTGCGGTCTGCGGGGCATGGAGCCTGGCATCGACGAAGCGATGGCCACCGCCGCCGCCGCCAAGGGACTGAACTGGGCCGAGCTGCGTCCCCAGCTCAAGAAAGCCGAGCGCTGGCACGTCGAGACCTATTGATATCGGGATGGACCCCCGGCAACGGTCGTCACCACCTCCCCTCAGCCCGCCTCCCCGGCGGGCTTTTTTTTGGCCAATCCCACACAGAAACCATCACAAAGTGGGCCAGCCGGTGGGCAGCGCCGCCTGGCCGGTTAAACCATGGGCACCGCGAAGGCATCCATGGGCAGCGTGCTCACCAATCCACTGCGGGTCGGCCTCCGCCAGGAGCGGGTGATTCCGCCCCAATGCCTGGTGATCTTCGGAGCCAGTGGCGACCTCACCCACCGCAAGCTGATCCCGGCACTCTTCGAGTTGTTCCGGCAGCGGCGCCTGCCCAGTGAATTCGCGGTGTTGGGCTGCGCCCGCCGCCCCTGGAGCGACGCAGAATTCCGCCAGCGCATGGCCGACGCGATGGCCAGCGAGGTGGCCGAGCACCGCATGGCCTGGGAGCAGTTTGCGGCGGGCCTCTTCTACGAGTCGGTGGATCTCCAGGATCCGCCCACGATGGTGCGGCTCGGCCAGCGGCTCGAAGGCATCGACCGGCAGCGGGCCACCCGCGGCAACCGCACCTTCTACCTGTCGGTGTCGCCGAATTTCTACGGCAGTGGCTGCCGGGCCCTGGCCGCCGCTGGGCTGCTCAGCGATCCCGCCCGCAGCCGGGTGGTGATCGAGAAGCCCTTCGGTCGCGACTACGGCAGCGCCCAGGAGCTCAACCGGGTGGTGCAGACCAGCGCCCAGGAAAACCAGATCTTCCGGATCGACCACTACCTGGGCAAGGAGACGGTCCAGAACATCCTGGTGATGCGCTTCGCCAACACGATCTTCGAGCCGATCTGGAACCGCAACTACATCTCCAGCGTGCAGATCACGGCGGCCGAAACCGTGGGTGTGGAGGAGCGGGCCGGCTACTACGAAAGCTCGGGCGCCCTGCGCGACATGGTGCAGAACCACCTCACCCAGATGCTGGCCCTCACCACGATGGAGGCGCCGGGCCGCTTCGATCCTGAGTCGATGCGCAACGAGAAGGCCAAGGTGATCCAGGCCGCGCGCCTGGCCAACGAGGACAAACCCTGGAAGTGTTGCGTGCGGGGCCAGTACGGACCCGGCGGCTCCAGCACCCGGCCGATCGCCGGCTACCGCCAGGAGCCGGGGGTGAATCCCGAGAGCACCACGGAGACCTACGTGGCGATGAAGCTGTTCATCAACAACTGGCGCTGGCAGGGTGTGCCCTTCTACCTGCGCACCGGCAAGCGGCTGCCCAAGCGGCTCTCCGAGGTGGTGCTCACCTTCCGGGAAGCACCGGTGCACCTGTTTGATGCCGCCGGCGGTGCCCCCACCCCCAACCAGCTGATCCTGCGGATCCAGCCCGATGAAGGGGCCGAATTCAAGTTTGAGGTAAAGGCCCCTGGCTCCGGCATGCGCAGCCGGCCGGTGGATATGGCCTTCTCCTACGACGACAGCTTCGGCGAGCCCAGCGATGAGGGCTATGTGCGTCTGCTGGCGGACGCCATGCTGGGGGATCCCACCCTGTACACCCGCAGCGACGAAGTGGAAGCCGCCTGGCGGCTGTACACCCCGTTGCTGGAGCTGATCGAAGACGCCCCGAACCAGCTGCCGGTGTACCCCTACGAGGCCCGCACCTGGGGCCCCGGCGCCGCCGACAGTCTGGTGGCCGAGGACGGCCTGGCCTGGCGTCGCCCCTAAGTTTTTTTCACCCCCTGCCCCCATGTCGACCCAGCTCACCCTCCAGGCCCCACTCGCCCTGCCGCCTGACGAGGTACCCAGCTACCTGGAGCGCCTCTGGAGCCAGGAACTGGGCAGTTCCCACGGAGCCGCCACCTTCACCCTGGTGGTGTGGGAGGGCTCCTGGCTGGAGCAGCAGCTGATGCGCTGCGGCCGTCTCGACGGCCCGATCACCGGCCTGCTCAACGAGACCGTGCTGGAGGCGGCCCGGGCCGCCGCGATCAGCTGCGGGCTGCCGCTGAGCACCGCGCCGATGGATCCCCAGCTGGCCTGGGCGATTGGCAAGCTGGGCGGCGACCACCACGCCGAAGACCTGCGCGGGCAATTTGTGGAGGGGGCGATCAGCGCCCACATGCCGCGGCGGCTGATCACCCTGGCCCCCACCCTCGATGGCGGCCATCCCCTTGAAACCCTGGTGGCCGCCTACTGCCCCCTGCCGGAGGAAGGCAGCGGCGGCGACGCCTACGGCGATGTGGTGGTGCTGCGTGGCGGCACCGGCGCCCTGAGCCAGAGCCTGGAGTTGGTGCAGCCGCTGATCAGCCCCGACCTGCCCTGCTGGGTGTGGTGGAACAGCAGCCTCGATGAGGCCCCGGAGGTGATGGCAACCCTGGCCAGCGGCCATCGGCGCCTGGTGGTGGATTCGTCGCTGGGCGATCCACGCCGCTGCCTCGACCTGCTGGTGGATCGCATCGATGCCGGCCAGCCCATCAACGACCTCAACTGGCTGCGGCTGCGCAGCTGGCGGGAGTCGCTGGCGATGGTGTTTGACCCGCCGTCGCGGCGGGATGCCCTTAACCACGTGGTGCAGCTCGACCTCGACGTGGAGGGCAGCAACCCGGTGAAGGGGCTGCTGCTGGCAGCTTGGCTGGCCGACCGGCTGGGGTGGCACCTGATCTCCACCTACCCAGTAGACGGCGATGGCGCGGGCCAGGGCATCGGCGCTGAATTCGAGCGCACCGATGGCGAAACCGTGCGCTTCCGGCAGATGCCAGTGCCGGTGGGCGTGCCCAAAACCCATCCGGGGGCGATGGTGGGCCTGCGGCTGATCTGCCAGAGCAGCCAGGGCTCCCCCCTGTGCGTGATTCTCTGCTCCGAGTCGGGCGGCTGCATGCGGCTCGAATCCGGCGGCATGGCGAGCATGGAACTGGCCGAGGAGGTGGTGCCGCTGCCGATGGAAAGTGAGGAGATGGAGATGGCGCGGCTGCTGTCGGGCGGCCACGACTCCACCAACCCCCTGCTGGCCGCCGCCGCGCCGATCGCCGCCAAACTGCTGCCCTGAGCCTGCTGCCCTGAGCACCCCTGAATGGCCTGTCTGATCGCCGCGCCCAGCAGTGGCAGCGGCAAGACCCTGCTGTCGCTGTGCCTGGCCGCCTGGGCCCGGCGATCGGGCCGGCAGCTGCAGCCCTTCAAGGTGGGGCCCGACTACCTCGACCCCCAGTTGCTCAGCCGGGTGAGCGGCCACACCTGCCGCAACCTCGATCCGCTGCTGTGTGGCCCGGAGTGGGTGGAGCGCTGCTTTCACTGGCACGGCAGCCGGGCAGACCTGGCCCTGGTGGAGGGGGTGATGGGCCTGTTCGATGGCCGCGGCCCCAGCAGTGAGGGCAGCTCGGCGGCGGTGGCTGCCCAGCTGGCGCTGCCGGTGGTGCTGGTGGTGGAAGCCTCTCGGCAGGCGGGCTCCCTGGCGGCCCTGGTGCGGGGCTTCCGCGACCATGGCCCGCCGCCGGTGACCCTGGCCGGCGTGGTGCTCAACCGGGTGGGCAGCGAACGCCACCACGCCCTGCTGAGGGAAGCGCTGGAGAGCATCGCCGTGCCACTGCTGGGGGTGCTGCCCCACCACCCGAGCCTGGAGCTGCCGTCGCGCCACCTGGGACTGCTGCCGCCTGGGGAGCTTCACGATCTGGAGCAGCGCCAGGAGCAATGGGCTGAGCTGGCCGCCCGCCACCTCGATCTTGCGCGCCTGGAGCCGCTGCTGGCGCCGCCCAACCCCCAGGCCGGCGCCGAAGATCCAATCCACTGGTGCCTGAGCCAGCACCGCCCCAGCCCACCCGAGCAGGCACCGGAGCAGGGGCCAGAGCAGGCGCCGCTGCCGGTGGCGATCGCCAGCGACGCGGCCTTCCACTTCCGCTATCCCGAAGCCGGCGAGCTGCTAGCGGCGGTGGGGCTGGAGCCGGTGGCCTGGAGCCCCCTGGCCGATGAAGCCCTGCCGGTGGGCTGCCGGGCGGTGCTGCTGCCCGGGGGCTATCCCGAGCTCCATGCCGCCCAGCTGGCGGCCAGCCGCCGCAGCCTGGGCGAGCTGGCCCGGGCGGCGGCGGCTGGATTGCCGCTGGTGGCCGAATGCGGCGGCCTGCTGCTGCTGGGCGAGCAGCTGGCCGATGGCGACGGGATGCTGCAGCCGATGGCGGGGGTGCTGCCCTTCCGGGCCCGCAAAGGGGCGCTTAGCCTCGGCTACCGCGAGGTCAAGGCCACGACCAGCGGGCTGCTGGTGCGGCCCGGAGAGCACTTCTGCGGCCATGAATTCCACCGCTGGCAGCTCGAATCTGTGGCCAGCACCGGCGGGCTGTGGCAGCTTGAAGGTTGGGGGACGCCAACCCGGAGCGAAGGATGGACAGCGCCGAACGTGCACGCCAGCTGGCTGCATCTCCACTGGGCTGGATGCCCGGTGATTCCCTCTCGCCTGGCCGCCGCAGCCGGGCGCGCCGCGCCGCTGCCGACGAGCGCCGCTTCATCCAACCCCACGAGCCCAAGCCCCAGATTCAGCAGGAACGCTGGCAGCTGATCGTGAGCGGCCAGGTGCAGGGGGTGGGCTACCGCGCCGCCTGCTGCACCCGGGCCAGGGATCTTGGCCTGAGCGGCTGGGTGCGCAACCGCCCCGATGGCTCGGTGGAGATTGAAGCGGAGGGTTCGCCCCAGGAGCTCACCGAACTGCGCATCTGGTGCGAGAAGGGTCCGGTGCTAGCGATGGTCAACAGCGTCGCCTCCAACCAGGTGCCGGCCACCGGCGCCGACTGGTTTGAGGTGCAGCGCTGATGCGTGGTGGCGAGGGGTGCCAAACGCGTGAATGACTGTGTTGAACAACCTGTTGCACAACCTGAGATCACCGGTGTGAACACTCCTCCCCAGCTCGAGCTGTGGCTGCTGCGCCACGGCGCCACCGAATGGGCCCTCAGTGGGCGCCACACGGGACAGACCGACCTGCCCCTGCTGCCGGAAGGGGAGGCGGAGGCCCGGGCCCTGGCACCGATGCTGGCCCGGCAGCGCTTTGCTGCCGTGCTGGTGAGCCCGCTGCAGCGGGCGCGGCGCACCGCCGAGCTGGCCGGCCTGGGGGCGCAGGCCCGCATCTGCCCCGACCTGCAGGAATGGGACTACGGCCGCTACGAGGGCATCACCACCGCCACGATCCGCGAGCAGGTGCCCGGCTGGACCGTGTGGAGCCACGGCTGCCCCGACGGCGAAAGCTGCCCCCAGGTGGAGGAGCGCTGCCAACGGGTGATCGCCTTAGCTGAATCACTGGCCGCCCCCCAGGCCCCGGCGGTGGCCCTGGTGGCCCACGGCCATATCCTGCGCAGCCTCGCGGGCACCTGGCTGGGGCTCGGAGCGGCCAGCGGGGCGCTGCTGAATCTGAACACCGCCACCGTCTCAGTGCTCGGCCATGAACGGGAGCGGCGCACGGTGGTGCGCTGGAATGCCCCGGTCGTGCCCGCCACGTCATGACTGATCGAAATGACTGATCCACATGGCTGATCCACAGACCGCTGCCAACGGCCTGAGCGCCCTGCTGGGGGAGCTGGCGGCCTTCGGGCTGGCGATCGGCTTCTCGCCGCTGCACATCGGCCTGCTGCTGCTGCTGCTGCTCGGCCCCAAACCCCTGCAGCGCGGCGGCTGGTTTGTGGCGGGCTGGCTGGCCACGGCGGCCCTGGCGGTAACGCTGCTGCTCACCGTGGGCCACGGTCTGCTGCTGACGATGGACAAAGGCACCAGCCACCGCACTGGCCTCGACCTGCTGGCGGCCGGCGCCCTGCTGGGGCTCGGCCTCAAGGAGCTGCTGACCAAGGAGGAGGAGGGGGCTGCTCCACCGGGCTGGACACGCAAGTTGGATCAGTTCTGCGCCATGCCCCTGCCGCTGCTGCTGGCAATCAGCGCGGCCCTTGAGGTGGCCAGCCCCGACGATCTGTTTCTGTTTGCCAAAACTGCCGGCAGCCTGCTGGCGGCAAACCTGGGCCGGGGCACGGAGGTGCTGGCCACCGGCGTGTTCAGCCTGGTGAGCGCCAGCCTCCTGCTAGTGCCGCTGCTGGCCCTGCTACTGGCCGGCCCGGAGCGGATCCTGCCGCTGCTGGAGCGGGGCAAGCAGTGGTTGTTTGCCAAGGGCGACCTGCTGGTGGGCCTGGTGAGCGTGGCCCTCGCCGTCTACCTGGGCTGGCAGGGCATCGAGGGCCTCATGCTGGCCTAGCCCGAAGCTGGCCTGATCAGAGATCGGCCTGGAGCCACTGGCTCCAGAGCTGCTGCTCGGCAAGGGCGCCGGGGCCGGCGGCCGGCGGCCCGGCCTGGAGCGTCACCGCCTGGCTGGCGCGGCTCACCGCCACGTACACCAGCTGGCGGCGCAGCACCGGGTCGCTGGGCCAGAACACATCGGCATCGACGAACACCTCAGCAAAGGTGCTGCCCTGGCTGCGGTGCACGGTGAGAACGGCGGCCGGACCGAGGGAGGCAAAGGCGTCCCGCACCAGGAAAAAGCGGCGCCACAGGCCCTTGCCCTCCTGCTTGCCGGCATCCCTGGCCCGTTGACGCAGGCGGGCCAACACCGCCTCGAGGGCGCTCCGGGCCGCCGAGCCCAGGGGCGGCAGCAGCCTCAGGCTCAGCTGGCTGTCGCCGGCCTCCACCCGGGCCGTGAGGGTGTCGATCACCGCCGCATCAGCCACGCCGAAATCGGCCAGGTCGCAGCGCTCGGGGATGACATCGCGCACCACCAGCTCCCGGTTGGAGCCCAGCAGCGTGTCGGGCTCCTCGGCGGCGTCCTCACCCTCGCGGCAGGCGGGGGCCATCACGGCAGCGCGGGTGATCAGCACCTCGCCGGGCAGCACCGGCAGCTGGTCGGCCATCTCGCCGTGCAGGGCGCGGCGGGCGATCGGCACCAGCTGCTCGAGGGAGCGGTTTGTGTAGCAGAGGATGCGGGCCAGGTCTGGGTTGTCGGTGTCGGCGCTGCGGCGCAGGGCGGCCTGGGCGGCCTCGAGCCACTCACGCCGCTCCAGCAGGGCCACCTGACCGGCGGCGGTGCGGATCGGCGGCAGCGGCGGCGGCCGGCGGCAGGGCAGATCCCCCTGGCGCAGGCCCGAGGCCAGGCGCAGCACCGGCCCCTGGTGGCGCACCACCTGGCGCAGTTCGGCCCGGCAGGCCCGGCCCAGGCTGAACACCGGGCTCTCGGGCTCCCCCACGGGCGGCAGCTGGGCCGGATCGCCCACAAACACCAGCCGGGTGCGAAAAGGGTGGGCGCAGCGCAGGCTGATCTCCAGCAGGGTGGAATCCACCATCGAAGCCTCATCGATCAGCACCAGACCCAGGTGCTCGAGGGCCATGGCGGTCTGCTCGGTCTCCTCGCAGCGTTCGATGTCGCGCTGGCGCTTGAGCTTGAGGCGCAGCAGCCGGTGGATGGTGGAGGGAAACCAGGTGGGCGCCAGGCCCGCCAGGGCCAGGTGGGAGCGCAGCACGCCCACGGCCTTGTGGGTGGGGGCGACGACGGTCCAGCAGAGGCCGGTGGCCTCCACCTGGGCCAGAAAGCGCATCGACAAAAAGGTTTTGCCGGTGCCGGCGTAGCCGCTCAACACAAACGGCGTGCCGTCAACCGGGGCGGCCAGCCAGTCGGCAAAGGCAGCGGCCGCGGCCTGCTGATCGGCGGTGAGGGCCGCGGAGGGGCCCGATGCTGCGGCGTCAGCCAACCGCGTCAACCAACCGCGGTGAACCAGCCCAGCCCCTGGGCCAGATGCAGCGGAGAACCCAGCAGCACCAGCCCGGGCAGTGCCACCAGCGGCCCCATCAGCGCACCGATGAGCACCTCCAACCGGGTGTGGCCGAGGTTTTCCTTGAGGGGCTTGGGGGCGGGATCGACTGGGGCCATCGCGGTGTCACCCATCGCATTCACCCGGGCGGCAGTGAGGCCGGCGGCGCGGCGCACTCCGGAGGCGTCGTAGAGCACCACGAAACAGAGCACGGCCGCCAGGGCAAACAGGGGTCCGTCAAACCCCTGCACCCAGCCGAGGGCGGCGGTGGTGCCGGTGAGCAGGGCCGAGTGGCTCGATGGCATGCCGCCGGTTTCCACCAGCACCCGCGGATTCCAACGGCGGTGCACCACCAGCTCAATCACCAGCTTGGAGAGCTGGGCCACGCCGCAGGCCGCCAGCCCCCACCACATCACGCCGTTGTCGAAGATCCCAGCAAGGGGGGCGCTCATCGGTCGCGGCTCGTGATGTAGTCGGCCAGGGCCAACAGGGGCGCGGCACTGGCGTGCCAGGGGGCCAGGGCCGCCTTGGCCTCGGCCACCAGGGCATCGGCCCGCTGGCGCGATTCCTCCAGGCCGAGGAGCTTGGGGTAGGTGGTCTTGTCGGCGGCGAGGTCCTTGCCGGCGGTCTTGCCCAACACCTCGCTGCTGGCGGTGACATCAAGGATGTCGTCGATGATCTGGAAGGCCAGTCCGATGCCGCGGGCGTAGGTGCGCAGGGCCGCCAGCAGGTCGTCGGAAGCGCCGGCGATCAGGGCACCGGTGAGCACGCATGCACTCAACAGCGCACCGGTTTTGTGCAGGTGGATGTATTCGAGGGTGTCGAGATCGACGCTCTTGCCCTCGCACTCCAGATCCACCACCTGGCCGCCCACCAGACCGGGGGCACCAGAGGCCAGGCTCAGCTCACCCACCACCGCCAGCAGCCGCTCAGCCGGCACGCCGGGGCTACGCAACGCCACCATCTCGAAGGCGCGGGTAAGCAGGGCGTCGCCAGCCAAGATCGCGTTGGCCTCGCCGTACACCTTGTGGTTAGTGGGGCTGCCGCGGCGCAGATCGTCGTTGTCCATGGCGGGCAGGTCGTCGTGGATCAACGACATGGTGTGCACCATCTCCAGCGCCACCGCCGTGGGCATCGCCAGATCGCTCTCGCCGCCCGCCAGCTCACAGGCCGCCAGGCAGAGGATCGGCCGCAGCCGCTTGCCGCCGGCCAGTAGCGAGTAGCGCATCGCCTCCCGCAGCGATTCGGGGCGCTCCGGCCCGAGGGAGCCGTCCAGGGCCGCCTCAACCCGTAGGCGGCTCGCCTCCAGATAGGCGGCGAAATCAAAGGAGGTGGATACCGCCGCGGTCATGGGGGCTGGGCCTCTGGCCATTCCTGGCGGGATTCTCTCAGGCGAACCGCCGGCCCAGCGCTGGCGGGTGTTTGTTGCAGAGCGATTTGGATGTGTGAAACAGAACGTTCAACAACGCGCGAGGCACCAACGCGCAACGACCCGGCGGCCCGTCAGGACATCAGCTCAGGGCACCAGATCAGGGCACCAGATCGCCGAGGCCGTGGTCGACGCCGGCGCGGCGGCACCAGGCCACCACGGTGTTGACCAGCAGCATGGAGACGGTCATGGGGCCAACGCCACCGGGCACCGGGCTGATGGCGCTGGCGATCGGCTCCACCTCCTCGAAGCGCACGTCGCCGCAGAGGCCGCTCTCGGTGCGGTGAATGCCCACATCCACCACCACGGCACCAGATTTCACGTGCTCAGCGCCGATCATGCGCGGCCGGCCGGCGGCCACCACCAGCACATCGGCCTGGCGGGTGAGGGCAGCCAGATCGGTGGTGCGCGAATGGGCCACCGAAACGGTGGCATCGGCGGCCTGGAGCATCAGCGCCATCGGCTGGCCCACCAGGATGCTGCGGCCCACCACCACCGCGCGCTGGCCGGAGAGCGTCACCCCCTGGCGGGCCAACAGCGCCATCACGCCGGCGGGGGTGCAGCTGCGCGGGCCGGGTTCGCCCTTGAGCAAGCGGCCCAGGTTGAGGGTGTGCAGCCCATCGGCATCCTTCTCCGGATCGATCGCCAGCAGCAGCGGCGCCTCATCGAGGCCGTCCGGCAAGGGCAGCTGCAGCAGGATGCCGTCGCAGGCGGGGTCGGCGTTGAGCCGCTGCACGGCCGCCAACACCTCTGCTGCCGGCGTGCCGGCCGGCAGATGGGCGCCCAGGCTGGTGATGCCCACCCGGGCGCAGGCCTTCTCTTTGTTGGCCACGTACACGCCGCTGGCGGGGTCGTCGCCCACCCGCAGCACCGCCAGGCCGGGCGGGCGCCCCACCACGGGGAGATGCTCGGCGATCACCGCCTGGAGCCGGGCTTCTATCTCGCCGGCCAGCTGGCGGCCGTCCAGACGGAGGGCCATGGAGCAAATCAAGGCTGCGCAACACCAGCTTGCAATCCCGCCCGCAGGCAGGCCCGCTAGCGTTTTGGAATGGTGTTAAGGCAGCTGCGATCCCTGTGGCGGAAGCTGCTGCGGCTGGAACGCCCGCGGCAGCCTCCCGGCATCTGGCGCAGCCGCGACACGGCCTCGGTGCTGCTGGTGTGCGCCCTGGTGGCGCTGGTGGCCAGCTGGCCCTGGCTGGTGGAGCCCAACCTGCGCCCCGGCATGAGCGCTCCCTTCACGGCTCGAGCACCGAAGGCAGCCCGGGTGGTGGACAGCACAGCCCTGGAGGAGCGGCGTCAGGAGATGGTGCCGCGCACCACCGTGCAGGTGGTGGACCAGCAGACCAACCAGCTGCTCCAGCAACAACTGGAGAGGGGCCTGCAGGCGGTGGAACAGCAGGCCAACGCGGAGCAGCCGCGGGTGGAGCCAGTGGCGATCACCGCCGAGGAGCGAGCCTGGCTGAAAACCGTGGGACCGGCTGAGCTCACCGCCTGGGGGCGGGAGGTGCGTCAGGCCCAGCTGCGCATGCTCAGCCAGGGGGTGGCCCCCGGCCTAGCCGAAGGGCAACTGCTGCAAGCCGCCACCCTGCAGCTGGAGCCGCTGGCGTCGGTGCCGCGGGGCCTGGGGGCCCGGTTGCTGACCAATGCACTGCAGGGGCACTCCAACCTGCGCAGTGATCCGGGGCTGAGCCAACGGCGCATTGAGGCGCTGATCACCCAGCAGGGCATCCCCACGATCGTGGTGGAGCAGGGCGATCTGATCACCCGCCAAGGGGAGACGATCAGCCCCCAGGCCTTAGACGTGCTCGATTACTTCGGTTTGGTGAACCGCAGGCCCAGGCCGCTCACCTGGCTGGGCCATTTCCTCGAGGCTCTGGCGGTGGCGGGGGTGTTGGTGCTGGTGCTGCGGCGCTGGCGGGCCTGCCTGGAGCCGCGGCAGGCACTGCTGGCCCTCGGTGCCCTGCTGGTGATGCAGGGCTTCACCTTGTGGCTGGGGCCGCTGGCCAGCCCCCTGGTGCTGCTGGTGCCGCCGGCCCTGCTGCTGGCCCAGGGTCTGGGCACCCCCTGCGGCCTGGCCTGGCTGGCGGCGGGCACCTTGCTGTGGCCCCTACCGGTGACGGCCCTGACGGCCGTGCGGCTGCTGGTGGCAGCGGCGGTGGGCAGCGTGGCGGCGGTGGCGGCCGGACGGCAGCGCAGCCGGGCCGAACTGCTGCAGCTGGCGGTGTTGCTACCCGGCGCCGGACTGCTGCTCCAGTGGCTGCTGCTGCAATGGCTGCTGCGCCCAACCCTGGGCCCGGCAGCCCAGGTGGATGTCCTGAGCGAAGCGCTGCTTCTGGGCGGGCTGCTGATGGCCGGGCTGCTGCTGGCGCCGCTGGTGGAAACCTTCTTCGGGCTGGTGACCCGGGCGCGGTTGATGGAACTGGCCGACCTGCAGCGGCCGCTGCTGCGGCGGCTATCGGTGGAGGCACCGGGCACCTTCGAGCACACCCTGATGATCGCCGGCCTGGCCGAGGAGGGAGCCCGGGCGATCCAGGCCGACATCGACCTGGTGCGCACCGGGGCGCTGTATCACGACGTGGGCAAACTGCACGGCCCCCAGTGGTTCATCGAGAACCAGGGCGAGGGCAGCAACCCCCACGACGCCCTCAACGACCCCTTCGCCAGTGCCGCGATCCTGCAGGCCCATGTGGACGAGGGGCTGAAACTGGCTCGCCGCTACCGGCTGCCGCGGCCCCTGGCCGACTTCATCCCCGAGCACCAGGGCACCTTGAAGATGGGCTACTTCCTGCACCAGGCGCGGGAGCGGGATCCGGCCATCGCCGAGGAGCAGTTTCGCTACCGGGGGCCGACGCCCCGCAGCCGCGAGACGGCGATCCTGATGCTGGCCGACGGCTGTGAGGCGGCCCTGCGCTCCCTGCCACCGGGCACCAGCGAAACGGAGGCCCAGCAGATGGTGCGCCGCATCGTGGAAGCCCGCCAGAACGACGGGCAATTGGCCGAAAGCGGCATCGGCCGGGCCGAGCTGGAGTTGCTGATCCGGGCCTTTGTGCGGGTGTGGAAGCGGATGCGTCACCGCCGCATCCCCTACCCCATCCCAGCCCGCAAGGCTTTTAGCGCCTAGCGCGCAGCTTGCGCTCCAGCACGATGCCGGCGGGCACCAAGGTGATCAGGTTGGCAGCGATCAGGGGGCCATCGCCGGTGCAGACGCCGTAGACGGCCCACAGGGCGATGCCGGCGGTGAAAAGGCCATACATGCGCAGGGAGATGCCGCTGGTATCGCCGCTGCGCAGGGTTTTGAGGGCCTGGGGGAAGAAGCTCACGGTGGTGAGCAGGGCCGCGACATAGCCCAGGGCACGCACGGCAGGAGGCACCAGGGGGGCGGCCATGGGCTGCAGCGCAGAGTGTGGCCAGCATGGTGGACAGGCCCCGATCCTGCACCTGCCGCCATGACGCCGCTCAGCTTCCGCGAGCTCCAGGCCCAGCTGCAGCCGGAGTGGAGCCGGGTCAACCAGGCCCAGGGGCCCGATATGGACGTGCTGATGGTGCCGTCGCTGTCGATGGACCAGAGCCAGATCGACCTGGTGACGGGCGCCCACCACTACGAGGAGCGCCAGTTGTTTTCGCTGATCCGGCTGCGGGATCCGGGGGTGCGCATGGTGTATGCCACCAGCAAACCGCTGGGGGAGCTGGTGGTGGATGCGGTGCTGGAGCTGCTGCCGGGGGTGCCCACCTCCCACGCCCGGCGGCGGCTGCACCTGGTCGACACCGACGACGCCTCCAACCGGCCCCTTACCGCCAAGCTGCTGGAGCGGCCGGCCCTGCTGGCGCGGATCAGCGAGCTGCTGCGGCCGGGGCGCAGCTTCATCAATTGCTTCGTGGTGAGCGACCTGGAGCGCCAGCTCTCGGAGCGGCTGCAGGTGCCGCTGCTGGGCACCGATCCGGCCCTGGGCTACTGGGGCAGCAAGGCGGGCAGCCGCGAGCTGTTCGCCCGCTGCGGCGTGCCCCATCCGCCCGGCTCGCCCCTCACCCACAGCCTCGACGACCTCACCGAAGCCACCGCCGAGCTCTGGGAAGCCCATCCCGAGCTGCGCCAATGCGTGGTGAAGCTCAATGAGGGTTTCAGCGGCGAAGGCAACGCGCCGCTGGCGCTGGAGCCGCTGCAGCTGGAGGAGTGCAGCGGTGCCGAACGCCGCCGGCGGTTGCGCCAGGCCCTGGAGGCGCTGCCGATGCCATCACCCGGCTGGAAGGAGCAGCTGGGACCCCAGGGAGCGCTGGTGGAGGCTTGGCTGGAAGGCGGTGAGGAGCTCTGCTCACCGAGCGTGCAGGGCACGATTCATCCCGGCACAGCCGGCCAAGTAGAGGTGCTCTCGAGCCATGAGCAGGTGCTGGGCGGCGCCAGCGGCCAGACCTACCTGGGCTGCAGCTTCCCGGCGGCCGAGCCCTACCGGCTGGCGCTGATGCGCCACGGCCAGGCGGTGGGGGAGGCGCTGGCGGCAGAGGGGGCGCTGGAGCGCTACGCGGTGGATTTCATCGCCCGGCGCTTCAACGACCGCTGGGACCTGCAGGCGATCGAGGTGAACCTGCGCCAGGGGGGCACAACCCACCCCTACATGGCCCTCAGCGCCATCACCAGCGGCGCCCTGGATCCGGCCAGCGGGCTCTACCGCGCCCCCAGCGGCCAAGCACTGCACTACAAGGCCACCGACAACCTCACCGCCCCCCACCTGCGCGGGCTGCTGCCGGTGGACCTGATCGACATCGTGGCCGAGGCCGGGCTGCATTTCGACCCGGCCCAGCTGCGCGGCAGCGTGTTTCACCTGCTGGGCTGCCTGTCGGAATACGGCAAGCTCGGCATGACCTGCATCGGCCGCAGCACCGAGGAAGCCGAAGAGGTGTATGCCGCCACCGAAGCCGAACTGCTGCAAGCGGCCCGGCGGCTCGGCCACTGATCCGGCTCGGCCACTGATTTGGCTTGACAGGCGCCGCGCCATCCAGTTGGTTGGAAGCGGTTGTCGATCCCCCAATGCAGCGGACGGAGGCCTGCTCCATCCTTCGCCAGAGCACCCAGGCCAGCACCTTGGTGGTGGTCGCTGCGGCGACCCTGCTACTGCTGGGCTGCAACGGGTTCGGGTGGGGTGAGGCTGAGCGCCAGCGGGCGGCGGCGGCGGCACGGCAACAGCAGCTGGATGGCCTGGTGAGCCGGTGCCGCCAGCAACAACCGGCGGTGCAGAAGCTCGTGCTGGAGCACGATCGCAGCGTCGCCGCGCTCAGCCAGCTGAACCAGCAGCGCTTTGTGCCCTTGGCGCGGCCGGCGGCGCCCGATCCGGCGGTGATGGACCGCTTCACCCGCGAGGACCAGGAGCTGGAGCAGGAGCGTTATGCCCAGGCCCTGGCCCGCTGGCGGGAGGCCGATGGGGCAGAAAGGCGCCGCTGGGAAGCCGGGCAGGAGGCGCGGCGCCAGGAGCTGACGGCCCGCCAGAGCGAGGCACGCGAGGCGCTCGCCAAACTCGATGTGGCGGCCACGGAGGCTGCTCGCGCCGCCTGGAGCGGTTGCGATCGGTCCCAGCTCTCAGCCTTCAGTTGAGCCAAAGGAGGTCGGACTGGAGCTCTTGGGCCATGCGGCTCGAACCGCTAAACAGCTGCTCAAGTTCGGCGGGGGTGAGCACCAAGGCATCACAGCTGAGCGGCAGACGCTCAAGCGGCCAGTCGCAGAGGCGCCGGTGCTGGGGACCATCGACGGCTTCATCGATCAGCAGCAGATCCAGATCACTGCCCACCGAAGCGGTGCCCCGGCCATAGCTGCCGAACACATCAATCCGCCGCAGGCTCGGCCGCAGACGGCGCTGCTCATCTGCCCAGGCGCGCGCCTCGTGCAACACCTGCTCAGGCTGGGGCCAACGCAGCACAGATTGCGTCAACGAGCGCACGGGCATGGCTGAGGGCGTCTTGGCTTTGCAGCCGGCCGAGCGGTTCATCGGATGCTGTTCAACGCTTCATTTTGAGCCAACAAGCTCGCGGCCGCACGCGCCGAATGGCGCTACTTTCAATTCAGCTAATGCTGTCCCTTGAGCGACACACCCCGACGCTCCCGCCGGCCCCAACGCCGCCAGCTGTGCTGCCCGGCCCATCCGGAGCAACTGATTGAGGGCAACGGCAAGAAGTATTTCCTGCACCTGCTCACGATCGAGCAGCTGAAGGCCAGGGGCATGGCCGACAAGAGGGCCAAGCTGGTGATCCAGGCTTACCCGGTGCTGGTGCTGAGCAACGAGTGGCTGGAAGAGCTGTTTTGCCCGGCCTGCGGCAGCAGCCGCTGGTGCCATGTGATCAAGCACGACCGGGTGGAGCACACGGTGCGCTGGGCGCCGCGGGATCTGTGGGAGCAGGTGGCCCATGTGGATCCGGTGGTGGGCAACCCCACGGTGAGTGAATTCACGCGCAGGGAAGCGAGGCGCCACAACCAGAAACGAGCCGACGGCAAGCGGGTGTTTGACGCCGGCTGAGGCAACGCAGGGCTGCCCAGGCCAGTTTCTCGATCAGCTCCAGGCCGCTCTCGGCGCAGGGGTGGGGATTCTGGAATCAGGAATACTGGCTGAAGTCGAGCATGCCCTGAGCAGCTGGCTGGAGCTGCCCTGACCGCAGAAGAGCACTTCACCAACCGACAAACACAGGCGGGGCGGGATCCGCCAGCGAAGCCCATTCCCGGTCGGGACAATCAGGCGCCAACTCGCCCTAGGATCCGGCAATGATCCCGAACGGTAATTTCCAAAGAACCATGGCGTCTTTGCGTCTTTTTATTCCCGTACGGGACCAAGAGGGGCACCGGTTATGACGGCAATCCATGCCGTGCATGATCTGGGGGCCGCCTTGCGGGTGGCGCGCAAAACACTGCGGCTCACCCAGGCGGATCTTGCCCTGGCGGCTGGGGTGGGGTTGCGCTTTTTGGTGGAGCTGGAGGCTGGCAAACCAACAGTGCAGCTGGAGCGGGTATTGCGGGTGATCGACGCCCTGGGTGGAACCCTGCATCTGGACACGGAAAGCAGTGGCCAGTGAAATCACCACCAGCCTGGAGGTGTGGCTGCTCAACCAGCGGGCAGGCACGCTCTGGCTGAATGCCGGGGAGCTGCAATTTCAGTACTGCGCACTCTGGCTGGAGCAACCGCAGGCGATCGCGCTGTCGCAAAGCTTGCCGCTAAAGGCAGAGCCGTTTGGCGATCAGGCCTGCAGGCCCTTTTTTGCTGGATTGCTGCCCGAGGGGCAACTCAGGCAGCGGATTGCCCAGCAGTGCCAGATCTCAAGGTCCAATGACTTCGGCCTGCTGGCCGCGATCGGTGGTGATTGCGCTGGTGCAGTGAGCCTGATAGCGGGCGATCAAGTCACTGAGACAGAAGCTGTGGAGTGGCTGGAGCAGGATCAGCTGATCGCCCTGCTCAATGACTTGCCCCAGCGGCCAATGCTGGCGCAGCGCGATGGTCTGCGGCTGTCGCTGGCTGGCGCCCAAGACAAGTTGCCGGTGGTGTTTAACGGGGCCCGCATCGGCTTACCCCTTGGCAGCACGCCCAGCACGCACATCCTCAAACCGGCCATTGCGGCAGTGGAAGGCAGCGTGCTCAACGAGGCGTTCTGCATGGCCTTGGGGCAAGCCATGGGGCTCCGGGTGGCTGACGCCGAGATCCTGACGGCCGGAGAGCGGCAGGTGTTGGTGGTGCATCGCTACGACCGAAGCCGCAGAGACGATGAGAGGTGGTTACGGCTGCATCAGGAAGACTTCTGCCAGGCGCTAGGCATTCCGCCCGAGCTGAAGTATCAGAATGAAGGGGGCCCTGATCTGAACGCCTGCTTTGGACTTTTGCGTAGAGCCACTAGACCCAGCGCTCCGCAAGTGATCCGTTTGCTGGATGCAGTGGTGTTCAACGCCCTAATCGGCAACAACGACGCCCACGCAAAGAACTTCTCATTGCTCTACACCGAAAGAACGCCAACGCTCGCGCCGCTCTACGACCTGCTGTGCACAGCGGTGTGTCCCACGCTCACTGCAAAGATGGCGATGAAGCTGGGCAGCAAATATCTATTCGGTGAGGTGCAAGAACGCCATTGGGAACAATTTGCCAAGGCAACAGGTTTGTCGTGGGCGCAGACCAGAAAACGGGTGCTACGGATGGCTGCGCAACTTCCTTTGGTCGCCTTCCGCCTGCAAGCCGACGAGGCTTATCGAGATGAGGCACTGATCGGGGACATCGCCAACCTGATCGAGCAGCGCTGCGATCTGACCTTACGCCGATTCAACGCCAGAACTGTCCAGACCTCCGCTGAGCGAGCTGAGAAAGCAGGCGTAGCAGAGCCGATGTTCAGTGGCCAGACGCCTCAACAATCCATTCCAGCCGCTGGGATGGACCGAGGGAGAAGCGCGCCCGAATCGGAGCAGAGATCACGGTTTGCCCCCGGGCATGGGCGTGGGGATACACGCAGAAGGCACTAGGATGTTTAACAAATCGTTTAACAAAATCCAGGATGGCGATCGGCGTGCGGGTAGAGCCCGAGCTGGAGCAAAAATTAGATAAGTTGGCGCGCAGCATGGGGAAAAGCCGTAGCGCTTGTGTGCGTGAGGCGATCGCGCAGTATGTACAGCGCTTTAGTAACAACGATGAAGCTCAACGTCAGTCGGCCTTGATTGCTGAACACAGCGGCACACCCAATTGGAGTGAGCAACTTCCGGACTGGCCTGATTGGACCGTATGACAGTGGCTCTACAACGGGGTCTGATCGTGACGATTACCATCTCTGGGGTGTACTCAGGCAAGCCAAGACCAGCCGTGGTAGGGATTCTGGAATCAGGAATACTGGCTGAAGTCGAGCATGCCCTGAGCAGCTGGCTGGAGCTGCCCTGACTAGTTAAGGGTGAGCATGCCGTTAGCCATCACCAGGCCATTCGGAGAGGTAGAGCTGGTGCCTGTGCTGGACAAGATTGCACTGAGCTTGCTGTTCTATAGCGGCCGTCGCCACGGCGGCAGCGATGCATGGAAATCCTGCTTGCTGTGGTAGATCGACGGAAGCGGCTCCCAGGAGGTCGACATAGGCGTCATTGGCAAAAGAAGCTCTGAGACAACAGCCGTGAAGCGATGATCACCAGCTAATCGCTTCACCAGGCAAAGCGATTAGAGTGCGATGATGGCTTCATCCTGGATCTGGCAGCAGGCGGACTGGCCCCAGTTCCGCTGGGAGGGCTCCGCTCTGGAGGCGCTGCTGGAGCAAGCCCGCGCTGCACGCCAGGAGCTGCTGAGCCGGCTGAAGACGCTGGAGCCCCCGCTCGATCGCGAAGCGATCTCCGCCTTGCTGGGCCGCGAGAGCCTGGGCACGGCCGCCATCGAAGGCGAGCTGCTGGATCCCGGCCAGGTGCGCTCCTCCATCGCGCGCCGGCTGCAGCTTCCCTTGGCCGAGGGGCAGCCGGCCGCCAGCGCCCAGGTGGAGGGCCTGCTGGATGTGTTGCTGGAGGCCACCAGCGGCTTGGATGAGCCCCTCACCCTGGCCACGCTGAACCACTGGCACCAGCGCCTGTTCGCCGCTGGCCCGGATGGCCTGCGCGCCATTCGGATCCGTGAGCTGCGCGATGAGGCTCAGATGCAGGTGCTCTCCGGCGCCATCGGCCGTGAGCGACTGCACTATGAGGCGCCGCCTCGAGACCAGCTCAAGGAGCAGCTGGAGACCTTCCTGGATTGGGTCGCCTCACCTCCAGCGCAGCTGGACGGGCTGTTGCGCGCGGGCCTGGCCCACCTCTGGTTCCTCACCCTCCACCCCTATGAAGACGGCAATGGCCGCTTAGCCCGTGCCATCACCGATCGGCTGCTCGCCCAGGACTGCAAGGCTCAGGCCCAACAGGCGCTATCAGGCCGCGCCTTGGGCCTCTCCGCCCAGATCCTGAGGGAGCGGCAGGGCTACTACACGGCACTGGAGCGCTGCCAGCGGGGAGAGTTGGATGTCACGGATTGGCTGCGCTGGTTCCTGGAGCAGCTCACGGCAGCGGCGCTCACCAATGGCGCCGTTATCGATGCGGTGCGGCGCAAGGCGGCCTTCTGGTGGAGCCACCGGCACAGCGGCTTCAACAGCCGTCAGCAGAAACTGCTCAATCGATTGCTGGATGCCGAACCGGAAGGTTTCACGGGCGGCATGACCCTGCGCAAGGCCATCGGCCTCAGCAAGGTGAGCCGCGCCACAGCCTGGCGCGATCTGGCCGAGCTGGTGGAGCTGCGTGCGATCGAGCCGATCGGCGAGGGCCGCAGCCGCGCCTATCACCTCCGTTGGCCAGGTCTGTGACCGGTGGGAGCGATGTTGCAATGCACTTTCCAGACAACGTCTGTCGGGGCGCTTGATCGCTTGCTCGATCGCGTAGCGCTCCACGTCGACGTCGATCGTTGGATGCCAAACGGGCAAGCCCATCTGACGATCAACCGAGCCATTCCTGCGGAAGGTTGGCGATGGCACGAAACTCAGGATCCTTGTGCAGCAGGGTGGCGCCCACCTGCTGCGCGGCCGCCGCGCTCGTCTTCGTCTTTCCAGACGCGGTGGAGAACCTCCATCCGGCTGAGAAAGCAGGCGTAGCAGCGCCCTGGCTGCTCAAGCGCCTCTTCAACCCGTCCGGCACCGGCTTCGTCGTCGCGCAGGGTGAGTAGCGCCGATGTGTCGAGCAGGAGTAGCGATCCCATCTGGGAATCAATCCGTTTTGCAGGAAATCAGTGGCCAGACGCCCGCTCGGCCTGCCGCTCGGCTTCGCGATCAGCAAGCAAGCGCTGGCTGGAGCCACCACGGCGGCCCATGCCGCGAAAGGCTTTGACCGGCGATAGATCCACCGGCACCACCCGGATGGAGCCATCAGCCTCCACGGTCCATTCCAATCGCTTGGAGGGGCCCAGCGAAAGCCATCCCGGATGGGGGCAGGGATCACGGTCTGCCCGCGGCTGGTAATGGTGCTGCGCATAGAGGGCACCCCGGCGGGTAAATTACCAAATCTCATCCATGATCATTCACGCTGCCGCCTGCCCGTTGATGAACGTCGGCGACCTGGGCCCGCAGCCGGCCACAGCTATCGAACGCTTTGGCGAAAGAAATCCCGGCTTTAACGAAGCATGGCCCATGGGAAGCGATTGTGGACACCATCACGACCCAGGCGTGCATGCCCTCGCAGCTGCAAGCGCCAATCACCCGTCTATGCGCAAAAAGGCATTCTTGAAGCAACAAAACGCTGATGCCCGAGCCGATCCGTAGCTGCGTGTAGCCAACGCTGTCCTCCTTTTGACGTGTGTTAAGGGGTGTCAGCGGCGCAGCATGAACCAGGAGGTCCGATCGCAGCCATGGCAGTGATGTGCGGTGGGTGAGGCGTTCAGCCCGCCCAGATCTCGGCCAGCTGCAACTGCAGGCCGGGGAACTCGGGGCCCGCTTGCAGCAACGCGATCTGCTCCAGGCGCTGCGATTCACCGCTGGCGGGCCACACCTCCACAGCCCGCTCATGGGGAATGAGCAACCAACCCAGACGGGCACCATTGCTTTGGTACGCATCCATCTTGCGGCGCAGAGCGGTGAGGCCACGCGGACCTTCGTCGGTAGGGCTGGCGAGCTCAACCACTAGCTCGGGGCAGAGGGGAGCAAAGCATCGCTGCTGATCGGGCGTGAGGGCCTGCCAGCGCTCGAGGCGCACCAGCGAGGCATCCGGGCTCAGCACAGATCCATCGGGCAGGCGAAATCCCCCCGAACTTTCGAAGACCTTCCAGCCGCCTTATTGATCCGCCCACAGCAACAGCCGCATCACCAACCGGCTGTTGCGGCCACTGGTTTCGCTGCCTGTTGGCGTCATCGCGATCACGGTTCCATTAGCAGCCAGCTCGAGCACCGCTTCGCGGTTCTCGGCACACACCAGCTCGAACTGCTCGGGCGTCAGCCGCAATGCTGCCGGCAGGCGCAGCGGCGCCAAGGCATCGAATGACGCACCAGATGCTGGAGAAACGGTGGTGAGCGTCATTGCCGCAGTTCGGCGGGCCTTTTCATGCTGTGGCGCCAGGCCTAAATCCATCAAGAAGGCCGCTTCAAGGCAAAACCGACGGCTCCTCCAAGAACCAACTGGAGAACCCGGCAATGGCACCGATCAACCAAACCGCACTTTTTTCAAGGCGGTGCCGTTGCCGGCGGTCGTCTGGATGTTCAGCGCTTCTCACCTGAACACAACCTGTGAGCTCAAGAAGCGTCTTGAAATCAGCGTTGGGGTCGCTCATTCAGATGCTGACCAGTGTTTCTCGCTGGTCGTTCTTTACGAACTGGAGGGTGGCACCAGCCTCTTCTCGCTCCTTCACCAACAAATACAACGCGAGAGCCCTGCGGAAAACATCGGTTTTTGTGAGTCCCTCGGAGGAGGCCAGCGACTCAAGGCGCTCGCTCAGGCGATCAGGCAGGCGCACTTCCAATCGAGAGGCACTCATGGGCGGCACAGGAGGCATTACAGTTGATTGTACGAGAAAAACCAGGGTTTTTCCGGCAAAAGTGCCCATACAAAGGCTTCGCCGCAGCCTGCACTGAGACAGCGGGCAAGACTCACCTCCCGGAATGGAACGTGGGTTGAGCCTGATCGTCAGGCCTTTCGCTGCTTCTCGATCAATTCCACGTCGTCGCCGAGGCCGCGGAAGTCGGCATCCATCGTGTGAAGCCGGGCCTGATGGGATCGGGCCGTGGCCAAGATGATGCTGTCGGCCATCGGCAGACGATGGGCGTGGCTGAGCTGGGCCGCTGCGATCGCGAGCGTGCTGTCGAGATCCACCACAAGCCCTCTCTGCATGGCGGCGACCGCCTGGATGGCCTGGGCCTCGCTGTGCTCACGCAGCACCCACTTGAACACCTCAAGAATGCTGATCACCGGCACCACCAGGGTTGCCGCAGAGTCGAGCACGGCCACAAAGCGGCTGGCTTGGGGGCCATCGGTGAACACCTCAATCCACCCAGAGGAGTCAACCACCGCTGGCTGGACACTCACAGCCGGTCAGCCTCTCGCGCAAAGGTGTTTTCCCCATGCAGAAAACCTCGAAGGGCGACAGGGGGCTGGCTCGGCACCAACTCAATCCGCCCCGGCAGGGCGATCACCTGCAGCTGCTGACCGGGGCTCAAGCCAAATTGCTCGCGCACCCGCTTCGGAATGACGACCTGGTACTTGGGGGATACGGTTGCGAGATCCATAAATCTACCTTAGCCCAGATCGACGATCGATCAGAAGAACGACCCCTCCACAGGTCGGTCGCTTCGACGCCAATCTGCACGACGCTGCGCTCTGGGGACCAGGCTGGCGACAACATGATTGCCACTTTGTGGTCATAAACGCATAATTTACCCACAACAAAAAGCAGCGAGCTGCAGCCTTGCGTTATTCACGCTCCGCTGCGCTGCCACTCGGGCACGAGCTGGGCCAGCAGCTCCAGGGCTGCGTTTGCATTTTGGCTGGCGATGGCCGCGTCGAGGGCATCGAGCTGGGGCCAGAGCTGCTCGGGGGGGAGGGCGGCTTCGCGGGCGCGATAGATGAGTGGATGGGCTGTGGATTCAGAACTGGCCTCGATCAGCAGTTCCTCGTAGAGCTTCTCGCCGGGGCGCAGGCCAGTGCAGCGAATCTCGATGTCGCCATCGGGGTGGTGGGAATCGCGCACGCGCAGGCCACTGAGGCGCACCATCTGGCGGGCGAGATCAAGGATCCGCACCGGCTCGCCCATGTCGAGCAGAAAGAGATCACCACCTTCCGCGAGGGCAGCAGCCTGGAGCACCAGCTGGGCGGCCTCGGGAATGGTCATGAAATAGCGAATGATCTCCGGGTGGGTGAGGGTGATGGGTCCACCGGCGGCGATCTGCTGACGAAACAGGGGCACCACCGAACCGGAAGAGCCGAGCACGTTGCCGAAGCGCACCATCGCGAAGCGGCTGGAGGCAGCCTGGCGGCTGGCCTGCTTGGCAAAGCCCTGCACCACCAGCTCGGCCACCCGCTTGCTGGCGCCCATCACGTTGGTGGGGCGCACGGCTTTGTCGGTGGAAATCAGCACCACCTGGCTCACCCCGCAGCGCTCGGCCGCCTGACACACCACGCGGGTGCTCTGCACGTTGTTGGCCAAGCCCGCCAGGGGATTGGCCTCCACCAGGGGCACGTGCTTGTAGGCGGCGGCGTGGAACACCACGTTCACGCCCTGCTCAGAGAAACAGCGCTGCACCAGGGCGGCATCGGCGGCATTGCCAAGCACGGGCACCAGGCGGAGCTCAGCGGGCAGGCGCTGCTGCAGCTCCTGGTGGATGGCGTAGAGAGCCGGCTCGCTGCGCTCGAGGAGCACCAGGGCCTTGGGGGAAAGCCGCAGGATCTGGCGGCAGAGCTCGGAGCCGATTGAGCCGCCGGCACCGGTGACGCACACCACAGCAGCGCGCACACCGGGACCGAGCAGCTGGGGATCGGGCGGCACGGCATCGCGACCCAGCAGTTCTTCGATCGCCACCGGGCGCAGGGTGTTGATACGGGCCCGGCCACTGGTGATCTCCTCCACCGAGGGCACCTGAAGAAGCGACGCACCGAGCTGCTGAATGTCTTGAACAATTTGACGGCGCTTGCTGCGGCTGAGGGAGGGGATGGCCAGCAGCACCTGGCTCACCTGGTGGCGGCTGATCAGCTCGGCAAGCAGCTGGGGAGGGTGGATCGTCACGCCATCGAGTTCGCGGCGCCAGAGCTCAGGGGCATCGTCGATGAAGGCCACCACCGTGTGGCTGCGGCCCAGGCGCAGGGCGGCGGCCAGCTGAGCCGCAGCTGCTCCGGCGCCGTAAATCACCACCGGCGACCGGTTGGCGCTGGGCGGCTGGCTGGCCTGCAGCAGCAGGTCGCGCAGCACAAGGCGCACACCCCCGGTGAGGGCGGTGAGCAGCAGCCACAGCAGGGGCCAGCTGCTGCGGGGCGGCATCTGCACCGGCAGCAGGGTGCCGAGCAGATACACCAGCAGCACCAGGGCTGCATTGCGGGCTGCCACCGCATAGAAGGCGGTGCTGCTCACGTAGCGGGTGAGGCCGCGGTATTGGCCGCTGAGGGCGTAGACGCTGAGGCCCACAGCCCAGGTGGCCGGCAACAGCCAGAGGGTGCTCGATAAGGCCTCGCTGAAGGGATGGGCGGTGCGCAGCCAGAAGCTCAGCCAGATCGCCAGGGGGATCAGCAGCACATCGATGGTGCCGAGCAGCAGGCGGCGGCCCAGGGGGGGCAGCTTCATCAAGGCGCGACGCAGAGCCGCGGGGCTTTGCATGGTGCCGGCATTGCGGGGCTTGGCAGTGCTAGTCAACGGATTAATTAGCCGCACAGACTTGAAGCGCTGCACAACACCGTATCGCTGAACTTTGGCAGCATAAATTAAAAACAATAAGAGAATTGATGGGCACACCTCAGCCACACCGGCAAGTGCAGCAGCTTGGGAGGAAACGAACGGAAAGCCATAAAAAAAGCCCCCGCCGCAATCGCGACAGGGGCTGAGAGGGTGGGTGATGGAAGGGCTACAACAGCCCACAGGCTGCGCGTTTGCGGGCAACAACCTGGGGAACCAGCCAGGCGCCTGTGCCCTAGTCGCCCGCTAGAGGCTGAGGTGCCTGCTCTGGCATCCATGCTTCCTTCGCCGGCGGGGATATTAGGAGTCGAAAGGGGTGGCATTTGCTGCAGCTTGAAACTTATGAATCATTTCCTCCCGTAGGTCGTGTCGTGATCCGGAGCAATAGTGAGTAGCCGCATGTACTCACCCTCACGATGCGCTGTTGCCCTGGGTGAACGGCTAATCCGCAGAGAGTAGACGGCATCGATTCCAGCCGGTGGCTTGATGCTTGTGATCTTCTCCCACTTGATCCCTGGGTCGCGATAGAGCTGGTTCCAGGTGAGCTGGCGGATCTTGTTGAGGGTGTCGAGTGCCGCATGGCGCTCAGCCTTCTGCAGCGTGAGCAACTGCTCCTGAAACACCGGGTTGTTCAGATCCAGCCTGATGCAGCCTTCATGCTTCATCACAGCCAAGGCGCGTCAGGGTTTCAACCAGATCGGCATCCGCTGGTGGGTGACTGGCGGACCAGACCATCGCAGCCTGCAGGGCTGCTGCGGCAGCGGGTTCGTGTAACCAGCGCTCATTGTCTGGAATCACTGTGGCGGTGCGAACGATCCAGACACCCGGCTCAGGCTCTTCCACCAGAACATGGCGGCCGGCGTACTGCTTGCCCAGCGAGATCTGGCCATTGCTGCCGACGAGCTTGATGGCGGGCGGATGGAGCGCGGAAGCCATGGCGAGCGAGGGCGACAGCATTCAGTCTATCGCGACTTTCGTGCGGCACCAATGGGGGGCCTGAGCGCCGCGGCAGGTCTAGGGGCCTCAAGCCATTCCCCCGTACAACTTGAGCAGTGAAATCACGGAGAGGCCCAGCCAGGTGCTGCACCAACTACACCCCACAATCCGCCCGTTTGCGGGCAACAACCTGGGGAGCCAGCCAAGCGCCGGTGCTGCCAGTGGCCCGCCAAAGAGTGAGGCGCAGGGCATCGCGAAGCAGCTTGCGGCGTTCAGCGGAGCTGGAGGTAGGCCAATCGGCCGGGCCAATGCGAATGCCCTGGCCGCCGAGGGCAATGCGGGCAAGGTCTACGGCACGGGCGGTGTGATCGGGATCGGTGGCAATCCACACCCGGGCACTGCGAGCGAGGGCTGGTGGCGCAACCAGTGGGCGAGGGCGGTGATCTGGGTGGCGGTGTCGAAGCCCTGCAGCAGCTCGGGCAGGGGCTGGAGCCGCATCAGGCCGGGTACTGCCAGCGGCATGGATCGCAGATCAAGTGCCGAAGGCCTTCAGGGTGCAGCGGATGTCCTTGAGCAACAGCACCAGATGGAGGGGATCCGTGGGTGAGCGCTGGAACTCTGGAATCAGATGCTCGTAGAACCCCCGGGCTTGCTCTGATTCGGCATGCACCAGCAACGCGCGACAGCCAATGGCATCGCTGATGCTGGCCACGCGTGTGATCACATCAGCCAGCAGGGCGGCTCCAAGACCTTGACCTTCATGGCGTTGATCCACCCCCAGGCGCGCCAGCAAGGCCACGGGCTGGGGATAGCGGCCGGCACCGCGGCGCAGCCGCTCAGGCAGATCGGCGATGGCCACGCTCGCCATGCACCAGGCGTAATAGGCCACCACGGCCGGCTGATCGACGGGAGACACAACGAACACCCTGGTGGTGCCGGTTCCATGGGCCTGCCGGGCCATCTCCACCAGCCAGGCTGTTTGCGCCTGGGAGCGACATTGGAATCCGCCGAGCTGATGGCTGGCCGCCAGCAGCACCGGCGGCCGGTATCCACTCATGCCTGCGGCACAAAAGGTGAAGGCCGCTCCAACAAACGCTTCAGACCAGGCAGGACGCGGGCGGGGCAACTGTTGATCCGCTCCCATTCCTGTTGGGCAGCGGCATCGAGAACAAAGTGCTCACGATCAGCCAGCACTTGATGGGCTGCCAGGCGGCCTTGGCTGAGCAAAAAGGAACTGCGATCGGTGCTGAGAGCAGCAGCGGCCCGATCCAGCAGATCTCGATCGGCCTGACTGGCCCTCAACTCAATGCGGCTCGCCTTGAGCGGCCGGGAGGACGGAGGCGGGACTCGAACCATGGAACGCAGCGAGCAAGAAAACGTACGGACATTGTACGGCATCTGAAGCGCGGTGCTTGCCATCACGCTGCAAACCCACCGTATCCATCTAGCAGGGAAATCACATCTCGGACACGTTGGGTGTTGGGTCGCTGGGCTCGAGTTGGTGGCGGAGCTGGACGAGATTGCACTGAGCTTGGCGTTGAGCTCGGCGAGCCGTTCGTTCTCGCTCTCGATCAACGTTCAAGCGGCTTTCACGAGGCTGCAGGCCTACACCCCCTACACCCCACAATCCACCCGTTTACGGGCAGCAACCTCGGGAGCCAGCCAGGCGCCGGTGCTCCCAGTGGCCCGCCAAAGGGTGAGGCGTAGGGCATCCCGAAGAAGCTTGCGGCGTTCAGCGGAGCTGGGGGCAGGCAAATCGGCCGGGCCAACGCGAATGCCCTGACTGCCAAGGGCAATGCGGGCGAGGATCACGACGCGGGCCGTGTGATCGGGATCGGTGGCAATCCACACCCGGGCACTACGGGGCAAGGGCTGGTGGCGCAACCAGTGGACGAGCGCGGTGATCTGGTTGGCGGTGTCGTAGCGCGGCGGCAGCGGATCAGCAGGCGCTCCCCGGATCCTGCAGCAGTTGCCGCCGGTAACACTCGGCCTGGTTTAGCGGGTGGGCGTGCCATCGAGCACCACGATCAGTTCCCGCGGGCAGGTCCTGATCGGCCAGCCAGCGAGCTGGGGCTGGGGCTGGGGCTGGGGCTCAACAGGATGGCGCGAGAGGGCTGGATCATGAGGGCGAACCGCCAGCGAGATCAGCGAGCTCGGTAGCAATCAGCTGCAGGAATCTCCTGTGGAGGGGGGTGGGGTCGAGCCAGACAAGTGCTCCCGCTCGAAGCGCTCGAGCCTGGAGTTGATCTGCGCGAGCCGCGCGTTCTCGCTCTTGAGCCGTTGCAGCCTCTGCTCGATCGCGTAGCGCTCCACGTCGACGTCGATCGTTGGATGCCAATTGAGCTTCTGCAACAGCCGTCGCCACGGCGGCAGCGATGCAAGGAATTCCTGCTTGCTGCGGTAGATCGAAGGAAGCGGCTCCAAGGATATCGACATGGTCGTAACTCGTGAGCAGGGTGATCAGGGCAAGGAGCAGGCCGGCAAACACCGTGATCCAGCCTTGACGGTCAAATCCCAAATCCACCGTAGCCAGCCCAAACCCTGCAAGCAAAATAGTACAGGCAAACTAGCGAAGCATCCGTGGAATCACGGGTTGTCCGCCGCCGGCCTACACCTCCTAAACCCCACAATCCGCCCGCTTGCAGGCAACAACCTGGGGAGCCAGCCAAGCGCCGGTGCTGCCGGTGGCGCGCCAGAGGGTGAGGCGCAGGACATCCCGAAGCGGCTTGCGGTGCTCGCTAGGAGCGTGTCGCACATAGATCAGGGCGCGGCCTCTCCACAGACGCCCTGAAATCTGCCCAGATCCAAGTGGCAGCAATGGATCTGGGCGAGAGAATGGGGCATGGTCAAGCCCAAGTCCTTCCGCCCCTGGAACCCCGAGCAGACGCTGCTCTTTCCGCCGTCACCAGTGGAGTGGCTGCCAGAGAACCACCTGGTGTTCTTCCTGCTGGATCTGGCCTCTGAGCTGGATCTTGAGGCGATCTACGCCGTTTACCGGCAGAAGGATCCCCGCGGAGAGAAGGTCTACGACCCGCGGATGATGGTGGTGTTGCTGCTGTACGCCTACTGCGTCGGGCTGCCCAGCTCCAGAAAGATCGAGAAGGCCTGCTGGGAGGACGTCGCCTTCCGGGTGCTCACCGGCAACCAAAAGCCTGACCACAGCCGAATCAGTGACTTCCGCCGACGGCACCTGGATGCCCTGGCTGGCCTGTTTGTTCAGGTGCTGCGGCTCTGCCAGAAGGCGGGTCTGGTGAGCCTTGGCCAGGTGGCTCTGGATGGCACCAAGATCCGCGCCAATGCCAGCAAGCACAAGGCCATGAGCCACGAGCGGATGCTGAAGTCCGAGCGGCAGCTGGAGGCTGAAATGCGGGCGCTGCTGCGCAAGGCCGAGATCATCGACGCCCAGGAGGACGGGCAGGTCGGCAAGGGCAAGCGGGGCGACGAACTCCCCGAGGAACTGCAGCGACGCTCCAGCCGGCTGGAGTGGATCCGCAAGGCCAAGGCGGAGCTGGAGGCCGAGGCTGCTGCTGCCAAAACGCGTCAAAGGCAAGCTGAGGCAGAAGCGGCTGAGCAGGAGGCGGAAGCAGCCGAGGCCAGTGGCGACGAACAGCACAGCAAGCGGGCGGCACGCCGCAGCCGTGGTGCGCGCAAGCGTGCAGATGATGCTCAGAAGTTGGCATTCGAGAAGGCCGAGGCCGCGGGCCCGGAGCTGAGCAGCGTTGCCGCTGCCGAGACCGATCCATTGGCGATGCCGCAGCGCACGCTCCCCACCGATGCAGCCGGCAACCCCAAACCGACCGCGCAGCGGAATCACCGCTGCGCGGAAGGCTTCGCCTACACCGACCCCGACAGCCACATCCTCAAAGGCGCTGACGGCTGGATCCAGGGCTACAACGCCCAAGCCGCCGTCGATGGCGACCACCAAGTGATCGTGGCCATCGGCGTCAGCAACCAGCCCAGCGATGCGGTGCACCTGCTGCCCATGCTGGAGCTCATCGAGGCCAACACCGGGCAGTTGCCAGATGCCTTGATCGCCGATGCCGGCTACTGCAGCACCGCCAACCTGGAAGCCTGTGAGGAGAAAGGGCTGCAGGCATACATCTCCACCAGCCGGCAGCAGCACGGCCAGAGGCCCAGGCCCTCACGGGGCCGAGCACCCAGAGATCTTGATGCCCGCGGACGGATGGAGCGGAAGCTCAGATCCAAAGCCGGCCAAGCGATCTATGCCCTGCGCAAGACGGTGGTTGAACCAGTATTTGGCCAGATCAAAGGGGCCAGAGGTCTGGATCGCTTCCGATTGAGGGGGCTGGAGAAGGTGAATGGGGAATGGGCGCTGATGGCCACCACCCACAACATCCTCAAGCTGTTCAGGGCAAGCGCGGCAGCGGCCTGAGGGCCTGATTCGCCAAAGCTGTGATCGGGTGTCCCTGAATCACAGAGGCTGATTCACCACTTCCTGGCCTCGGCCCAACGTGCGACACACTCCTAGGGCTGGGGGTAGGCAAATCAGCCGGACCAACGCGAATGCCCTGGCTGCCGAGGGCGATGCGGGCGAGGATCACGGCGCGGGCGGTGTGATCGGGATCGGTGGCAATCCACACCCGAGCACTGCGGGGCGAGGGCTGGAGGCGCAATCAGTGGGCGAGGGCGGTGATCTGGGGGCGGTGTCATAGCGCGGCGGCAGCGGATCAGCAGGCGCTCCCCGGTTCCTGCAGCAGTTGCTGCCGGTAACACTCGGCCTGGTTTAGCGGGTGGGCGTGCCATCAAGCACCACGATCAGTTCCAGCGGGCAGGCCCTGATCGGCCAGCCAGCGAGCTGGGGCTGGGGCTGGGGCTCAACACGATGGCGCGAGAGGGCTGGATCACGAGGGCGCCCCACCAGCGAGATCAGCAAGCTCGGTAGAGATCAACTGTATAAATCTCCTGTGGAGGGGGGTGGGATCGAGCCAGACAAGTGCTCCCGCTCGAAGCGCTCGAGCCTGGAGTTGGCTTGCTCGAGCCGCGCGATCTCGCTCTCGAGCTGTTTCATCCGCTTCTCGTGCTCGATCTTCCTGTTCTCGTGCTCGATCTTCCTGTTCTCGTACTCGATCTTCCTGCGCTCGAATTCGATCTCGCGAATCTCGTATTCGACGACGGGATGCCAATTGAGCCTCGACAACCAGCGTCGCCAGCGAGGCAGCGAGGACAGAAACTCCGATTTGCTTATTGAGCTGGAGGGTTGGGCCCCAAAAGAAGTCGACATGGCCATAACCCGTAAAAAGTGTGATCAAGGCGAGCAGAAGGCCGGCAATGAGCGTGATCGCGCCCTGTAGGTCAATTCCCAAAACCACCGTAGCCAGCCCAAACCCTGAACACAGGATAGTACAAGCAAACTAATAAAGCATCCGTGGAATCACGGGTCCCGCCGCCGGCCTGCACCCCTAAACCCCACAATCCGCCCGTTTACGGGCAGCAACCTCGGGAGCCAGCCAGGCGCCGGTGCTCCCAGTGGCCCTCCAAAGAGTGAGGCGCAAAGCATCGCGAAGAAGCTTGCGGTGCTCGCTAGGGCTGGGTGTAGGCAAATCGGTCGGGCCAACGCGAATGCCCTGGCTGCCGAGGGCGATGCGGGGCGAGCGCTGGTGGCGCAACCAGTGGGCGAGGGCGGTGATCTGGGTGATGGTGGGAAGCTAAAAACATCAGGGCAGTTTCACCAAAAAAGCGGGCTTCAAGTAGCGGGTCGGCGGGGGCGAGGCCCTTCCGGCCCGTGGCAATGGTCAGCAACGCTGCCGAGCAGGAACTGGTTGAGGAAGGGCAGCTCAGTTCGCTAGAAACGTCTCCACACTGATGCCTGCTTGGTGCAGGATGGCGCGAAGGGTTCCCTCTGGCATGTCACCGGGGTGGTTCGGGATCGTGGTGTAGCGATTGCCGGAATGTTGGTACCAGATCTCGTGGGAACCAGCTGCTTGGCGGTCAAACGCAAAGCCGAAGAGCTTCAAACGCTTGGTGACATCCCGATACCGATAACCAGACAGACGACCCACTACGCGCTCAGAACAACGGGAAGCTCAAAGGACTGCGCGAGGGGAGCAGAAGCTTCAAGTTCACCCCGATCAAGCCGCGCTTCGCGAAGCTTTTTGGCCACATCACGGGCAATCTCGAGGGTCTCCGCCACGGTGCGCCCCTGGGCGATCAGACCAGGAATGCTTTCACAGGTGGCAAGAAAGCCGCCCTCAGGAAGCTGCTCCAAATGAAAGTTGACGAGCCATTCAGCCACGGCGGAGGTCCCGGAGGGTCAGTTCAATTTAGGAAAACATTTGTTCCCGGTAGCTGGCGGCAAGGAGCAGGGCAGCGAAAACCGTAATCCAGCCTTGACGGTCAAGTCATAAAACCACCTTAGCCAGCAGAAACCTGAACACAGGATAGTACAAGCAAACTATCAAAGCATTCGTGAAATCACGCAAAGGCCAGCCAGGTGCTGCACCAACTACACCCCACAATTCGCGCGTTTGCGGGCAACAACCTGGGGAGCCAGCCAAGCGCCGGTGCTGCCAGTGGCGCGCCAGAGGGTGAGGCGCAGGGCATCCCGAAGCAGCTTGCGGTGCTCGCTAGGGCTGGGGGTAGGCAAATCGGCCGGACCAACGCGAATGCCCTGGCTGCCGAGGGCAATGCGGGCGAGGACTACGGCGCGGGCGGTGTGATCGGGATCGGTGGCAATCCAGACGTGGCGGGGCCCGGGGGCGGGCTGGGCGCGAAGCCAGGCGGCCAGGGCGGTGATCTGGGTGGTGGTGTCGTAGCCCTGGAGCAGTTCGGGCAGGGGCTGTGGCGGCGGAGTGGTGCGGGGGCAGCGGATCAGCAGACGCTGCGGCGGCCGTGAACAACACCGGGACAGCAGCCAGGAGCTGGAGCCGCATTAGGCCGAGTGCAGTCAGCAGCAAGCCCGCAACACCATCGACCACACAGCCTCGGCGTAGCCGGACATTTGCTCGGGGGTGATGGTGGGATGCAGCAAAAACATCAAGCTGGTCTCCCCCAGCTCTCCGCCCACAGGCAACCGCTCAGCCGCCACATCACCGAAGCGGCCCACGGACTGACTGGAGCCGAGGGGCAATGAACAGAAAAAATCAAATCACGCTGGTGAACAAGACAGGCTCAGACCTCGGAACTCTTTTGCAGCAGGCGAACCAACATGCGGCGCTGGTGATCTTGGCCACCGAAGAACACAGCAAGCACCTGGATGTCCCGCTGCTGAGCGCGTGGCCGAAACCAATAGACCGCGCGATCGAGAGCCAGATGTCGAAGGCCAGGCATCAGATCATCGTGCGATTCTCCGCGCCAAGGAGCGGTGGCTAACCGTTCAGCGGCAGCAATAATGGCCTCGATGCGCGCTTGTGCGTGTCGATTAGCCTCGGCCGGTGATTCCCCAAAACTACAATAGGCCTGAGTGAGGGACTCAGTGATCAGCAACAGATCGTTGATGGGCTCTGCGGCGAAGACAACCGTCCATGGAGCCTCGCTCATCGGGGCTGCGCCGCCAACTTGGCCCGCAGTTGATCGGCAGAGATGAAGGCCCCATTCGCGCGCTGCTGAAGCAAGACCTGCAAAGCCGCTCGATCGGCTTGGGCATCAGCCTCCTGCTGCTGCAGCAGCTCAAGGCCCTGCTGCAGCACAGCACTCACCGACGGGAAGCGACCAGCGCCCACCAAGGCCTTGGCAAAAGCATGCTGATCCTCGCGGAGAGACACGGAACTCTTGACGACCACGAGAGCAGCACCCACAAGCACAACCTAGTGTGACTGAGTAACACCAGATCGTCAAGGGTCCTGGCCCTTGCTCTCGAGCCACCCCGCCGCAGCCAAGACCTGGGCCACGCTGGCTTGAAGCGCCACAGACACCACACCCGCGGCCAGAAAGCCGCGTTGGCAGCTACCCCCTACAGCCCACAGGCCACCCGCTTGCGGGCAACAACCTGGGGAACCAGCCAGGCGCCGGTGGACCCAGTGACGCGCCAGAGGGTGAGGCGCAGGGCATCCCGAAAGAGCTTGCGGCGTTCACCGGAGCTGGGGGTAGGCAAATCGGTCGGGCCAACGCGAATACCCTGGCTGCCAAGGGCAATGCGGGCGAGGACTACGGCGCGGGCGGTGTGATCGGGATCGGTGGCAATCCACACCCGGGCACTGCGGGGCGAGGGCTGGTGGCCCAACCAGTGGGTGAGGGCGGTGATCTGGGTGGCAGTGTCGAAGCCCTGGAGCAGTTCGGGTGTGGGCTGGGGTGGCGGCGTACCCGTGGGGCAGCGAATTAACAGGCGCGGGGGGAAAGCCGTGTTGACAGAACCCCTCCAACGCCCTATCCGCCCGTTTGCGGGAAACAACCTCGGAAAACAGCCAGGCGCCCGTGCTGCTCAGCTGAATTCGCCGTATTCAAGCAGGAAGCTGATCAGCCCTCGGAGTTGTTGGGTGTGTTCTGGGGTGGGGGCGAGCTGGTGCTGGAGCTGAACAAGAGCGCATCGATTTTGGCGTTGAGCTCGGCGAGCCGCTCGTTCTCGCTCTTGAGCTGCTTCATCCGCTGCTCGTGCGCGATCTTCCTTTGCTCGTCGTCTTTCCTCAGCTGCGCGTCCTCGCTCTCGAGCTGCCTCATCCGATGCTCGTGCGCGATCTTCCGCTTCTCGAACTCGCGCTCTCTCCGATCGAACTCGATCTCTCTCAGCTCGTAGTCGACAACGGGTCGCCAGTTGAGCATCGCCAACAAGCGCCGGAACCAGGGCAGCGAGGAGTAGTACTCTGACTTGCTGATCAAGGGCGACGGTGCCGTAGAAGGGGATGAGGACATGGCGGTATGACGAGAAAAGAGTAATCAGCGCCAGAAGACTTCCAAGGATGAGGGTGATCCAAGCCTGGATGTCGAATAAAAAAATACTACCCACGCCGGGCCGTCGCTGCTCTTTAAATAATACACCTGTACTGCACCATTGCTTCGGCCGTGGGACGGGGTGGGTTTTGTGTCGATTTTGCGTCCTGTACGGGCCGTACGGAATGGCGAATCGGCCTCAACCGCAATAGCCCCTTCACCCACGGCCTGAAAGCCGCGTGGACTGCAACCTGCCTACACCCCACACTCCGCCCGCTTGCGGGCCAGAACACGCGGAACCAGCCAGGCGCCGGTGCTACCGGTCGCTCGCCACAGCGTGAGCCGCAAGGCATCGCCCCAGAGCTTGCGGCGTTCGCCAGCGCTGGGGGCTGGGGGCTCAGCAGGACCCACGCGTATGCCCTGGCTGCCAAGGGCAATGCGGGCCAGGAGCACGGCGCGGGCGGTGTGATCAGGGTCTGTGGCGATCCACACCCGGGCCACAGGGGGCGGGGGCTGCTGCTGCAGCCATTGGGCGAGAGCGGTGATCTGGGTGGCGGTGTCAAAACCCTGCAGCAGTTCGGGCCATGGCTGCGCTGGGGTTGCATCGCGGGGACAACGGATCAGCAGGCGCTGGGGCGGCTGGGCTAGAGCAGCGGCAATGCGATCAGCAACCGCAAAGCGGGCAGCGCCACCATCCAGGATCACCAGCAAATCGCGATCGGCAGCGGACAGCGGAACCGAAAGCACGACGGCGGGGGCGATCCATGGCCAGGCCAGCCATACCGCTGCGCACGTGGCACTAAGCACAAGAGAGACCAGCATCTGGGGACGCATCCACCCCCTCAAGCAAACCCGCCGTATTCCTCCAACAGGGAGATCACATCTCGGACTCGCTGGGCGTTGGATTCGCTGGGCTCGAGTTGGTGACGGAGCTGCACGAGATTGCACTCAGCTTGGCGTTGAGCTCGGCGAGCCGCTCGTTCTCGCTCCTCAGCTTCTTCATCCTCTGCTCGTGCGCGATCTTCCGCTGCTTGAACTCGATCTCTCTCAGCTCGTAGTCGACAACGGGTCGCCAGTTGAGCATCGCCAACAAGCGCCGGAACCAAGGCAGCGAGGAGTAATACTCCGATTTGCTGATTGAGGGCGATGGCGCCGAGGAAGGGGAGGTGGACATGGCTGTACGACGTGAAAAGTGTGATCAGCGCGAGCAGGCCGCCCAGGAGCAGGGTGATCCAGCCCTGGATGTCGAATAGCCAAATCCTACCCACGCCGGACTCTCGCCGATCAGCTAATAATACGCCTGTACTGATGGGCGGTGGTGCTTGCCCTCGGAGCCGCCAGCGGACCCCGCCCGAACCAGGCTCTGGCCCACCTGCAGCTCAAAGCTCATTACGCCATCTGCGCCCTCACGAGCTGCAGCCGCAACAACGTCCGAGCGGCTTTCACAAGGCCGCCGGCCATAATCGCCAGAGCCACCACACCCGCGGCCTGAAAGCCGCAATGGCATCAGCACCACGCCCTACCGGCAAGCGCGCTTCACCACCGACCGCACAGCCTCGGCGTAGGCGGCCATCTGCTCAGGGGTAATGGTGGGATGCACCAGGAACATCAGACTGGTCGCCCCCAGCTCACGAGCCACAGGCAACCGCTCAGCAGGAGCCAAGCCAGCCTCCTGAAAGCACTTCTCCAGATAGATCTCGCTGAGGATGCGATCGCGTCTCCAGCCTTCGGCCAGGGCTTCTGGCTTCACGAAGACATAGAACTTGTACCAAGCGTGGATGATGCCCTCCGGCGGCAGGGGCATACGCACGACGGGGCAATCGGCCAGGGCTTCGGCGAGCATTACTTCGCCAACGGCAGCAAGGCCTTCCCCAAAGAACGCCTCGCAGTATTCGTCGCCGGCAAGGTGCTGCAGCTCGACAACTACCGCAAACTCCAGGCCTGGGGCATCCCCGGCTTCCGCACCCGCCGCCGCCTCTCCCAGGGCAAAGGCCAGGTGGCCTGCTGCTCAGTCTTCCTCGAGGCGATCGAAACCGGCGGCCCGGCGCCGATCCCCACCGCCGAGCTCTTTGAGGTGCAGCGCTGGCTGCTGCAGGCGGTGGGGCGGTAGTCCACCTAGTGGTTCGCCCCTGACTGCCAAGAAATCGAGCCTCACCTATGGTTCATCCCATCCCCACTTCACTGCTCGGCTTCGCCCAGATCCCTGCTCAGCTCCACACGGATTGTTTCCCCAGGTCTCCCGATGACCCCATCAACCACGCACCAACCCTCGTCTCAGTCATCCTCCCCTCTCTCAGAGGTCGAAGAGATTGCTCTGTTTGAGCGCACCTGTGCCCGTCTGATAGCCGATCCCGAGCGTCTGAAGGTCGTGATTCGTAAAGCTGGTATCACAGACAATCTCGGCCGGCTGACCAGGCGCTATGGCGGCAGCTAATCCCTCCCTCTACGAGTTCCTCCCTGGATTCCTTCTTGGTTTTCATTGAACTAAGAAAGATGTTGCAAAGAAAGTTCTCGAAGGCAAAGACGTTCTTCGGAAAACTGCCAACGATTACGACTGGCTTGGGGCGGGTATTTACTTCTGGGAGTCCAGCCCTACCCGCGCCCGCGAGTTTGCGGTCGAATCCTTTGCTCGCCGCAAACCGCCATATCTCGGTGAAATCGGTGTGGTTGGCGCCATCATTGATCCTGGTAAGTGCCTGAATCTTTTGGAGTCATCGGCTATTGCGCAAGTGAAGGTCGCGTACTCAGCTGTGTGCGCTAACTTTGCCGAGGGCACGATGCCCTGCAATCAGGGAGGTGGGGATTTGCTGAAGCGCTATCTAGATTGCGCTGTTATCCAGACGCTTCATCAAATTCGGGAAGAGGCCTCGAGTACGGGCGAGGTTGGGAAGCTCCCTCCGTATCAAACAGTCAGAGCTGCCTTTCGGGAAGGAGATCCGCTATACAAGGATGCAGGCTTCCATGAGAAAACACACATCCAGATCGCGGTGCGCGATCTTTACTGTATCAAGGGTTTTCAGGCCGCTTTAGCCACTGGAAGCACTTATTCTTATGTTGGCGCTGCTGCTAGCCGTTTTTTACGGAGCTGAGTATGGCTATCTACTCTCCGTGCTCAGGCTGCTCAGGCAGAGAGAACAGGAAAATCTGCCGATCGCCGCACAGCTGAAGCAGAAACGCTTGAAGATCGAAGCCGAAATCGCCGAGATCGAATGCGAGACCAAGCAGCTGCGCGCCGGGAACGCCCAGTGCCAACCCTGTAAATGGGTGTAAATGGGTGTAGTTTTGGCGCATGCTCAATGCCGACGCCCTTCGGATCACTCCGGAAATCCTCCGGCTTATCGCCAGGATCGATGAATTCAAAGGCGCCTGGCGTTCACTGGATACGTTGGCGCCTGAGCGTCTCTCGGCCCTCAGGCGGGTGGCCACCATCGAGAGCATCGGCTCCTCCACGCGCATCGAAGGCAGCCGTCTGAGCAACCGTGAGGTGGAGCAGCTTCTCGGCAACCTCGAGATCAAAGCCTTTGCGACCCGTGATCAGCAGGAGGTGGCAGGCTATGCCGAGGTCATGGAGCTGGTGTTTGCGTCCTGGCAGGAGATTCCCTTCAGCGAAAACCACCTTCAGCAATTGCATCAGATTCTGCTGCGCTACAGCGAGAAAGATGCCTGGCACCGTGGTCGCTATAAAACCAATCCCAACAGCGTTGCCGCTTTCGACGACACAGGCACTCAGATCGGTATCGTTTTTCAGACTGCATCGCCGTTTGACACGCCACGTTTGATGGCCGAGCTGGTGGTTTGGGTTCAGCAGCAGCGCAGCTCAGGCCAGCTTCATCCATTGCTGATCATCGCCATCAGCATCGTTGTTTTTCTCGAGATTCATCCGTTTCAAGATGGCAACGGACGACTCTCACGGGTCATCACCACCCTGCTGCTTCTGCAGGCGGGTTACGCCTACGTGCCCTACAGCTCCTTGGAGAGCGTGGTCGAGAAAAGCAAGGAGGCCTATTACCTGGCGCTGCGTCAGACCCAGGCCACGATTCGAACCGAGCTTCCCAACTGGGAGCCGTGGCTTCTGTTTTTCCTGCGCTCCCTTACCGAACAGATCCGCCGGCTCCAGGTCAAAGTGGAGCGCGAGCAGCTCGTGTTGGCAGCCATGCCGGAGCTGCAGTTGCAGATCGTCGAGTTTGCCCGCGAACACGGCCGGGTCACGATCGGTGAGGCCATCAGGCTCACGGCTGCAAGCCGGAACACCCTGAAGCAGCATTTCCGCCTGTTGGTGGAACGCGGCACGCTGAGCCAGCATGGCCGCGGCCGTGGAGTTTGGTATGCATTGCGCTGAAACCTCAACGGCCCCCGCCCCAGCGGGGCTTTTTTTATGCCCGAACGCAACCACTTGACTTCCACCTACTGCATCCTCGGCCTCGGCTACATCGGCCTGCCCACCGCTGCTGTGGCCTCCGGTGCCCTGAGTGCCCAGCTCACTTCGGCGCCGTCCATCGTGTTCCTGATCGCTGTTCCCAAGCCCTTTAGCAGCTGATCTTGCGGCCTTCCAGCAGCTGCCGGTTGGCGATAGCTCAAAGCTCATTATTCCATCGGCACCCTCACGACCTGCAGCCGCAACCACTCCCGAGCGGCTTTCACAAGGCCGCCAGCCTAAACCGCCACAGCCAGCACACACGCGGCCTGAAAGCTGCGTTGGTATTAGCAGAGCGCCCTACCGGCAAGCCCGCGCCACCACCGACCGCACAGCCTCAGAGTAGCCGGCCATCTGCTTAGGGGCGATAGTGAGATGCACCAAAAACATCAAGCTGGTCGCCCCCAGCTCACGAGCCACAGGCAACCCCTCAGCAGGAGCCAAGCAAGCTTCCTGAAAGCACTTCTCCAGGTAGATCTTGCTGCAGCTGCCGGAGAGAGCTGGATAGCAGAGGGCAGCGATCTCACTAAGGATGCGGTCGCGGCTCCAGCCGTCCGCCAGGGCTTGGGCGAGGAGCAGGGCATTGCGGCTGCGGGCGACGGTCCATATGGGCAGCCGCTGCAGCTGGATGCGGCCGATGGCACTCTGCAGTTCGGTGAGGCGGAAATTGGAACCGTAGCCGCAGGCCCGCGAAGCGGTAGCGCTCGTGCAGCCAGCGAAAGCCGGGGGGATGCTCCCGCCCGAAGACCGCCTCCTGGGTTTTGCCGTGGTCTTTAAGAGTTTGCTGAAAAACCAGGCCCACGCGAGAATGGCGTAGCTGCTCTGACGTGGACCCCGGCAATCGGTCCAGGGTGAATGAGAGTCCTCAGCCGGCCAGACTGGGCCGGGGACTTCACCATGAAACGCACCAGGCACACCGCGGAGCAGATCATCCGCAAGCTGAAAACGGC